>JAOAIM010000009.1 GCA_026414705.1 Verrucomicrobiia bacterium | reverse complement strand
TCCTTCTTCAGCGCCCAGTAATCCAGGCTCTGGAACTCTTTACGGTAATCGAAGTCCCGCCCCATCGGGTTGGACTTTTCGGAGTGCTGGTGAAGGATTTCCAGCGGCAGGGCGTGCGGCCACCAGTCGCGGTTGGTGGTGCCGACGCCGGCCGGGACTGCGCCGGCGAACCCGGCGCCGTGGTTGAACGGGCATTTGGCTTCTTTGGTTTCTGCAGACATAAACTTTGGCTCGGTTGTGTTCCTGGTTTTTGGGCCGTTCATCGGCCCGTGTTCACGTGCTCTCAGTGAAGCGGAAAACGGTCGCGCACCGAAATAGTTTCTTCCTTTTGGCGCGATAGGCGGAGCCTATCATGGGCAGCGCCTCATGGAAGCGGAGGCGCGCGCCTTCAATTCACGCTCACGGCCGGCTCGTCCATGGCGGAGCGGTCGAGCTTGAGCGCGATGAGCGTGGCGATGTCGTGGCGATGTTCGGGGGCGACGCGGATGCTGATGCCGTGGGTGCTCTGTTGAACGTCGGCTGTGCCGCCGGTGAGCACGCGGGTGGCGCGGATGCGCGCCTGCAGGGGTGGCAGGCGGAGGGTGTCGGTTTTCCAGTCGAGCACGTGGAGGTAAATGGTGTTGCCGCGGCGGGTGCTGGCGAGCGAGTCGGTGGGCTTGAACGGGCCGCCGCGCGTGCCGTAGATGGCACGACCGTACTGGCGCAGCCACGCGCCCATCTCGCGCAGGCGTTGGGCCTGGTCCGGCTCAATGAGACCGTCCGGGCGCGGGCCAACGTTGAACAGGAAGTTGCCGTCGCCGCCGGCGCAGCGGATGAGGTTGTGAATGCATTCTTCGAGCGATTTGATGCGGTCGTTGGGTTTCCAGGCCCACTGGGTGCCGAGGGTCATGCAGGTTTCCCAAGGGCGGGTGTCCTGGTAGCCGCCGATGCGTTGTTCGGGGGTGTCGTAATCGCCGGGGGCGCCGCTGCGGTTGTTGACGATGATGCCCGGCTGCAGCGAGCGGCACAGGTCAATGAGCCGTTGCCCGCGCGCAGTGTCGAATTCCTGGGGCACGTCGAACCACATGACCCAGAGCGGACCGTAGTTGCGGATCAATTCGGTGACCTGCGCGTGGAGGTATTGCTCGTAGCGGTCGAGGTTGCTCAATGGGCGGCGCACCTTGCCGCCGGGACTGGTCAACGGGAAATCCGGGTGGTGCCAGTCGCAAACGGAGTGGTAGGTGCCAAAGGCGACGCCCTCGGCGCGGCAGGCGGCGGCCAGTTCGCCCACAACGTCGCGCCCGAATGGCGAGCGCATGATGTTGAAATCGGTTTGTTGGGTGTTCCACATGCAAAAGCCGTCGTGGTGCTTGGTGGTGAAGACCAGATATTTCATCCCGGCGTCGCGCGCCAGGCGCGCCCAGTCGCGGGCGTTGAAGTTCGTCGGGTTGAACCGGAGGTAGAGCCGGTCGTATTCCTCGACGGGAATTTCGCGCCCGCGTGACCAGCCGATCTCGGTGCCCTTGAGCGAGACCGGCCCCCAGTGGACGAACATGCCGAAACGCGCGTCGCGCCAGTGTTTCATGCGGGCGTCGCGTTGGGTGGAGCTTTCCGGGAGCGCCGCGCCGGGTTTGGGCACGAGCGGTTCGCCCTGGATGTCGAGCGCGATGACGGTGGCGATTTTGTCGGGAGCTTCCTTTGGGACGGTGATGACGATTTGGTTGCCGGTCTTCTTGACGCGCAACTTCTGGCCGGTCGCCAGGAGCGCGGCGCGCAGGGGTTTGTTGGCGAGCGGCGGCACGACCAGCCGGCCGTCGGCGGGCCAATCGAACACATGGAGATAAAGACGCGTTGTGCCGATGCCGTGGGGCTTTTGGGTGCAGCGGCCCCAGTCGAGTTTTTCAAAGGGGCTGGCCCGCGTGCCGTAAATGGCTTCGCTATTGGCCTGCATCCAACGGCCGATGGCGGCGAGGCGTTCGACGCTGGGCTGCGGGATGAGGCCTTCGGCCGTGGGGCCGACGTTGAGCAGGTAGTTGCCGCCCTTGCTGGCGCAGTCAATGAGGTTGCGCACGAGCGTCTCGACAGATTTCCAGTTGTGATCGTCTTTGCGATAGCCCCAGGTGTCGTTCATGGTCATGCAGGATTCCCAATAGACGCCGGGGCCAAAGCCGGTCGGCGGGATGCGTTGTTCAGGCGTGCCGTAATCGCCCACCCCACGCCCTTCCTTGTCCATGCCGTCCATACCTTTGCGGCCCTTGCCGACCCGGTTGTTGATGATGATGTCGGGCTGGAGGCTGCGGACGTAGTTGTAGAGGTCCACGCCGCGTTCGTGCGTCCAGGGTTCTTCCCATTCGCCGTCGAACCACAAGATGCCCAGCGGCCCGTAGCGGGTGATGAGTTCCTTGAGCTGGCCCTTCATGTAGGCGACGTAGCGGTCCATGTCAGGCTGGCCGGTGGCCTTGTCGTGCCAGGGGCGGCGTTTGGGCCAGTCGGGGTGATGCCAATCCATGATCGAGTAGTAGAAGCAGAGGCGAATGCCGGCCTCGCGGCAGGCGTCAGCCAGTTCCTTGAGCGGGTCGCGCCCAAACGGAGTGGACTTGATGCACCAGTCGGTCAGCTCGGAGGGCCAGAGGCCAAAGCCGTCGTGATGCTTGCTGGTGATGACGATGTATTTCATGCCGGCGTTTTTGGCGATGCGCACCCATTCGCGGGCGTCGAACTTCACCGGATTGAACTGCGGCACGAGCGTTTCGTATTCGGAGACGGGGATTTTGCCGTGCTCCATGATCCATTCGCCGATGCCGGAAACTTTTTTGCCTTTCCACTCACCGGCCGGCACGGCGTACAGCCCCCAGTGGATGAACATGCCGAACCGCGCCTCCTCGAACCAGGCCATGCGCCGGGCGCGATCGGCGGGCCATTCCCTGGTGTAGTCCCGGAGCGGCACGTCGGCTGCCGGGGCCGAGGTCAGATTTGGCACGCTGAGGCTCGTCAGCGCGCAAACGGGCACAATTTTGAGCAGGTTCATGGTTTGCGTGATTTGCTGGTTCACGGCACAGAGAGCGACGGTTCGTTTGTCGCGCGGGCATTGAGCCGCAACGCAACCCCGGTGTCAACCCGACCCCGTTGCGGTCGCGCCAAACGCGTTCAGAGTTTGGGTTTGTCGAAGCTCAACTGCTCGCGGTTGGGCAGCGGCGGGAATTTCGCGTGCGGCTCGGTTTGATACCAGTAGGCGACCGAGGCGATGTCGTCTTCCAGTTGCAGGTAGCGGCTGCCGGCCTCGGTTTTTTTCCAGCCGAGCGCCTGAATGGTCACGCGCAGGTCTTTCTGGAAGCGGATCGGGTCCATGATGTGCCAGCGATACAGCCCGAAGCGCTGGCCCGGCTCGTAAATTTTGTCCGGCGGGATCACCTGCGGCAGGCCGCTGTACGGGGTCGAAAAAATCGTGTAGCGGTTTTTGCCGTCCGGCCCCTTGGTGTCGAAGTTATACGAGCCGCAGAAATAATCCTCCGTGCCCGTGCCGCAGATCGTCGGGAACTCCCGGTCGCCGTCCAGGTAGAACTTGATTTCGCCCTCGCCCCACCAGCCGGGGCTGTGGACTTCCCAGGCCATGTAGGTGCCAACGTAGTGGCCGCGACCTTTGACGCCGTCGAGGATGGTGTAAAGGCCCTTTTGTTTGAGCGGCGATTCGCGACGGAACTGGGCGTGGAAGTAGGCGGCATCCCTGGCGACCGGGGCGAGTTGGTAGTTGATCTGGTAGTAGAGCACCATGTCGCGGTCGTCGAGGTTCTCCATCGTGATGCGCGCTTTTTTGCGGAAGGGCATCGGCCAGTAGCAGTTGAAGGCGCTGCCGGGGTTGACGCACACCGCCAGCGAATTGATCTGGCAATACTGCCCCCAACCACACGCGAAGAAATCGCCCACCGGCACTTCCACCGACGGTTCGGGTTCGTCGTCCCAGTAAAAGCGGATGATCGAGCGCCGCCAGTTGCCCGTGGGCGTCATCCAGATTTGCTGGATGCAGCCGGGTCCTTGAATCTCGCCGAGCGTGAAGGTCGTGCGGGCTTTGATGACGACCGAGGGCGAGACCTTCCAGCCCTGGCCCAGTTCGGCGGCGGCGTGTTTGCCCGTGCCCTCGGTGGCCATGCCGCCCTTGCCCTTTTCGCCGGTGAAGTTTTCCGGGCTGATCGAGCGCGATTTGGCATTCGAGAGCCGGTAGAGGTTGCCCAGGCCGAGGTCGAGGCCGTCTGCGCTGGCGTGCGTGGCGACCGACGCGCCCAGGCCGATGGCGCAAAGGAGGAACCGGAGATGCGCGAGTGGTGGTTTCATGGCATTCATTCCCGTTGCAGGTTTTCCCCGCGCCGCCGCGCGCGCGATCGCGGACGCCCGACGGCGCACGGCCCATTGGTAACGCAGTGTGCGCCGTCCGCAAAGCATTTTCCGCGTCGCCGCGCGGATTTGCCCGGGGGCCGTGAACCGGCTTGCTCGTTCGCGCGTTCCGGCCTCCGCCAACTTCGGTGAGCGGTGCGGTGCGAGCGCGCGGCTGAGGCGTCGTGAGTGCGACCGCGTCCGTGGACAACACTGGACAAGTGCATTCGTTCGTTGCAATTTGATGCGCGTATGAGCGAAGAAGCCATGAGCAACTTCACGCCGCGCGCCCAACAGGTGCTCGCGCTGGCGCGCAAGGAAGCCGACCGGTTCAATCACAACTTCGTCGGCACGGAGCACCTTTTGCTGGGCCTGATCAAGCTCGGTCAGGGCGTCGCCGTCAACGTGCTCCAGAAAATGGGCCTCGACCTGGAGACCGTGCGGATGCAGGTGGAGAAGGAGGTCGGCACCGGTCCGGACCAGAAGGTCATCGGCAACATTCCCTACACGCCGCGCGTCAAGAAGGTGCTCGCGCTCGCCGCCAAAGAGGCCAAGGCGCTCAATCACACCTACGTCGGCACCGAACACATCCTGCTCGGCCTGCTGCGCGAGGGCGACGGCGTCGCCGCGCGCGTGCTCAAGAATCTGGACGTGGACCTCGAACAGACGCGCCAGGAAATTCTCAAGGAGCTCGATCCCAACTACGCCGCCGCCGAAGAGCAGGCTTCGGGCGAAACACCGGAAAAACCCTCCGGCCCGGAGAAACGCGGCGAGGTCAAAACTCCCGCGCTGAAAGCTTTCGGACGCGACCTGACCGAGATCGCGCGCCGGGGCGAAATGGACCCCGTCATCGGACGGCGCAACGAAATCGAGCGCGTGATTCAGATTCTGTGCCGACGCACCAAGAACAACCCGGTGTTGCTCGGCGAGGCCGGCGTCGGCAAAACCGCCATCGTCGAGGGCCTGGCCCAGGAGATTGCCCGGGGCAACGTGCCCGAACTGCTGCTCAACAAGCGCGTCGTCACACTGGACCTGGCGCTCATGGTCGCCGGCACCAAATACCGCGGCCAGTTCGAGGAGCGCATCAAGGCGGTCATGGACGAAATCCGCCGCGCCAAAAACATCATCCTCTTCATTGACGAACTGCACACGATCGTCGGCGCGGGTTCAGCCGAAGGCACGATGGACGCCTCCAACATCATCAAGCCCGCGCTGAGCCGGGGCGAAATGCAGTGCATCGGCGCGACCACGCTCAACGAATACCGCAAATACATCGAGAAAGACGCCGCGTTGGAACGCCGTTTCCAGGCCGTGAAAGTGGATGCGCCTTCCATCGAGGAAACCATCGAAATCCTCAAGGGCCTCCGACCGAAATACGAGGAGCACCACAAGGCCGAATACACCGACCGCGCCCTGGAAGCCGCCGTGCGGCTCTCGGACCGTTACATCACCGACCGATTCCTGCCGGACAAGGCCATTGACGTGATGGACGAGGCCGGCGCCCGGGCACGCATCAGCACCATGACCCGCCCACCGGAAGCCAAGGCCCTGGAGGCCGAAATTGAGGAGCTGCGCGCCCGCAAGGAGCAGGCGATCAAGAACCAGGACTTCGAGGGTGCCGCGCAGATGCGCGACCGCGAAAAGCACGCCAAGGAAAAACTCGAAGCCGTCCTGCGCGACTGGCGCGCGTTGCGCGAAGAAAAGCGCGTGGTGGTGGACGAGGAGGACATCCTTCACGTCGTGTCCAAGTGGACCGGCGTGCCCTTGCAGCGGATGGGTCAGGACGAAATGGCGCGCCTGCTGGCCGTCGAAAGCGAGATGGAAAAGGTCGTCATTGGTCAGCACGAGGCCGTGGCGGCGCTGTGCAAGGCGCTGCGCCGTTCGCGCGCCGACCTCAAAGACCCGCGCCGGCCCATCGGCACGTTCCTGTTGCTCGGCCCCACCGGCGTCGGCAAAACACTCCTGGCCAAGACGCTGGCCGAGCAGATGTTCGGCGACGCCAAATCGCTCATCCAACTCGACATGAGCGAATACATGGAGAAGTTCAACGTGTCGCGGCTCATCGGCTCACCGCCCGGTTACGTTGGCTACGAAGAAGGCGGCCAGCTCACCGAACAGGTGCGGCGCAAGCCCTACTCGGTCGTGCTCTTTGACGAGATCGAGAAGGCGCACCCGGACGTTTGGAACATGCTCCTGCAGATTTTGGAAGAGGGCAAACTCACCGACAACGTCGGGCGCGTCGTCAACTTCCGCAACACGGTCATCCTCATGACCTCCAACGTCGGCTCGGAAACCATCCGGCGTCAGGGCACGTTGGGCTTCGGCCCGGTCAACGAAGAAGCCTCCTACGAAAAGATGCGCGAGCGCATCCTGGAGGAGGCCAAGAAAACTTTCCGGCCCGAGTTTCTGAACCGGCTTGATGACGTGATCGTCTTCCGGCCGCTGGGCAAGCCGGAGCTGATCCAGATTCTGGGTCTCGAAATCGGCAAGGTGCTCGAACGGCTCAAGAAGAAAAACATCCGGCTCGAACTCGACGAGAAGGCGAAAGAATTCCTCGTCGAGCGCGGTTACGACCCGCAATACGGCGCGCGTCCGATGCGTCGCGCTGTGGAGCGGTTCCTTGAAGACCCCCTGGCCGAGGAAATCCTGCGCGGTAACCTGCACGAGGGCGAACCGATCCTGGTCACGACCGACAAGGACCGGCTGGTCTTCAAACAGAAAACCGCTGCCACGGAAGAAGCTGTGCCGTCGAGTTGAGCTTTGCGATGATTCCCGGGCCGCGCGGTCGTTCGCGCGGCCTTTTTGTTTTTTTGAACTGCTTGCCCGGGTTTTGCCGGCCTTTTCCCTTCCCACCACCGGGCGCTCAAAAAAACGAGGCGTTCCGCGACCCATCAAACATCGAATGCCCAAAGGGCGCGTGCGCGTCTCGCGTGCCGTTTTCGGCGCCCCGACGAAAACAGTGTTCGACCACGCGCTTTGAGCGCCGAAGGCCCGACCGGAACGTTGGCCCGGGGCAACGTCTCGGGGTTCACGACGGCCCTCAAGTCCTCTCAAGCCCCGAAAGGCCGCAACAACTTTGGGCGCGCCGAGGGCTAGAGCGTTGAAGTGTGGGAGCGTAGCGCAGGTTGGTAATCTGCTATTTCGCCGACTGGCAGTCGGCAGTCCAACCAAAGCCGCGACGCCAGCCTGCAAAAACTCTGAACTTTGAACCTTGAACTTTGAACTTTGAACGGGGCCATGCGTGAGCACCGGGCGAACAAGCTCGCCAATGGCGGCTTGGGCAATTCCCTCTCCCTCGAGGGAGAGGGACAGGGTGAGGGTGAGGGACCGCAAACATTTGAATACCCTTTTGCCCACGACGCGTTCGCCCTCACCCCAGCCCTCTCCCGCTGGGAGAGGAAGCGTCTGCGCACGCTCTGTGCAACATCGAACACCAGACACTGAACATCGAACGTCGAATCGAACGAGGAACGATTTGGACGATGCCCTTCTGCCAAAACGCGGTTCAAGATGCCGGCAAAATACCGACCGCGAGGCAGCAGACCTCGTTTCGTGTCCTTCGTGTGTTTCGTGGTGACACCGGCGTCCCGCGCCTCAGTCCTGCTTCACATAAACCGTTTGCGTCGGGAACGCGAACTCGATGCCCTCAGCGTCAAACCGCGCTTTGACCTGCAGATTCAACTCCTGCATCCCGCCCAGATACTCGCGGAAATCGGTGGAGTTCCACCAGTGCACCACCAGCAGGTTCAGCGACGAACTCTCGAACTTGTTGAAGCTGATGATCACATCGTGTGTCTTGGGATGGCTGCGATACACCTCGTTGAGAATTTCGAGCGCCCGCTTCACCCGTTCCACCGGCGTGTTGTAGGTGATGCCGATGTTCATCGTGGTTTTAATGTTCGGGCGGCGCGTGATGTTGGTGATGATCGCGTTGGCCATCGTTTTGTTCGGCACCGTGATCAGATGCCCGTCGAGATTGCGCACCCGCGTGCTGCGCAAGCCGATCGTCTCGACCGTGCCGTCCACGTTGTCGAGCTGAATCCGGTCGCCAATCTTGAATGGCTTGTCCGCGAACACCGCCACCGCGCCAAACAAATTCCCCAGCGTGTCCTGCGCCGCCAGGCCCACCGCCAGACCGCCGATGGAAAGCGACGCGATCGCCGCCGTGATGTTCACGCCCAGATTGTTGAGCGTGGTGAGCGCCGCCACCACGATGACGAAGGCCTTGAATGTCTTGCGCACGATGGGCAGCAACTGCTGGTTGAAGGTCTGATCCTCCTGCGCCGCGCGCTCGCGCCAGTAGCCCATCAGCAGGTCCACCAGCTTCAGCACCGAGTAGGTGATCACCACCGCCACCAGAATCGTGAAGGCCTTTGCCAGCACGCTCTCGACCACCTCCGGCCACTCGAACACGTCCAGCCCGATGCGCAGGAAAATGACAAACGACACCACCTTCACCGGCCCCCGCACCAGCTCCAGCAGCAGATCGTCGAACTTCGTCTGGGTGCGATCCGCCCAACGCTTCAGCCACACCCGCGTCGCAAAATCCAGAAACTTCGAGACGTAAAACGCCAGAAAGATGTAGAGCAGCGAGAACAAATACTTCCACAACTCGTTGCCCAGCCATTCGTATCGGAGAAACGGCAAATCCCGGGCGAGCCGCTCGACCCATTCGGGCGTCTGGAATTTTTTGCGTTCACTGCCGGCGGTCACACCGGCCGCGCTCGCGCCCACCTCCTTGCCCGCCTCCTTGCCCGCGACCTCCACAGAGGTGCGGGCGGCTGTATTTGTGCTCTCTTGGGCCAGCGACGCCCAGACCGACCACACCAGCGCCACCGCCAGCAAACCCAGGAAAACGCGATACAAAACCATCAGCTTCTTTTGCATCGCGCGAATTAAACGGCAGAACCCCGGCCCTGACAAGCGGCGCACCGTTCAACCGCCCGCCACCACCCGCACAATCTCCAGCCGGTCACCCGCCCGAAGCTGCCGCTGCGCAAACTCCGATGGCGCCACCGCCTCGCCGTTGTGCTCCACCACCACGCTGCGCGGCAGAAATCCTTGTGCCCGTAAAAATTCCTCAATCGTGCACGGCAGCGCCGCTTCCACTTCCCGCCCGTTGGCAATCACCGTTTGAGCCGACATGCCCTCAGTCTGTCCCCTGCCCTGCCCCACCGCAACGCCCACCTCAAGGCCCGCAGGACGCCACGGCGCGCCACCCATTCATCGCGGGGATCACGCCGTGCGCCCTGCCGGCAAACGCCCCGCCCCTTGCAACCTTGAACCGGCCCCCCGAGCGGCACGTCCCGCCCCGCCGGTTCGCGCACGCAAAAATGACTGTTTCGCCCGGCTGGCCTGCTTATCCTGCCGACCGGTCGCTCCGATGACATTGCAACGATTGTTGGTCATAGACGACGAGCCGGACGTGCAATACTCCTTCCGCCGACTCTTTGAGTCGCCCGAACTGGAGGTGGCCACCGCTTCCAGCGGGGAAGAAGCCCTGCGGCTCATCCCGGCGCTACGGCCCGACCTGGTGCTCATGGACATCCGCATGGGCGGGCTCAACGGCCTGGAAACCCTCCGGCGCGTGCGCGAACTCGACGCCCGCCTGCCGGTCATTCTCATGACCGCCTACGGCACGACTCAGACCGCCATTGAAGCGATGAAACTCGGCGCGTTCGATTACGTGCTCAAGCCCTTCGACGTGCCCAAGCTCAAGGAACTGGTCGCCCGCGCGCTCCAGGCCGCGCGCGACATGAAACAGGTCGTCTCCTACCAACCCCTGCTGGAATCCGAAGATTACGAACTGGGCATCGTCGGCCGCAGCGAGCCGATGCAGCAGGTCTTCAAAATCATCGGCCAGCTCGCCGCTTCAGACGCCACGGTGCTCATCACCGGCGAAAGCGGCACCGGCAAGGAACTGGTCGCCCGCGCCATCTACCATCACAGCCGCCGCAGCACCCAGCCGTTTCTGGCCGTCAACTGCGCCGCGATTCCCGAAACGCTCCTTGAGAGCGAACTCTTCGGCCACGAACGCGGCGCCTTCACCGGCGCAACCCTCCAGCGCATCGGCAAGTTCGAGCAATGCCATCGCGGCACGATTTTCCTCGACGAGATCGGCGACATGACGCCCGCCACGCAGACCAAAATCCTGCGCGTGCTTCAGTCCGGCACCTTCGAACGCGTCGGCGGCAACAAGCCCATTCAGGTGGACGTGCGCGTCATCGCCGCCACCAACAAACCGCTCGAGCAAGCCGTCGCCGCCCGGCAGTTTCGCGAAGCCCTCTACTACCGCCTCAACGTTGTGCGGATTCACCTGCCGCCGTTGCGCGACCGGCGCGAGGACATCCCGCTGCTGGTCAACTACTTCTTGAAAAAAATCGCCCGCGAGGGCGGCCACACCCCGCGCGCCATCGCCCCCAACGCCCTGCGCGCGCTCCAGAAATATCACTGGCCGGGCAACGTGCGCGAACTCGAAAACGTCATCCGCCGCGCGCACGTGCTCGCGAAGGGCGAGGCCATTCTGCTGGCCGACCTGCCGCCCGAAATCACCGGCGAAACCGCCCGCGCGGCGGTGCCAACCCACCTGCCGGTGAGCACCCCCGCCGCTGCCGCGCCCGAAGACGTCGCCGCGCTGGCCCGACAACTCTTCGAGTGGGCCCGGCGCCAGCCCCAGTTCAAGATCATTCCCGCCGTCGAACGCGAGTTGGTGGTTGAAGCGCTCAAAGCCTGCAACAACAACCAGGTGCAGGCCGCCAAACTGCTCGGCATCACCCGCGCCACCTTGCGCAAGCGCATCGAAAAATTTGGCATCCAGCGCCAGTTGAAAATTCAGTGACCCGCCTGTAACCGGCCCGGGCAACAGGCTGAGGCGCAAAGAAAAAACCCCGCCGGGCATCCCGGCGGGGCGAAGCAAACCCGCGTGCAGATCAGCGCTTCGAGTATTGGAAACGTTTCCGCGCGCCCGGCTGACCGTATTTCTTTCGCTCTTTCTGGCGCGGATCGCGCGTCAACAAGCCCTCGGCGCGCAACGTCGCCCGCAACGTCGCGTCATACGCCAGCAACGCCCGCGCGATCCCGTGTCGAATCGCTCCGGCCTGACCGCTGATGCCCCCGCCGGTGACGTTGACCCGCACGTCAAACTTGCCGGCTGTGCCCGTCGCCGTCAGCGGTTCGGTCGCCAGCACCCGTTGCGATTCGACCGAGAAATATTCCTCAAACGGGCGACCGTTGACGACGATCCGACCCGTTCCCGGCAGCAACCGCACGCGGGCCACCGCCGTTTTGCGTCGGCCCGTCGCCCGGTATTCGGCCGGACGCGCGCTGGACGTTGAGGTGTCAGCCTGTTGAGAAACGATGGTTTCAGCCATGGCAACTGGAGGTTTTCCGCCCGATCAGGCGGCAATCTTGAACGGTTCGGGTTTTTGGGCCGCATGAGGATGTTGCGGGCCCTTGTAAACTTTCAACTTGGTGCGCAAACGGCGACCCAACCGGTTCTTGGGCAACATCCCGGCCACCGCGTGTTCAATGAGCCGCTCCGGATGCCGCGCTCGAATCTCCGCCACGCTGCGATACCGTTCGCCGCCCTTCCAGCCCGAATACGTCATGTAAAGCTTTTCGGTCTCCTTTTTGCCCGTCAGCCGAACCTTCTCGGCATTGATGACGATGACAAAGTCTCCGGTGTCCATGTGCGGCGTGTAAACCGGTTTGTGTTTGCCGCGCAACAAATCCGCCACTTTGGCGGCCAGCCGGCCCAGCACCATCCCGTCGGCATCCACCACGTGCCACCTGGGTTGGAGCGAATCCACTTTGGGCAAAAATGTTTTCATTCCTGTTCCGTTCAAGGGCCGCCCACGCTCTCAAATCACCGCCCCAAAGTCAACAGGCCATTTGGCTTCGCCCACGGGTTCAGGGATCGCCATCCGCGCCCGCGCGCGGAACATCACAAGTCCACTCCGGCCCCACGCAGCCCCCCGGCGCCGGCTTTGGGGCGTTGCCCGTGCGGCCTCCGCCTCGGCCACCGGGTTGTTCCCGGGCCGCTCAATCGCCGAGCAGCTTGCGCAGTTGCTCGCGCGCCCGGGCGGTGCGTTCCGCTTCGCCGGCCGGCGGCACGAACTCCCGCCGCGCGAACTCGAAATACTCGCAATAATTGGCCAGATGCTTCTCCGCCACCGGTTCAGCCCGGCGGTCGCGGCACTGATACGCCACCGAGGGGTCATAGCTGACGCAATTGAGGCAAACCCTCAGGTCCGCCCCGCACTCGCACGTCTCCGAACGCCCCGGTGTGCCCGGCAAACGGTATTCCCGACCGCACTTCCAGCAATGCCGCGTCATGTTCAAACTCTACAACGTGCCCGATCCACTCCTCACGTCCAAAAACAATCCCGGCCTCACGCGGCCATCTCCCGCTTCACGGAGCTGACGCCGCAACGCATCGGCCTTCTCCGTCCCGACACGCCCTCGCTCGCCGCGCGGTCGTTCCAACGCCCCGGTCACGCTACGGCTCGATTGCCTCGGCCAGCACCTCGGCGATGTGCCGCGCCCGCAGCGGCACCAGATGCGCAATCTGCTGCCGACAACTCGTGCCGGTCGCCACCACGATCGTGCCGTAGGGCAACCCCCGAATCCGATCCACCAGCGGCTCGGCCACCTTGCACGACAATTCGTATTTGGCCTGAAGCATCCCGAACGCGCCCGCCATGCCGCAGCAGCCGGTGTCGAGCATCGTCACCTTGCGCTCCGGCATCCGCATCGCCAGCCGGTGCAGACACGAAACATCCGTGAGCGCCTTCGCGTGGCAATGCGCGTGAATCGCAATGTTCACCGGCCCGGGCGCAAACCGCAGCGCGCCCGGATCCAGTCGCAACAATTCGTCCAGAAACGCCTCCAACAAGAAACACCGCGCCGCCACCGCCTCCGCCTCCGGCAGCCGCATCTCGCGGTATTCCTCGATGAACATCGCGTGACACGACGGCTCCAGAAACAAAATCGGCGCCTCCGGCTCGTGCGCCGCCAGCAACGCCAGATTGTGTTCGCCCAACTGCCGCGCCAGTTCCAGGTTGCCCTGGCTGAAGGCCGGTCGCCCGCAGCATTTCCGACCCGTCGGCAGCCCGACCTCAAATCCCGCGTGCTCCAGCACGCGCACCGCCGCCATGCCAATGTGCGGCTCGTGATACCGCACAAACGTGTCGTCCCAAAGAATCACCCGCCCGCGCGGCGCGGTCGTTCCCTCCGGCGGCAGCAGCCGTTTGGCAAACCACTCGTCGAACCGCTGTTTCGCAAAGCGCGGCAACGGCCGACGCGGCGTGATCCCCGCCAGATGCAACAGCGCCCGCCGCACCAAAAACGATCGCAACGCCAGGTTCGCAAGCGTCGGCATCGCGCAGCCGATCCGGCCCAGCCGATCCACGTGGCTGAGCAACCGCTCGCGCAACGTCAGCCCGTGACGCCGGATGCGCGCGTGTTGCAGCTCGGCCTTGAGCAACGCCAGGTTCACATTCGACGGGCACTCCGCTGCGCACGCCTTGCAGCCGAGGCAATTGCTCAGCGCCGCTTCCAGTTCCGCCGAGCGCAGCGGGTCGGCGTCGCGCAACCCGCGCAATTCCAGCGCCGCGCGAATCGCGTTGGCGCGCCCGCGGGTGGACATGATTTCCTCGCCCGTGGCGATGAAGGTCGGGCACATCGTCGGCTCGGCTTTCCGGCACGCGCCACAGCCGTTGCACTGTTCAAGGTGGCGCACAAACGACTCGTCGCGCTGCGCGTAGGCCAGCACCGGTTCAAAGGGCAGTTTCAGCGGCGAGCCCACGCCCCAACGCAGACGGGTGTCGAGCCGGTAGCGCCCGTCTTCGATGAGCTTGCCCGGGTTGAAAAGGTTGTGCGGGTCAAACGCGCGCTTGATCTGGCGCATCACCAGATACAGCGCCTCGCCCACCTGCTCTTTGAGAAACTCCGTCCGTGCCAGGCCCACGCCGTGCTCGGCGCAAAACGAACCCTTGAACTGCCGCACCAGCGCGGCCACCTCCTCGGTCACCTGCCGGAACTTTTTCAACGCTTCGGCCGAATGCAGGTCCAGCACCGGGCGCACGTGCAACAGCCCCGCGCCCGCGTGGCCGTAGAACGACGCCTGCAACCCCAGCCGCTCCAGGATGCGCTGCAACTCGCGGTGAAACTCCGGCAAATCCCGCGGCCGCACCGCGCAATCCTCGATGCACGTCACCGGCTTGGCGTCGCCCTTGCGGCTGGTCAGCAACGACAGCCCCGCCTTGCGCAGCGCCCAAACCATGTTGATCTCCGCCAGCGTGCCCAGAACCTTCTTGCGTCGCCCCAACCGCCGCGCCTGAAACGCCGCGATGCGGTCGTCCACCTCGCCGTAAAACTCCACCGCCAGCACCGACTCGCACGGCTGCGCGTCCAGCTCCAGCAGGTCCCGCGCGGCCTGGAACTCCCGTTTGCCCCGCGTCTCGTCGAGCAAAATCCGGTCGAGGTGCTCCACCGCCGCCGGCTTCAAATCCAGCAACTCCACCGCCGCCTGCATGGCCTCCGCCGTCGAGTCAAAGAACAGCAACCCCAGCCCGATTTCATCCGGCGTGGGCGTGAGTTTGACGACAGCGGAGGTGATGGCCGCGAGCGTGCCCTCGCTGCCGGCGATCAGTTGCACCAGATTGCGCGGGTCGCGTCGCAGCCGGTCCAGGGCGTAACCGGGCCAGCGTTTCACCAACCCGGGCGGGAAATGTTCCTCAATCGCCAGCGCGTTGAGAAACATCAGGTCCTCGAGCATGTCCTCGATCCGTTGCAACTGCTGGCTGCCCGGATGCAGCCGCACCACGCGACCGTCGCCCAGCACCACTTCCAACTCCACCAGGTGATCCGCCGTGGTGCCGTAAATGAGCGCCCGCGCCCCGGACGAATTGTTCGCGATCATGCCGCCGATCGTTGCGCGCGAACTCGTCGCCACGTCCGGCGCAAACCACAGCCCCATCGGCCGCAGGTAATCGTTGAGTTGATCCAGCACCACGCCCGCGCCCACGCGCACGGTGCGTTGTTCCGGGTCGAAATCGCTGATCCCCCGGTTGTAGCGCGAGAAATCCACCACCACCCCCTCGCCAATCGCCCCGCCGGTCAAACTCGTGCCCGCCCCGCGTGGCGTGACCGACACCCCGGCCTGCGCCGCCGCCACGATGATCGAACTGGCCTGCGCCGCGTTGCGCGGGAATGCCACCGCCAGCGGCTCGATCTGGTAGTGCGACGCATCCGTGGCGTAGAGCTGCCGCGTCAGATTGTCAAAGGCGACCTCGCAGTTGGCGGCGGCCAGCGTCGCGTGTTGTTGCGTCGGCGTCACAGCCCGGACTCTTTGAATCCCGGAACCGATGCGCCGTCAACCCGCAAAACGTTGCGCGCATCCGTAACCGGCGCGCGCCCGGCCCGCCGCGCAAAAACCATTGTGGGCCGTCGCGCCCCGCCGTAGTTTCGCGCTCCGGGAATGCGGGGGGACTGGAACAAATACCTGCCCTACCTGCCGCCACTGGCCGCGGTGCTGGCAGCCATCGCGCTGGGTTGGTGGTGGAGTTCGCGCACCGACGCGGGTCTGGTGATGCGTGTGCCGGGCCGCGATGCCGCGCCCACCGGCGAACACGCCGCCAACCCCATCCCTTCAGGTCAACTCATCGCCAGCGATGCCCGGCCCGAGGAGTTGCCCGGCGCATGGCCACAGTTTCGCGGGCCAAACCGCGACGGCATCGCCCCGCCTCCGGACAGCCTCTCGCGCGACTGGCAGGGCGCCCCGCCGCGTCCCCTCTGGTCACTCGACCTGGGCGAAGGCTACGCCGGGCCCGCCATCCACCGCGGGCGCGTTTATCTCTGGGACTACGACGCCACCGCACGCCGCAGCGCCCTGCGTTGCCTCTCGCTGGCCGACGGGCGCGAACTGTGGCGCTTCAGTTACCCCCACTTCATCAAGCGCAACCACGGCATGACCCGCACCGTGCCGGCGCTCACCGACCGGTGGGTCGTGGGCCTGGATTCCAAGTGCAACGTGCTCTGCCTCGACGCCATCAGCGGCGCCCTCCAGTGGAGCCGCAGCCTCGTGCACGATTTCGGCGCCGCCGTGCCGGATTGGTATACCGGCCAATGCCCATTGATCGAGGACGGCAAACTCATCCTGGCCCCGGGCGGACGCGATGCGCTGCTGATCGCGCTCGACGCGGCCACCGGCAAGGTGCTCTGGCGCACCCCGAACCCGCGCGGTTGGAAAATGACCCATTCCTCCATCATGCCGATGGAATTCGCCGGACGCCGCCTTTACCTCTACTGCGCCAGCGGCGGCGTGGTGGGCGTGGACGCCCGCGACGGCGCGTTGCTCTTCGAGACCAGCGACTGGAAAATCGCCATCGCCACCGTGCCCTCCCCGCTGCCGCTGCCGGGCGGGCGAATCTTTTTCACCGGCGGCTACAACGCGGGCAGTTTGATGGCGCAACTCGAACCCGCCAACGGACGGTTCACCCTCAAAACCCTGTTCCGACTGCCGCCCTCCGTTTTCGGCGCCACGCAGCACACCCCCATCTTCCGCGACGAGCACCTCTACGGCGTGCGCGCCGACGGGCGCTTCGTCTGCCTGACAACCGACGGCAAGGTCGTCTGGGCCAGCGGCCCTGCCGAAACCTTCGGCCTGGGTTCGTTCCTGATGGCCGGCGACGTGATGTTTGCGCTCAACGATACCGGACGCTTGAGCCTCATCGCCGCAACGCCTGCGCGCTGGCAACACCTTGCTCAAACCCGGGTGCTCCACGGACGCGAGTCCTGGGCGCCGATGGCTCTGGCCGGCAACCGCCTGCTGGCGCGCGACCTCACGCGCCTGGTCTGCCTGGACGTTTCAGCCCGCTGAGCGTTTCGCCGCAGCGGAGCACGGGTCGGTCAGACACCTCCGTTGTCAGCCGCCGTCGTGTCTTTCGCGGTCCAAACGGCCCTTGGAAGGTTGACCAAAATCAAACCCGCCCCGGCAAAAAAAGTTAAAGTTTTGCCAAAAGGCCACAAGCCCGGCGGCCCGTCCGGGCGCACCGTTGCGTGTAAAGTCTGGCCGGTGTCCCTCGCGGGCGCGAGGTGTGCCCGGCCCGATGCCATGAACGCGAAATCGCCATCTGCTCCGGCGACGCGGCGCGAGTTCCTGCGCGACGGGGCGCGATACGCGCTGTTGGCGGGACTGGCGGCGGCTTCGGCCTCTCTCGTAAGCCGACGCGGCGGCGCGTTGCCCAACCAGACCTGCATCAACCGCGGCATCTGCCGAGGTTGCAACGCGCTGCCCAACTGCGGCCTGCCCCAGGCCCTCTCGTTCAAACAGGCGACACAAACCGGCTCAATCCCATGAAACGCGAGTTTCGTCTCTCCACGCGACGCGAGTTCCTCGGGCAAAGCGCCGGTGCGCTCGCGCTCTTGAGCGCAATCGCCGCGCAGCGCGCCTCGGCTGCCCCCACGCGCGCCCGAAACCCGTTCGCCTACGACGTGTCGCGTCTCGAAAAAACCGATCCGCGTCTGGTAACTCACCACGAGGTTGCCCGCTGGCCCGCGCCGCAATCACCGGCACGACGGCTGGGTCTGGCGCCCGACGGCACGTTGTTTGTCTGCGGAGGCCACTACGTCACCGCCGTCAGCCCGGCAGGCGAGCGCGGACTGGAGATTGCCCTGAGCGCGCCGCCGGAATGCGTCGCCGTGGCTGAAGACGGCGCGATCTTCGTCGGATTGCGCGACCACATCGAGGTGTTCGATGCCAACGGGCGGCGCCGCGCGAGCTGGGATGCGCCCGGTCGCAAGTCCTGGCTCACCGCGCTGGCGGTGCGCGCCGATGACGTGTTCGTGGCCGACGCCGGCCAGCGCGTCCTGCTGCGCTACGATCGCTCCGGCAAATTGCTCGCGCGGCTCGGCGAGAAAAACCGGGAGCGCGGCATTCCGGGCTTCATCGTGCCCAGCCCGTTTTTCGACGTCAAAGTCGCACCCGACGGCCTGTTGCGCGTGACCAATCCGGGTCGGCACCGCGTCGAACTTTACACGCCGGAGGGCGACTTCGAGGGCGCATGGGGCCGCGCCTCGATGGACATCACCGGGTTTTCCGGCTGCTGCAATCCCATCAGCCTGGCGCTGTTGCCCGACGGTCGCCACGTGACCTGCGAAAAAGGCCTCCCGCGCGTGAAGGTTTACAGCGCCACCGGCGAGTTCGAATCCGTCGTGGCGGGCGTCGAGAGCTTTGCGGCCAACGCGAAAGCCTGCGGCGCGTCCGATTGCAGCCGCGGCGGACTGGACGCCGTGGCCGACGCGCAGGGCCGGATTTTCATTCTCGACCGCGTCACCGCCGAGGTGCGCGTGATGCAAAGAAGGGCATGAGGTTTTTGAACCACCGATGAACACCGATGGACACGGATTCGGTGAACCCTGCGGGCGCGGTCGCTTGCATCGCCGCGTCGGTTTCCGGCAGTGCCCGTCCGTTTCCGCCTGAGCCATGAACGCCTCGACCCCATCCGAACCGACCAGCCGCCGCGCGTTCCTGCGCCACGGCGCGCGCCTGCTGGGGATGACGGCGCTGGGCGCGCTGGGCGGCGCGCTGGCCGGACGCAGCCGCAGCGAGGGCTGGGTCTGGCAGATTGATCCGGCCAAGTGCCTGCATTGCGGCAACTGCGCCACCGAGTGCGTGCTCGAACAGTCGGCGGTCAAATGCGTCCATGCCTTCGCCCTCTGCGGCTATTGCAATCTGTGCACGGGCTACTTCGAGCCGGAGCCCAACGCACTGACCACCGCCGCCGAAAACCAGCTTTGCCCCACCGGCGCCATCCAGCGCACGTTCATCGAAGACCCCTACTACGAATACACGATTGACGAGGAACTGTGCATCGGCTGCGCCAAATGCGTCGAGGGCTGCTCCCGCTTCGGCAACGGTTCGCTCTTCCTCCAAATCCGCCACGACCGCTGCGTCAACTGCAACGAATGCGCGATTGCGCGGACGTGTCCGGGCGATGCCTTCCGGCGCGTCCCCGCCAGCCGGCCTTACCTGCTGAAAACCAGCCACGCGCAATGACATCACTGAATCCCATGCGGCGCTCGCTTGAAAAGGGGAAAAGGGGAAAAGGAGAAAAGGCGCGAAGGCGCGCTCTTGCTTGCGCTCCTTTTCCCCTTTTCTCCTTTGCTCCTGTTCCCGCCTTTGTGGTCAGCACGTTGTGCTTGTTTGCCCTTGGGGGCGAATCGCCGGCGGAACAACGCTTCCCCCCTCCGGACTTCACCGAGACCGGTCATCAACTGCCCGTCACCACCACCCCGCCACCCCGCGCGCTCTGGGTGCATTACCTGGATGTGGCCGTGCTCGCGGGCGCGCTGGCGCTGGCGCTCTGGCTCATCTACAAAAAACGTTCCCGCCGCGGCCTGTTCTGGCTCTCGATCTTCTCGGTCGCGTGGTTTGGCTTCTGGAAAAAGGGCTGCGTCTGCGCCATCGGCGCGCCGCAAAACGTGGCCTATGCCCTGTTCCATCCCGAATACGCCGTGCCGCTGACGGTCGTGGCGTTTTTCGCGTTGCCGCTGATCGTGGCGTTGTTTGCGGGCCGGGCGTTTTGCGCGGCGGTCTGCCCGCACGGCGCGTTGCAGGACCTGGTGCTCGTCAAGCCCGTCAAAGTCCCCGCGTGGCTCGAACACGCGCTGGGCGTGTTGCCGTTTGTGTTTCTGGGATTCGGCCTGAGTTTCGCCGCGACCGGCTCGGGCTTTCCGGTCTGCCGTTACGATCCGATTGTGCCGATTTTTCGGCTCAACGGGCCTTCGCTCATGGTCGCGTTGGGCGTGCTGACGCTGCTGCTGGGCCTGTGGGTGGGACGGCCCTACTGCCGGTTCGCCTGTCCGTATGGCGCGCTGCTGCGGCTCGCCGCGCTGGTCTCCAGGTGGCGCGTGCGCGTGACGCCCGACTCCTGCACGCAATGTCGCCTGTGCGAAAACGCCTGCCCGTTCGGCGCGATGCGCGAGCCTTCGCCCGGCGTCGCATCGCCGCCGTTTGTTCGGGGTGACCGACGGCGACTGGCCGCGCTGCTTGGCCTGCTGCCGGTGCTGGTCGCCGCCGGCGCGCTGATCGGCCATCGCCTCGGCCCGGCCGTCGCGAAGCTCGATCCCACGGTCGCCCTCGCCGAGCGCTTTCTCCAACAGCAACAATCGCCCGTGGACCACGGCCTGATGACGCCTGAAGCGCTCTCGCTCCAGCGCGCCGAGCGCGATCCGAAAGGGCTGTTGCAAGCGGCGGCGGAAATGCGCGGGCGGTTTGTGCTCGCATGCGCGCTTTTCGGCGGCTGGGTCGGCCTGGTGCTCGGCGTCAAGCTCGTGAGCCTTTCGGTGCACGTGCGCCGCGCCGACTTTGAACCCGACCGCGGCGCGTGTTTCGCCTGCGCCCGCTGCTTCCGTTCCTGCCCGCAGGAATTGGTGCGGCTGGGGCTGATGCCGGCAGCCGAAGCGCCCCGGCCCGCGTCCGAACCCCAAGCGGTGAACGCATGACGATGCTGACCGCCATGCCGCAGCCCGCACCGGGGACTCCAACCGAGCAAAAGTCCCAACCGGCACGATCATCCGGCGGATCGCCCCGCCCGTTGGTGAAGGCCTGGCTCTGGACCGCGTGCATTGCCGCCGCCTTCTGCCTGCTGGTCAGCGGCACGATGCTCTACTTCCACTTCACCGCGCTGGAGCATGACCCGTGGCAATCGCCCCGCCTGCTCGAACTCAAGGCGCAACTGCGCGCCTCGCCCAACGACGAGAATCTCAAGCTGGAAATCCGACGGCTCGACCTGGAATTCCGCCAGCGCTACCGCCGCCGACTCGTGCTCGACCGCACGGGCGGTTGGCTCTTGATCGGCGGGTTGGCGGTGCTGGTTGCCGCCGCGCGCCAGGCAGCAAAACTTCGCACGCCACCGCCAATGCCCCGGCCCGACCCGATGGCAGAGTTGCGCGCGCGACGTGAAGCCGCCCGTGCCCGACGCGCCGCCGCTGCGGTGGGCGGTGTGGTGTTCGCCGGACTGACCACGCTCGCGCTCACGGCGCGTTCGCCGCTACCGCACTCCGCCACCGAAATCGAAAAGCTTCTCGCCGGCTCGGGCGC
Source organism: Verrucomicrobiia bacterium (assembly GCA_026414705.1). Classification (GTDB taxonomy): domain Bacteria; phylum Verrucomicrobiota; class Verrucomicrobiia; order Limisphaerales; family JAOAIM01; genus JAOAIM01. The sequence goes on along the minus strand of JAOAIM010000009.1, from coordinate 16,618 downwards.
AGAGGCCACCGCATCGGATGCGTTGCCGTGGGAAACATTTCGCTGGCAATGGCCGCGGTTTCGCGGGCCGGACGGCAGCGGCGTTTCGGCGTTTACCAACGTGCCCTTGACCTGGGACGCAGCATCCGGCGCGAATCTGCTCTGGAAAACGCCCGTCCCGGCGCCGGGCCACGGTTCGCCCGTGGTGTGGAGCAATCGCGTGTTTTTGTCCGGCGGCGACGCGGCGCGGCGCGAGGTGTTTTGTTTCGATGCGACCAGTGGCGCGTTGCTCTGGCGACGCGCGGTTGAAAACGTGCCCGGCAGCCCGGCCGTTCAACCGGAGATTCCCGAAATGACCGGGTTCGCCTCGCCCACGGTCGCGTGCGACGGGCGGCGCGTGTTCGCGCTGTTTGCCAACGGCGATCTGGCGGCCTTCACGTTGGACGGCGCGCCGGTGTGGGCCAAAAACCTTGGCGTGCCGAAAAACGCCTACGGCCACGCCGCGTCACCCGTTGTGTGGCCGGGCCGGCTCATCGTGCAACTCGATCAAGACGAGGGCGCGCCGGGCGGTTCGAAGTTGCTGGCGTTTGACCCGGCCAGCGGTCGGTTGCTCTGGGAGGCACGCAAGCCCACGCACAGTTCCTGGGCCACGCCGATCGTCGTGGAGGCCGCCGGGCGCCCGCAGGTCATCACGTTGGCCGTGCCACTGGTGATGAGCCACGCACCGGAGGACGGACGCGAGTTGTGGCGCGCCGACCTGTTGGGGGGCGAAGTAACGCCCTCGCCCGTGTTCGCGGCGGGTCTGGTGCTCGCAGTGAATCCATCCACCGAACTGATTGCGTTGCGGCCCGACGGCGCGGGCGATGTCACGCGCAGCCACGTCGTTTGGCGCGCGCCGGACAACGCCCCGGACGTGACCAGCCCGGTGAGCAACGGCGAACTGGCCTTCACCGTGACCAGCGGCGGGCTGCTGACGTGTTTTGAGGCGCGCGACGGGCAAAAGCTCTGGGAAGCGCCGCTGGAGATCGAAGTGCAGGCGTCCCCGGCAATCGTGGGCGGGAAGCTCTTCGTGCCGGGGTTGAAGGGCGAGGCGGTTGTGGTCGAGGCCGCCCGCGCCTTCAAGGAACTGGCGCGCAGCCGGCTGGCCGATGAGTTCCTCGCCAGTCCGGCGTTCGCCGACGGGCGAATGTTTTTGCGCGGCCAGACCAACCTCTGGTGCGTGGGCCAACCGCGATCCGACTGATCCGCCTGATTGGAGAGTCAAACAGCGCATGACCGTTGACCTGAGCATTGCCGAGCAGATCGTCGCGCGGCTGGGTCGCAAGCCCGAGGCCGTCATCCCGATTCTCCAGGAGTTGCAGGCGCACTACGGTTACCTGCCCGAAGAGGCGCTCCGGCACGTGTGCGAGACGACCGACATCACCCCGGCGCGGCTCATCGGCGTGGCGTCGTTCTACGACATGTTCCGGTTCGCGCCGACCGGCAAATACCGCATCCGCGTCTGCCACGGCACGGCCTGTCACGTGGCCGGGGCCGAGCGGATCGAAGACGCCCTGCGCCGGCACTTGAACATCCCGGAGGGCGCGGACACCGACGCGGAACGGCGATTCACCATCGAGCGCGTCGCCTGCGTGGGCACCTGCACGCTCGCGCCCACCGTGTGCATCGGGGAGAAAACCTTCGGCTACAACACGCCCGAACGTGTGCCGGAGGTGCTGCGCGAGTTTCTGCAACTGCAGGCGCGCGCGGCCGCAACGCAAAGCACCGAAACGCTTCACCCGCGCCGCACGGGCGACGGTGCAATGGAAATCCACGTCGGCCTCGGCTCCTGCTGCATGGCCAAGGGCAGCGACCGGCTGTTCCACGCGCTCAACGAGGTCGCCGCAGCCAGCGGCGCGAACGTCGTCGTCAAGCGCGTCGGTTGCGTGGGCATGTGCCATCGCACGCCGCTGGTCGAGGTGGCCGAAGCCGGTCGGCCCGGGACGTTTTATGCGGGCGTGACGGCCGAACAGGCGGGCGCGCTGCTGCAGCGACACTTGCGCCCGCGCCGGTGGCGCGAGCGGCTGCGGCGGGTCTGGACGCGCGCGCTGGACGCGTTGTTGTTCGACGCGCCCGAGCCGGAGCGCGCGGTGCAGCGGTTTTCGCTGAGCAAACGCGATCCGTCCGTGCGCGCGTTTCTGGGCCGTCAGGTGCACATCGCGACGGAGCACTTTGGCAAACTTGATCCGCTCGACCTCGACGAATACGTCGCGCACGAGGGCTTTGCGGCGCTGGCGAAGTGTCTGGGCGTTACGCTCACGCCCGCGCCGGCCGAGGCAAAAGGTCAGGGTGAGGGCGAACGCTCTGACCAGTCCGACGCGTCCAACCCCACCCAAGCCCTGGAGCCGGTAGCCAAAAGCCCCACGCCTTCCGACAAACCCGCGGGCGTCCAAACCGCTTCCCCTCTCCCAGCGGGAGAGGGAAAGGGTGAGGGAGAACACGTCATGCAGTCCAAAGACTCCCAAACCGCCGACCCGCGCGAAGCTCTCACCCTCACCCCAGCCCTCTCCCTGAGGGAGAGGGAGCAACCTGCACCGCTCACCTCCGAAGAAATCATCGCGCTCATCGAGCGTTCGGGGTTGCGCGGGCGGGGCGGTGCCGGTTTTCCGACGGCGCAAAAGTGGCGCGTCGTTGCCCGTCAGCCCGGCCCGATCAAATACGTCATTTGCAACGGCGATGAGGGCGATCCGGGCGCGTTCATGGACCGGATGGTTCTGGAATCGTTTCCGTTTCGCGTGATCGAAGGGCTGGCGATTGCAGCCCTGGCGGTCGGGGCGCGCGAGGGAATTTTTTATGTGCGGCGCGAGTATCCGCTGGCGGTCCGGCGCGTGCGGGCGGCGATCGCCGAACTGGAGCGGCGTGGCTGGCTGGGCGAAAAACTCCTCGGCGTCGGGCCGCCGTTCAAACTCACGCTCTTTGAGGGCGCGGGCGCGTTTGTGTGCGGCGAGGAGACGGCGCTGATCGCCTCCTTGCAGGGCGAGCGCGGCATGCCGCGGTTGCGACCGCCGTTTCCCGCCGAGCAGGGTTTGTGGGGCCGGCCGACGCTCATCAACAACGTCGAGACGCTGGCGATGGTGCCGTGGATCGTGCGGCACGGGCCGGAGCGATTTGCGGCGCTGGGCACGCCCACCAGCCGGGGCACGAAGGTGTTTGCACTGGCGGGCCGGGGGCGGCGCGGCGGGCTGGTGGAAGTACCGATGGGCACGACGTTGCGCGAGCTGGTCGAGGACATCGGCGGCGGCGTGGGCGAGGGGCGGCGATTCAAGGCGGTGCAAATCGGCGGGCCCAGCGGCGGGTGCGTTCCGGCGCGGCTGGCCGACACGCCGGTGGATTTCGAGAGCCTGCGCGACATCGGCGCGATCATGGGCAGCGGCGGGCTGGTCGTGCTCGACGACAGCACGTGCATGGTGGACATCGCGCGCTACTTCCTGCGCTTCACTCAAAACCAGTCCTGCGGCAAATGCACCTTCTGCCGCATCGGCACAAAGCGCATGCTCGAAATCCTCGACCGGCTTTGCACCGGCCGGGCAACGCGCGCACACCTGGATGAGCTGGAGCGCCTCGCCCACCAGGTCAGCGCCGGCAGCCTGTGCGGCCTGGGCAAAACCGCGCCCAACCCGGTGCTGACGACGCTCCGGTATTTCCGAGACGAATATGAAGCGCACGTGCAGGGCCGTTGCCCGGCGCGCCGATGCACCGCGCTCATCCACTACACGATCACCGACGCCTGCACCGGCTGCACGCTTTGCGCCCAGCACTGTCCGGTCAACGCCATCCCGCTCACGCCCTACGCGCGGCACGCGATTGACGACGCCAAATGCACCCGCTGCGATACCTGTCGCCGCGTCTGCCCGCACAACGCCGTGGAGGTCGCATGATGGAAACCTTTTTTCAACGCAGCGACGCAGAGGTGCCGACGAGCCAAACCCGTCGAACCGGGGCTTGCCAGGGCCGTTGTTGTGGAAGGCCGCGCCCGTGCATTTGCACCGTTCTCCATTTGCCATCCGGTTTGGTTGCGCGTTGCGCGTTGGCCGCTTCGCGCTTCCGCCTGTTCCAGGAGCAATGCTCGTGAGCGTGACGTTTTCCATCACCATTGACGGGCGGGCGGTCCAGGTCGCCGAGGGCGAGACCGTGCTGGCAGCGGCGCGACGCGCGGGCATCGAAATCCCCACGCTCTGCTACCTCGAAGAGTGCGGGCCGCTGACGACGTGTCTGGTGTGCCTGGTCAAAATCAACGGACGACTCGTGCCCTCGTGCGGCACGAAGGTCACGCCCGGCATGGTCGTGGAAAGCGAAACCTCAGAAGTGCACGAGGCGCGCCGCACCGCGCTCGAGCTGCTCTTCAGCGATCACGTGGGCGATTGCCTCTCGCCGTGTCACCGGTTGTGTCCGCTGGAGTTGAACGTGCCGGCCATGCTGCGGGCAATCCAGGCCGGGCGGCTCGAGGAGGCGGCGACCGAGGTTCGGCGCGCGTTGCCGCTGGCAGCGGTGCTCGGACGGCTGTGTCATCACCCGTGCGAACAGGGTTGCCGCCGCGCCGCCTGGGACAATCCCGCCGCCATTCGCGACATGGAACGGTTCGTGGCGGATTGGGAGCTGGGCTTGCGGGGGGCTGACGCGACCACAGGTGCGCCGCGCTCGCCCCGGGTCCCGCCGCGCAAGCCGCCCAGTGGCAAATCGGTGGTCATCGTGGGCGCGGGGCCGGCGGGCCTGGCGGCGGCGCATCGGCTCGCCCGCGAAGGGCACGCGGTTGTCGTCGCCGACCGACACGCGCAACCGGGTGGCTCGCTGCGCGCGGTGCCCGAAACCGAACTGCCCCGGCCCGTGCTCGACGCGGAACTGGAACAACTGACGCGGCTGGGCGTGCGCTTTGAGAACGGCGTCGAACTGGGCCGCGAGTTGACGCTGGAGGGATTGACGCGGGCGTTCGACGCGGTGCTGGCGGTGGGCGAACTTTCGGCAGAAGAGGCGGCGCGCATCGGCGTGCCGTTTGGCGCGGGCGGAATCGAGGTGGACCCCAACAGCGGTCAGACGCGCCTGCCGAAGGTGTTTGCCGCCGGCAGTGCCGTGCGGCCCGTGCGCCAGCTCGTGCGCGCGATGGCCGAGGGTCACGCCGTCGCGGCGGCCGTGAGCGCGTTCCTGGATGGGCGCACTCCGCGGCGGCCGGAGAAGCCGTTTTCCAGCGTGATGGGCCGGTTGCAGCCGGGCGAGTTGCGCGAATTCCTGCGCCACGCCAACGCGGCCCACCGCGTCACGCCCTGCGACCGTTGCCTGGGCCACACGCCGCAGGAAGCCGCGTTGGAGGCGTCGCGCTGTCTGCATTGCGACTGCCGGTCCTCCGGCGAATGCCTGTTGCAGCACTGGGCGCAGGTCTATGGCGCGGACGCGAATCGGTTCCGCTCCGAGCGGCGGACGTTTGAGCAACGCGAGCATCCGGGCGGGGTGCTGTTCGAGCCGGGCAAGTGCATTTTGTGCGGGATTTGCGTGAAGCTGACCGAGCAGGCGCGCGAGCCGCTGGGGCTGACGTTCATCGGGCGCGGCTTCGACGTGCGCGTGGGCGTGCCGTTCAACGAGGCGATCGAGCGCGGGCTGCAAAAAGTCGCCGCCGAATGCGTGCTGCATTGCCCAACCGGCGCGCTGGCGTTTGTGAATGAGCGGGATGTTCGGCTCGCATTCCAAAACGGCGAGGGTTGAAGATTGAAAGCTCGAGCCGGCCAACGCCATCGGGCCAAGACATCGGCACAAGGACAACCCACCGGCTCGAAGTCCTTTACGTTTCGCGTTGCCACCGGTCAAACGCCGGGTTGCCCCGTTCGCCCTCGATGAACCCATCCGTATCAATGAGCCAGCGGGGCATACGTTGCCTCCAGAAGCCGCAGGTTCTCGGCGATTTCCTCGGCCGCCGCGAGATCGAGGGTGTCGGGTTGGTATCCGTCGAAAATCGCTGCGAAGTCTGGTCCGGGCAAAAACTCCACGTCCCGCACCATGCGCGCGATGGGTTGGCCGTGATCCCGAATTCGCACTGTCTCGCCGTGGGCGACGCGCTTCAGCAACTCGTGAAAGTTGGTCGGGGCGTCATTGACGGTGCATTCGATCATGGCGCGACGGTATCGAATGTTTGAGCGGAGAGGCAAACGCCCTGAAGGGGCCGTTTGGCGTCCGGGAGCTTTCAGCGTTGAAGCGCGGACAGATCGTTTTGGTTTACAAACGGCTTGACGGGTTGGCGGCAAAAAATGAGGCTCAAGGCACTCAAACGAATGAGCTGGCTGAATCTCGCGGGTCAGAAGCGTAACCGTCGCGCCGGCGCCCTGTTCGCCCGGCTGATGCTGGCGATTTCCGACCAGTGGGCCAATTCGCGGGCGCGCGGCTGGCTGGCTTCCTTCCACGCCGCGCGGCGCCCGAGCCGCTTTCCATCCATGAAACGATTTTCGTTTTCCCGGAGCCGCGACTCCGCCCCCAACGAGTCCAAGCCCGCTGCGGAAGCGCCCCCACCCACGCCGCGTCGCCGTCCGCTCCGGCCCATCCCGTCGGCCAACTACGACGCGGCCGTGGACGGGTTTGAAGCGGCACTGGCCGAGCGCACGTTGCCGCCGGATTTGCCAATTTTCCAAAAGGTGCGGGACTTCACCGCTCCGGCCCGGGCGCGCGCCGCCGGGCTTTACCCGTATTTTCGCATGATCTCCTCGGCGCAGGACACCGAGGTGATCATCAACGGGCGCAAGGTGCTGATGCTCGGCTCGAACAGTTACCTGGGCCTGACGAATCATCCCAAGGTCAAGGAGGCTGCGATCGCGGCGGTGAAACGCTACGGCACGGGCTGTGCCGGCTCGCGCTTCCTCAACGGCACGCTCCAGATTCACATCGAACTGGAACAGGCGCTGGCGCGGCTGGTCAAGAAAGAGGCCGTGCTGCTTTACAGCACCGGGTTTCAGGTCAACCTCGGCGTCATCAGCGCGCTGGTGGGACGCGGCGATTATGTGCTCGCGGACAAAAGCGACCACGCGAGCATCGTGGACGGCTGCATGTTGGCCCCGGGCGAGTTCATCCGGTTCGCGCATCGTGACATGGCCGCGCTGGAACGGCGACTGAGCACCTTGGAGCCGGACGCGGGCAAGCTCATCGTGGTGGACGGGGTCTTCAGCATGGAGGGCGACATTGTGCAGTTGCCCGAACTGTGCCGCATTGCGCAGAAGCATCGGGCGGCCGTGATGGTGGACGACGCGCACGCGATCGGCGTGCTGGGCGAAAACGGCGCGGGCACGCCCAGCCACTTTGGGCTGACCGACCAGGTGCACCTGATCATGGGCACCTTCAGCAAGTCGCTCGCGAGCCTGGGCGGATTCATTGCGGGAGACGCGGCAACGATTGATTTTCTGAAGCACCAGTCGCGCGCGCTGATTTTCAGCGCGAGCATGAGTCCCGCGAACGCCGCCGCCGTGCTGGCCGCGCTGGAGATCATGATCAGCGAGCCGGAGCGCATCCAACGACTCTGGCAGAACACGCGCCGCATGAAGGAGGGCCTGCTCTCACTGGGCTTCAACCTGGGCGACTCCGAAACCCCGGTGCTGCCGGTCTATTGCGGCGATTTGCTCACCGCGTTCCGCATGACCAAACGGCTCGAAGAGGAGGGCGTGTTTGTCAACCCGGTCGTGCCACCCGCCGTCGCGCCCGGCCGCGAACTCATCCGCATCAGCCTCATGGCGACGCACACCGACGCGCAAATTGACTTTGCGCTGGAGAAACTGGCGAAAGTGGGCCGCGAACTGGGGCTGATTTCCGGCAGCGCGTGAGCCGCCGGGTTGTCGGTCGCCACACGCGCGTCACCCGACGGCGCCGCGTCAGGGTGATGCCGGATCGCACAGGGTCGCCGAATGAAAATCCTCCTCACGGGCGCCAGCGGTTTTGTGGGCAGCCACATTCTCGACCGGTTGTGCGAGGAGCGGTTGCCGACCGCCGTGCTGCTGCGGCCCGAAAGCCCGCGACGGTTCATCGAGCATCGGCTCAACCAGGTGGAGGTACGCCCGGGCAGCATCCGCGATCCCGCAAGCCTGGACGCCGCCCTGGAAGGCGTCTCGCACGTGCTCCATTGCGCGGGCGCGGTGCGGGCGCTGCGCGACGAGGATTTTTTCGCCGTCAATCAAACCGGCACGCGGAACGTGGTCGAGGCGATCAACCGTCGCGGCGGGCAGATTCAACGACTCGTGCACATCTCCAGCCTCTCGGCGCACGGCCCGGCCACGCCGCAGTCACCCGCACGCGAAAACGACCCGCCGCGACCGGTGTCGGTTTACGGCCGGAGCAAGCTCGCCGCAGAAAACGAGGTGCGGGAGCGTTGCGGCGTGCCGTTCGTGATTCTGCGTCCGCCGGGTGTCTATGGTCCGCGGGATGGCGAGTTTTTGCGCCTGTTTCGCGCGGTGCGGGCACATCTGCTGCCGCAGTTTGGCGGCGGTCGCCAGCCGTTGAGCCTGGTGTTTGTGCGGGATTTGGCCGCAGTGGCGGTGACGTGCCTCACGCACCCGGGGGCGGCGGGCAAAACGTTTTTTGTCGCTGCGCCCGAAGTGGTGACGAGCGGCGAGCTGGCGCGAGAAATCGCCTCGCAGATGAACGTTTGGACGCTGCGGCTGCCGCTGCCCGTGGCGATGCTCTGGCCGGTGTGCGCCGTGGGGGAGGCCGTTTCGCGTGTGCGCGGTCGGGCGAGCGTGTTGAGCCGTTGGAAGTATGCCGAGCTGTCGGCGCCGGGCTGGGTGTGCGACGCGACGCGGCTGCGCGAGGAGTTGGGGCTGGTTTGCCAAACGACGTTGCGGGCGGGCATCGCCGAGACGCTGGCGCGGTATCGGGCGGAGGGCTGGGTCTGAGCGCGGGATGAAGACGCTGTTTCGCCATTACCGGTTCGTGGATTTTGCGACGCAGGGCTACAACGCGCTGGTCGGCTCGGTGATCTTGCTCTTTCACAACGACACGATCCCGATCTGGGCGTGGCTGGTGACGGCGCACGTCGTGGCGGCAATGCTCATCCACACGTTGATCGAGGCGCACGCGCGGCGGCCGGCGCAACCGGTCTTGAATTTCCTGCGCCATTTTTATCCGGTGCTGCTCTACACCGGATTTTTTCGGGAGACCGGCGCGGTGAACCGGATTTTTTTCACGGAATACCTCGACCCGATGGTGATCCGCTGGGAGCAGGCGCTGTTTGGCTGCCAGCCGAGCGTGTTGTTCATGGCGTGGTTGCCGTGGCTGCCGGTGAGCGAGTTGTTCTACGCGGCCTACTTCTCGTATTACGTGATGATTTCAGGCGTCGGGCTGGCGTTGTTTTTGCGCGATCGGCGGCAGTTCTTTCACTACGTGTCGGTGGTGTCGTTTCTGTTCTACATGTGCTACGCGATTTATTGCGTGGTGCCGGTGATCGGGCCGCGGGTGTTCTTCCGCGAGATTGAGGGCTATCACCTGCCGGACGACCTGCAGGCGCTGGCGGTCACCGACGTGTATCCGGACGCGGTCAAGGCGGGCGTGTTTTTCAAGATCATGGCGTGGATTTACAAGGTGTTTGAGGCGCCGGGCGCGGCGCTGCCCAGCAGCCACGTGGCGGTGGCGATTTGCACGCTGTATTTCTCCCGCCGGTATCTGCCGCGCATCCGACATGTGCACGCGGTCACGGTGGTGCTCTTGTGCGCGTCAACGGTTTATTGCCGCTACCACTACGTGGTGGACGTGCTGGCGGGCGTGCTGACGGCGGTGGTGCTGATTCCGCTGGCCAACCGGCTCTACTGGAAATTGGAACGCGAACCGCTCGCCGCGTCAGCGCCCGCACCCGATGCCGCAGCGGCAGCGGCGGCAGCCACGCCGCCCGTTCAGAGCGAGCGTTCGTAGATGCGGTAGCGCCGGTAAACGCGCGCGCCGAAGATTTCCATGAACCGCACCATCATGGTGTTGTCCTCCAGCACCCACGACGCCTCCGCTTCGGTAAAGCCGATGCCGATGCCGACGCGAAAGCCCTCGCTGAGCATCACGGCTTCCAGACCGCGCCCGCGCCAGGATTTTTTCGTGCCCAACGTCACGACGCGGCAGCGTTTGGGGAACTTGCGCCGGAGCAGATAAGGCAGGGCTTTGAGCAGGTGCGGGGTGAACAGCCGCCCGCGGAGCGGTTGCAACGCCTCGTTGAAATCCGGCAGCGCGAGCATGAAGCCCACCGTTTCGTTATCGGTTTCCGCCAGCCAAACCAGCCCCTCAACCAGCAAGGGCTTGAGCCGCGAGGCCATGAAATCCATTTCGGCGTCGGTCATCGGCGTGAACGCCCAGTTGTCCTCCCACGCGGCGTTATAGACCTCTTTGATTTTGGCGAGGTCCTGCGCCAGCGTGCGACGCCGCACCGGCGTAAAACGCACGTTCGGATAACGCTCGCGCGTGCGGGTGGCCAGTCGGTTGAGCCGGTCCAACGGCGCGCTGGCCACGTCCACGTGAAAGGCCAGGAGGTCTTTGGCTTTTTGAAAACCGGCTGTTTGCACCTGCGCCGGATACCACGGCGGGTTGTAAGGCATCATGAAGGTGGGCCGCTGCCCGAAGCCTTCGATCAAAAGGCCGCATTCGTCGTTGGTGCTGGGGTTCATGGGGCCGAGCACGCGCTTGAGGCCGCGCGCCCGCGCCCACTCAAACACCGCATCAAACAGCGCACGGCTCGCCTCCGCATCCTCATCGCACTCGTAAAACCCGAAAAAGGCCGCGGCGTCGCCATGCCGATGGTTGTGATGATGGTCCACAATGGCGGCAATGCGCCCGATGTCCCGGCTGTCGCGTTCGGCGACCCACAACTGCATTTCCGCGTGAGCGAACCACGGATTCGCATCCGAGAAAACCTGAAGGGCGTCGGCCAACAACGGCGCGACCCAGTGCGGGTCATTGCGATAGAGGTGGTGGGCGACTTTGAGGAAGCGTTTGATCGCCGCGCGCTGGCGCGGCAACGCCACTAGCCGGAGACGCGAACTCATAGCCGGCGCCCGGGCGAGAGCCGCGCGCCGTGCCCAGCTTGACGGCGGGCGCGAATGCCGTCAATTGCGCGCGCATCGCGAGCAAAAGGCGGGCGGGTCGCGGTGCGGTGCGTGAAGGACCGGAACTGACCGCGCGGTAAGGCGGCCGGACCTTGAGCGTCAGTTGCGGAGGCAGGGCTGTTTCCTGGCGCGCGAGGGCGGCCATCACGCGGTTTGACTGATCCCCTCAACGGCAAGGTCAAGGTCGCGCCCGTTCCCCGAGGTCGCGACCTCAAAAGCCGCACGGTGCGCGCCGTTTGTCCTCCACTGAAGATTCCCGAACCGTGACCGCCTCGGAGCATCTCTGAGCCTGGCATCGGGCTGGAGGCCTGCGGGGGCATCTCCCCGACCGGGCCGGCGAGTTCGTCGCTGCGCGGCGCTGAATTGTCATTGCCCGGGGTTTCATTGAGAATCCGGTCCGCTGTGAACGCGGATGGTTCTCACGCGCCGGCGAATTCAACCGCACCGACCCGCTGGCTCAATCGCACCGTGCTGGGCATCGGGCTGGCGAGCTTTTTCAGTGATTGGGCGCACGAGATCGCCACCACGGTGCTGCCGGCGTTTTTGGCCACGATGGGCGTGGCCGCCGCGTGGTTGGGCGTCATCGAGGGGGTCTCCGACGGTTTGTCGTCGTTCGCCAAGATGGCGTCGGGCTACTACACCGACAAGTTGCGGCGGCGCAAACCGATTGCCGTTGCGGGCTACCTGCTGACCAGTGTGGCGACGGCGGCTTTCGGCCTGGCGACAGCGGCGTGGCACGTGTTGGTGGCGCGGGCGACGGCGTGGCTGGGACGCGGCGTGCGCACGCCGGTGCGCAAGGCGTTGCTGGCCGGTGCGGTTACCCCGCAAACCTACGGCCGCGCCTTCGGGTTGGAGCGGATGATGGACACGATGGGCGCGATCGTGGGCCCGGCCACGGCGATGGCGCTGCTGCCGTTGCTCCATCACGATTTCCGGATGCTGTTTGCGCTGACGCTCGTTCCGGGTTTGATCGCGGCGGGGCTGATCGCGTTTGCGGTGCGGGAGCAGACGCGCACGCCGGTGCCGCACTTGTCCTTCGGCGCGCGGTTGCGGCTGTTGCCGCCGAGGTATCGCCGATTCGTGGTCGCGGTGGGCCTGTTCGGTCTGGGCGATTTCGCGCATTCGATGCTGATTTTGCTGGCGGCGCAAAAGCTCGCGCCGGCGCTGGGCGTGACCGGTGCGGCGACGGTCGCGGCCGGGCTTTATGTGCTGCACAATGTTTGCTACGCGGGCTTCGCGTGGTTGGCGGGCTGGCTGGCTGATCGTTTCCCCAAGGCCCCGTTGCTGGCAGCGGGCTACGGGCTGGCGGCGGTGATGGCGGCGTGCGTGATCGTGCTGCCGGCCAACGTCTGGACGCTCGCGGCCGTGTTCGCGTTGGGCGGCATTTATGTGGGCATGGAGGAAACGCTCGAGGACGCGCTGTGCGCGGAATTGGTGGATGCCGAGCATCACGGCATGGGCTTCGGCGTGCTGGCCACGGTCAACGGCGTGGGCGATTGCGTCTCCAGCGTGGCGGTGGGGGCGCTCTGGACAGCGTTTGGCACGTCGGTGGCCTTTGCCTACAGCGCGGTGTTGTTCACCGTGGGAGCGCTTCTGATGTGGCGCGTATCGGCTTCGCGCAGCGGGTGACACGCCGTTTTGCAGCATGGAGACGGGCCGGCATCGGTTTCGGGCGCGAGCACCCGGCACGGTCGTTGGGGAATCTGCTTGAACAACGAGGGTGCAAAGCGCCGTTGCCCTGTCGCGGCGCGGGGGTATGCTTCGGGCATGAATCCGAACAACCAATCCAGGGGCGCCCCGCGGGTGACACGGCGTTCGTTTCTTCAAAAATCCACGCTTGCGGCCGCGGTCGTGCCGGTGGCTGGCAGTGTGATGTTTCCGTTTGTGCGCCGGGCGCGCGCGGGCGAACCGCCCCCCAGTGAGAAAATTCGAGTCGGCCTCATCGGTTCGGGCGGCATGGGTCGTGGCAACCTGGCGACCTTTCTGGGCAACCCGGAAGTGGAATGTGTCGTAATTTGCGACGTGGACGAGGGGATGCTCGCCAGGGGAGTGGAGGTCTGCACCAGCAAGGGCCGCAAAGCACCAGAAACGGTCAAAGACTTTCGACGCGTGCTCGACCGGGCCGACGTGGACGCGGTCATCGTGGCGACGCCGGATCACTGGCACGCGCTACCCACCGTGCTCGCGTGTCAGGCGGGCAAGGACGTGTATGTGGAGAAACCGCTGGCTACGACGATTGACGAAGGGCGGGCCATGCTGACCGCTGCGCAAAGACATCGGCGCGTGGTCCAGATGGGGTCGCAATGGAAAAGTTGTCGGCACATCATCGAGGCGGCGGAGTTCGTCAAATCGGGCAAGCTCGGCAAGGTGAGTCTGGTGCGCGCCTGGGCGTGGTTGGATTGGTTGCCCACGCTCAAGCGCGAGCCGGACGGCGAACCGCCTGCGGGTGTGGATTACGACCTGTGGCTGGGCCCGGCGCCGAAGCGACCGTTCAATCCGAATCGCTTTCATTTCAACTTCCGCTGGTTCTGGGATTACGCGGGCGGGTTGATGACCGACTGGGGCGTGCACCTGATCAACATGGCGCTCATGGGCATGGACCGCGTTCCGCCGAAAACGGTCTGCTCCAGCGGCGGCACGTTTGTGCTCGACCCGGTGCAGGAAACGCCCGATTCGCAAACCGCCGTGTATGAGTTTCCGGATTTCATGCTGATCTGGGAGCACAAAAGCGGTCTGGGCGTGGGCCTGAACGGACGGCCCTGGGGCGTTTCGTGGAGCGGCACCGAGGGCACGATTGTGCTCAATGACTCCGGCTGGGAGCTGCTCATCGAAAAGCGCAAAGCCTCTCTCGAACCGGAAAAACATCCCGGCAGCGGCGACCCGCGCCCCGCTCATATCCGCAACTTCCTCGATTGCGTCAAAACCCGTCAGCAACCGGTGCTCAACCTCGAACTTGCCCATCACGTCTCCACCGTCGCGCATCTGGGCAACATCGCCTTTCGCTCCGGGCAAAAAATCGTCTGGGACGCCGCCAACGAACGCGTGCCCAACAGCCCGGAAGCGGACAAGCTCGTCGGCGCCACCTACCGCGAACCCTGGAAACTGCCCTACGCCCGACGCACCTGAGCGTGCCCGCAGCGCGCTCTCGGAAAGCTCCGGCGTCTGAAAAGCCGTGTTTCATCGCGCCGACGCCGCTAGACTTGCGCCGCGTATGGAATACGAAGCGGTCATCGGCCTGGAAACGCACGTGCAGCTCAAGACCCGTTCGAAGATGTGGTGCGCCTGCCCGAACGAGTTCGGCGCGCCCCCCAACACCAACGTCTGCCCCGTGTGCCTGGGCCTGCCGGGCGTGTTGCCCGTGCCCAACGAGGAGGCGCTGCGTCTGACCGCGCTCGCCGGTCTCTTGCTGAACTGCCAAATCCCGCCCCGTGCCAAGTTCGACCGGAAAAACTATTTTTACCCGGACATGCCCAAGAACTACCAGATCACGCAATACGACCTGCCCTCGACCGTAAACGGCTTCGTCGAGTTCGAGTTCAATGGCGGGGTCGCGCGCGTGCGCATCACCCGCGCGCATCTGGAGGAGGACGTGGGCAAGAGCTTTCATTTCGAGCGCACCAGCGGCGTGGACTTCAACCGCGCGGGCGTGCCCTTGATGGAAATTGTTTCCGAGCCGGACATCACCAGCGCGGACATGGCCTACGAATACCTCAACGCGCTCAAAGAAATCCTCGTGCAGGGCGGCGTGAGCGATTGCGACATGGAAAAGGGCATGGTGCGCTGCGACGTCAACGTGAGCGTGCGCCCGAAAGGCTCGCGCGAACTGGGCGCGAAGATCGAAATCAAAAACATGAACAGCTTTTCCGGCGTGCGCCGCGCGCTCGAATACGAAATCGCCCGGCAGATCGAGGTGCTCCGCAGCGGCGGCACGCTCACCCAGTCCACTCGCCGCTGGGATGACGTCGCCGGCGTCACCGAGGAGATGCGCACCAAGGAATACGCGCACGACTATCGCTATTTTCCCGACCCGGATTTGATGCCGGTTGCGCCCTCCGAAGCATGGCTCGCCCAGGTGCGCGCGCGCCTCATCGAGCTGCCGCTGGCGCGCAAGCAACGGCTCATGCGCGATTACGGCCTGCCCGCCGGCGACGCCGAGGTGTTCAAAAGCAACGTGCCCCTGTGCAACTACTTTGAGCGGCTGGCCCGTGGCGCAAAAAACCCCAAGGCCATCGCCAACTGGCTCCTCAACAACCTGCAGGCCCGACTCGCCGAAACCGGCACGAGCCTTGACGACCTGAAATTCCCGCCCGAGTCGTTGCTCGAACTGGTCGCACTGGTCGAGAACCGCACCATCAGCAGTTCCGCCGCCCAACAGGTCTTTGCCGAAATGTTCGATACGGGTCGTTCGCCCGCTCTCATCGTTCAGGAAAAGGGCCTCGCCCAGGTGAGCGACACGGCGGCCATCGAAAAGTTCTGTGATGAGGTCATCGCCGCGCATCCCGGACCTGCGAACGATTTTCGCTCGGGCAAAGCCGCCGCGCTGAACTTCCTCAAGGGCCAGGTGATGAAGCTCAGCAAGGGCAGGGCGAACCCGGTGCTCGTGGGCGAAATTTTGGAACGAAAACTCAAGGGCTGAGGCGCCCGCCTGTCCGGCAGCGCCGACTTCAGCCCGCAACCCGCAGCGCAAAATGAACCGTGAGCGGAAACGCCGCGCGTGGTGGAGAACGATTGAGGTTGTTGCCGTCAGCGCCGTGCTCGCAACGGTGGCAGGCTGCACAACGCGAGGCGGCAGCGGCCGGCCCGCGCCGTCCGTGCCGGCTTACGTCGGCCCGGAACAACTGACCGCCAGCGACCAGACCTACGCTGCGCGTTGGGTTCCGCCCGGTCAGATTCGCGTGGACGGTCGTGCCGATGAACCCGCCTGGGCGCAGGCCGCCGTCGAGAACCGTTTCTCCTTCCCCTGGAAAGCCGCGCCGGCGCCGCTCACCGAATTCCGCGCGCTTTGGGACAACGAGCATCTTTACTTCACTTTCCGCGTGCAGGATGCCGACATCGTGGCGCTGGAGCACTGGCGTGACGAGTTGGACAGCGTCTTCGAGGACCGCGTCGAAATTTACCTCAGCCGCGACGGAAAAATGCGCGATTACTACTGTGCCGAGATAGATTCACGCGGTCGCGTGCTCGACTACCGCGCGCGGTTTTATCGGCGCTTTGAAATGGACTGGAGATTTCGCGGGCTGGAGACCCGGGCGACCACGCACATGCACGGTTACGAGGTCGAGGGTCGGATTCCGCTCCGCGAACTGGCTGGGCTGGGTTTTCCGATGCCGCAGCCCGGTGTGAAAATTCGGGTCGGCCTTTATCGCGCGGAGTTCAGCCATGACCGGAGCGGACGCGCGGCCGCGGCGTCGGGCATTCACACTCTGGGGCGCTCGCCCCCCGGTGCGTCGCCGGTCGAGGAATGGATCAGTTGGGTGAACCCCAGGACCGCCGAGCCGGATTTTCACGTGCCGTCATCGTTGGGCTGGTTGGAATTTGTGAAGTGAACAGAGCCGGCG
>JAOAIM010000099.1 GCA_026414705.1 Verrucomicrobiia bacterium | reverse complement strand
TTTTTGGACCGGACGAAAGTCTCGATCCGGTCGGCACGGACATCTACACCACCAAAGTGGTGAAGTATCCGTGGGCACCGGACACCTACCTGGCGTTTCCGGCGGTGTATTTCCACTACGACAGCGATGGGCCGCCCGAACGGTTGGAGTTGGGGGAGAAACGGCGCGGACGCGGCTCGGGCGTGACGGAGGTGCAACTGGCCACCAGCCGCAACGGCCTGACTTGGAAACGCTATCCGCGCCCGGCGTATGTGCCCATCGGCAGCTTCGGCAGCAACGACGTGCACATGTTTTTCCTCACGCACGGCATGGTCCGGCGCGGCAATCAAATCTGGCAATACGTCGGAGGGCACGACGGCAACGGCATCGGCTACCATTCGGCCTGGGGCACCAAAGGCCCGTGGCCGCTTTACCGGCTGGTGCAACGGCTTGACGGCTTTGTCGCGGCGGAGGCCGATTACACCGGAGGCACGCTGGTGACGCGCCCGCTGAAGTTCACCGGCCGACAACTGCGCCTGAACATTGACACGGGCGCGGTCGGCTACGCGCAGGTGGGGTTCCTCGACGAGCGCGGCCAGCCCATCCCGGGCTTCTCGGTGGACGAGTGCATTTACATCAACGGCGACTTCATTGACACGCCGGTGGAATGGCGCGAGCGGGGCACGGACGTTTCGGCGCTGGCCGGGCGCGTGGTTCGGATCATCTTCCGCATGCGCGGGACAAAACTCTACGCGATGCAGTTTGGCGACTGACGCGGCCGGGCCGGTTTGGGTTCGAGGGGCCGGTTTGATGAAGGGCTGGCGGCGCCGGTGCCGACCGGTTTTGGCCTGACAGGGAGGGATTTTTTCGACAAGCTGGCGCCTGACTGCATGAACGCGGGCATGGACAGCGCACCAGCCATCAGCGGCTTGATGAGCAGCGACGAGCAGGTGCTGCGGCCCCGGCGCGGCCTGGTGGCGATTGATTTTGGGGAGTTGTGGCGGTTTCGGGAGCTGTTCTGGCTGCTGGCGTGGCGCAACGTGCTCATCCGCTACAAGCAGGCGTATCTGGGCGTGGGCTGGGCGGTGTTGCAGCCGTTGCTGACGATGGCGGTGTTCACGGTGGTGTTTGGAAAGCTGGCCGGGATGTCCAGCGGCGGCGCGCCGTTTGCCGTGTTCAACTTTGCCGCGCTGTTGCCGTGGATGTTTTTTGCCAACGCGCTGAGCGAGAGCAGCAATTCGCTGGTCGCCTCGCAAAACCTCATCACCAAGGTGTATTTCCCCCGGCTGCTGATCCCGACCAGCGCGGTGTTGAGCGGGGCGCTGGATTTTTTGATCAGCATCGGGCTGCTGCTGCTGCTCATGGCGTGGTATGGCGTGGCGTTCACGGCGAATCTGCTGCTGATGCCGGTGTTTTTCGGGCTGACGTTTCTGGCGGCGCTGGCGGCCGGTTTGTGGTTCAGCGCGTTGAACGTGCGCTACCGGGACGTGAAATACATCGTGCCGTTCATCGTGCGGTTGGGCATTTACGTCAGCCCGGTGGGGTTTCTCTCGGCCAAGGGCTATGAGTTCCTGGGACCGGCCTACGGGTTGAATCCGCTGGTGGGTCTGATTGACGGATTCCGGTGGAGCATTTTGGGGGCGGGGTTTGAGCCGTACTGGCCGGGGTTCTGGCTCGGCCAGGCGGTGGTCGCCGTGCTGCTGGTCAGCGGCGCGTATTATTTCCGCACGATGGAAAAAACTTTTGCCGACGTGATCTGACGCATGGGCAGGCCGATCATTTCGGTGCGTGGTCTGGGCAAACGTTATCAACTCGGTGCCACGCCGGGTCACGACACCTTGCGCGATCATCTGGCGCACGCGCTGGCCGCGTTGCAGCGCCGGTGGCGGCGCCGCAACGGCGAGGGCGCGGCGCCCGAGCCGGCCGGGCCGCGGGAAATCTGGGCGCTGCGCGAGGTGAGTTTCGACGTGATGCCCGGCGAGGTGGTGGGCGTGATCGGGCGCAACGGCGCGGGCAAGTCCACGTTGCTGAAAATTCTCAGTCGCATCACCGATCCGACCGAGGGCGAGGTGCGCTTGCGCGGGCGCACGGCCAGTTTGCTGGAGGTGGGCACGGGGTTTCACCCGGAGTTGACCGGGCGCGAGAACATTTTTCTCAACGGGGCGATCCTCGGCATGACGCAGGCCGAAATCCGCGCGCGGTTTGACGAGATTGTGGCGTTTGCCGACATCGGGCCGTTTCTGGACACGCCGGTCAAACGTTACTCCAGCGGCATGTACACGCGGTTGGCGTTTGCGGTGGCGGCGCATTTGCAACCGGAAATTCTGGTCGTCGACGAGGTGCTGGCGGTGGGCGACGCGGCATTTCAGAAAAAATGCCTCAACAAGATGCAGGACATCGGCCGCACCGGGCGCACGATTCTGTTCGTTTCACACAATCTTTCGGCGATCACCCGGCTGTGTCAGCGCGCCATCTGGTTGCACCAGGGCCGCGTGATGCGCGACG
Organism: Verrucomicrobiia bacterium; assembly: GCA_026414705.1. Lineage (GTDB taxonomy): Bacteria > Verrucomicrobiota > Verrucomicrobiia > Limisphaerales > JAOAIM01 > JAOAIM01. The sequence goes on along the minus strand of JAOAIM010000099.1, from coordinate 12,064 downwards.
GGCCGGCGGCGGAGGTCGCCAGTGCGTATTTGAATTCGGGCATCGGCACGGGCGCCGAGCGCACCTGGCCGGACGGGGCGGCCCCGGGCAACACCGTGGTGCGGTTGGTGCGCGTGCGAGTGCGGCGGGAGGACGGCACCACGTGCGAGGCGGTGGACATCCGCGAGCCGGTGGGCATTGAGACCGAATACGAGGTGCTGACGCCCGACAAGGTGCTGGTGCCGAACTACCACTTTTACAACGAGGAGGGCGTGTGCGTGTTCATCTCGCACGACGTGGACCCGGCGTGGCGGCATCGGCCCAAGCCGTGCGGGCGTTACCGCTCCACCGCCTGGGTGCCGGGCAATTTCCTGGCCGAGGGCCGGCTGACCGTCAACGTGGCCATCAGCACCTACCGGCCTTTTGAAGTGCATGTGCACGAGCGCGACGCGGTCGCCTTCACCGTGGTGGACAATCTCAGCGGCGAGACCGCGCGCGGCGATTACGCGGGCAAACTGCCGGGCGTGGTCCGCCCGCTCCTGCGCTGGCAGACGGAAGTGTTGGAGTCCTGACGCCATGCGCCCGTGCCGTGTCTGCCGGCAACCGATCCACCGCCCGCCCTTCCAGGCGCGCGAAATGATGTTCGGTTTCCGCGACACCTTTGATTACGTCGAATGCGAGCATTGCGGTTGCATTCAAATCTGCGAGGTGCCGTCCGACCTGGCCCGATACTACCCGCCGGGCTACGGGGCACACGAGCCGCGCCCGTTCACCGACACCCACGCGCGGCAACCGGCGTGGAAACGCTGGCTCAAGGAGCGGTTGACCGAACATGCGCTGGGACGCCGCAACCCGCTCGGCGCGCTGCTCGCGCTCCGATTCCGCCCCGGGCTGCCCTACTGGGTGGCGCGGCGCAGCTTGAGCCTGCGGTTGGACTCGCCCATTCTGGAAGTCGGCGCGGGGGCCGGGGACAAGTTGCTGGAATTGCGGCGCTGCGGCTTCCGGCGGTTGCTGGGTGTGGACCCGTTCATTGCCGGGCCGATCGAATACGAGGGCGGCGTGCGCATTCTCCGGGGCGATCTGGATGCGGTGGACGGCTCGTTTGATTTCATCATGCTGCACCATGCGTTTGAACACATGCCGGAGCCGCGCGCCAGCCTTCGGGCGCTGCGCGCCCGGTTGCGCCCGGGCGGCTGGGTGTTGATCCGCACCCCGGTCGCCGGCAGCCACGCCTGGAAACGCTACGGGCCGAACTGGGTGCAACTGGACGCGCCGCGACATCTGTTCCTGCACACGCCGCGCAGCCTGGAGTTGCTCGCCGCTGAAGCCGGTTTGCGCATCGCCGAGGTGTTTTACGATTCCCGCGCGTTTCAATTCTGGGGCAGCGAGCAATACCGGCGCGACATCCCGCTCCACGACCCCCGCTCGCCCTTCCGCAACCCCGAGGGCCAGACGCTCTTCTCGCGCGAGCAAATGGCCGCCTGGGCGCGCGAGGCCGAGGCACTCAACGCCCGTGGGGAGGGCGACCAGGCCTGCTTTTATCTGCGCGCGGTTTGATCGCATCGCACCATGGCCGACAAAATCGCCGTCATCATCCCCACCTACGGGCAGTTTGACTACGTGGTCAAATGCCTGGAAAGCCTGGTGCGCCTGACCGCCGAATACCGGTGCGTGCTCATTGACGACGGCTCGCCCGACTGGAACGACGCGGTGCGCGAGCGCATCGCCGGCATCGTGCCGCCGGAGCGCCTGCACCTGGAACGGTTCGAGACCAATCGCGGCCTGACCGCCGCCTGGAATCGCGGCCTGCACCTGGCGCGCGAGCTTGATCTGCCGTATGTGGCGCTGGTCAATTCCGACACGCTCTTTACGCCGGGCTGGCTGCCGCGCACGCTCGCGGCGCTGGAAAAGGTGGACCTGGTCGGCCCGATGTCCAACGCGCCGGGTGAACACGTCCAGCAACAAATCCAGCGTCTCTGGCCGGGGTATCAGCCCGACGACTCACCCGAGGCACTGGCGGAGGTGTCCTGGCGGCTGCTGCGCCAGTGCGCCGGGCGCATTCGCCCGGGTGTTATCAACGGCTTCTGGATGGCCGCGCGCACGGCGACCTGGTGGGCCAACGCGTTCGACGCCGCGCACGTGTTCAACCCGGCTCACCGACTCACCGGCAACGAAACCGAATTCCAAAAGCGCTTTCGCGGGCGCATCGGCACTGCCGCCGACGTGTTCATCTTCCACTACCGCAGCGTTTCGCGCGGTCTCGAAAACGTGGACCCCCAATACAACGTCGGCGCGTTTCGCCCCGGAGACTCCGCCCGTTCAGCGGCCTCGCGCAGCGACTCGCCGGCGATTTGGCGGCGCCGCACGGGCGCATCCGGCGCGCGGCAGCGCCTGAACCTGGCGCTGGTGTGCGACGAGTTTCCGCCCGCGCCACACGGCGGCACGGGCGCGTCGTATCACGACCTGGCGCACGCGCTGGTGGCCCGGGGGCACCGCGTCACGGTCGTGGGAGTGTATCGGCCGGAGGTTCTGAGCCGGTTACCGGTCGGAGCGGAGCCGGGCCCGGTTTCCTCCTCGGGCGGCGCGCTGCGCGTGGTGCGGCTGCGTCGGTCGCCCTCATGGCCGGGCTGGCAGTTGCAGATGCTGGCGGATCGCTGGCGACTGAAACGGTGGTTGCACCGGGCGCACCGGCTCGTGCCGTTGGACCTGATCGAGGCGTCGGACTACGGCGGTTGGTTGCCCTGGGGCGGGCCGCCGGACATCGCCCTGATCATCCGGCTTCGCGGGTCGAACCTGTTTTTTGATCACGAACTAAACCGGTTCGGCTGCGCGTTCGAGCATCTGTTGGAACGGCAAACGGTGTTGCGCGCCACGCACCTGGCGGCCGTGTCGGCCTATGCCGCGCGCCGGACGCTCGACGCCTGCGGACTGCCCGGGCGCCCGGTCACGGTGATTCCCAACGCGGTGGACACGGACGTGTTTTCGCCCTCCGAGCAGGTGGCCGAGCAACCGGGCCTGGTGGTGTTCGTCAACTCGCTCAATCCCAAGAAGGGCATCGAGGAGTTGCTCGACGCGATGAATCGCGTCTGCGCTCAACGTCCGGAGGCGCGTCTGGTGGTGATCGGCGCCGACACGCAACCGCCGCGCAACGGGCGCAGTTACCTCGACATGCTGCGCGAGCGGGTGCGACCGGAATTTCGGGAGCGCATCGAGTTCACGGGGCGACTCGACCGGGCCACGGGTGTGATCGGGTATTTGCGCCGCGCCCAAATCTGCTGCCTGCCCTCGCACATGGAAACCTTCGGCATCGCGGCGGTGGAAGCGATGGCGGTGGGCAAACCGGTGATTTATTCGCGCACGGGGCCGGGGCCGGAAATCATCGAAGACGGCGTCACCGGGCTGTTGTGTAATCCGTTTGACCCGGCGGACATCGCGGCAAAAATTCTGCGCCTGCTCGAAAACCCGGCCTGGGCGCGGCAGTTGGGCAACGCCGCGCGGGCACGGGTGCTGGAGCACTTCGACCGGCAACGCTGGGCGGAGCGCAACGTGGCGTTTTATCGGGAGTGTCTTGGCGCGGCCCGGTCGGCACTGCCGCCGACCCCGACGCAGGGTTGAGCCATGTTGTTCAATTCCTACGAGTTCATTTTCGTGTTTCTGCCGGTGACGCTTGCCGGATTTTTCTGGCTGGGCCACCACGGGCGCGCGCGCTGGGCGATCGGCTGGCTGGTGCTGGCGTCGTTTTTCTTCTACGGCTGGTGGAATCCGAAATATCTGGCGCTGCTCGGCGGTTCGGTGCTGTTCAACTATTCGATGGGCCTGGCGCTGAGCCGACGCGTGCGCACGGGCGCGGGTCGCGCGCTGATGATCGCGGGCGTGGCCGCCAACCTCCTGCTGCTGGGCGTCTTCAAATACACGAACTTCCTGGTGGACAATTTCAACGCGCTCTGCGGCACCGACTGGCAGGTGGCCCGCATCATCATCCCGCTGGGCATCTCGTTTTTCACGTTCCAACAGATCGCCTACCTGGTGGACGCCTGGCGCGGCGAGACGCGCGAATACAACTTCGTGGACTACGCGCTGTTTGTGACGTTTTTCCCGCAACTGATCGCCGGGCCGATCGTCCATCACAAGGAGATGCTGCCGCAGTTTTCGCAACGCGGCGTGTTCCGGTTCTCCCCACGCGACTTCGCGATCGGCGTCAGCATCTTCGCCGTGGGCCTGTTCAAAAAAGCCGTCATTGCCGATGGCGTGGCGGGGTATTCAACGCCGGTGTTCGACCTGGCCAAAAACGGCGGCACGCCCGGCTTTGCTCAGGCCTGGGGCGCGGTGCTCGCCTATACGTTGCAAATTTATTTCGATTTTTCCGGCTACTCGGACATGGCCATCGGGTTGGGGCGGCTGTTTGGCATTGTGCTGCCGCTGAATTTTCACTCGCCCTACCGCGCCGCCAACATCATCGAGTTCTGGCGACGCTGGCACATGACGCTCTCGCGCTTTCTGCGCGATTACCTCTACTTCACCCTGGGCGGCAACCGGCGCGGCCCGGCCCGACGCTACCTGAACCTGATGCTGACGATGTTGCTGGGCGGGCTGTGGCACGGGGCGGGCTGGACATTTGTGATCTGGGGCGGCCTGCACGGAGTGTATTTGATGATCAACCACGGCTGGCGCGCGCTGCGCCGCCGTTGGGGACACGACCTGGAACGGAGCTCGCTGGCGGGCCGCGCGCTGTCCGGCGCAGTGACATTTCTGGCCGTCGTGGTGGCGTGGGTGTTTTTCCGGGCCGAGACGCTGCCCGCCGCGCTGGCGATGCTCGGCGCGATGACGGACCTGAGCGCGCTGGGCGAGGTGACGCCCGCCGGCCTGAGCGCCGCCGCGCGGCAGATTGCCGTCACCGGTGCGTTGCTGTGCGTGGTTTGGTTTTTCCCCAACACGCAACAGATCATGGCCCGGGTCGGGCCGGCGCTGAACTTTCCCGAAAGCGCGACGGGCACGGCAGCCGTGGCGCGCTGGTGGCAGTGGCGGCCCACGGCGGGTTGGGCGCTCGCGGCGGCGGCCGTGTTTCTGATCGCGGTGTTGCATTTGAACAAGGTCACGGAGTTTCTCTACTTCCAGTTCTGAGCGCGCATGGGCGGGATTGAATTCCAGCGGTATCTGAGCTTTGGCGGCGCGGCGATGGTGGGCGGCGCGCTGGCGGTGGCGTTGTTCAACTGGGCGGTGGACCCGCTCCAGTTCTATCGCAAGGCGTCCTATCCACCCTTGTTGCTCGAACAAAAACGCTATCAACTGCCCGGCCTGGCCAGGCACTACGACTACGACACGGTCATCGTGGGCACGTCGGTCTCGGAAAATTTTCATCCGCGTCAGGTGGCTGAAACACTCGGCGGCCGGGCGTTGAACCTGGCGATGCAGGGCGCCTCGGCGCGTGAGCAGCGTCTGGCGTTGGAGGTCGCCCTGCGCACCGGGCGCGTGCGCCGCGTGCTCTGGGAAATTCATTTCGAATACCTCCGCGGCGATCCCACCTGGGTCGCCAACTACGACGGGGCGTTCCCGTTTTATTTCTACGACCAAAACCCGCTCAACGAGCTGCCCAAATACCTGCTGAGCGTGGACACGACCAAACAATCGCTCAAAATCCTGCTCGCCCGCCTCGGCCTCTGGTCGTATCAGGCCCGCCCGCCCGAAGAGGTCTTCTCCTGGCATCAGACCCGGAGTTTTGGCCCTGCCAGCGTGCGACGCGCCTGGCAACGCGCCGCCCAGGCGCGACCGCGCCTGCGCGCCCAACTGCCCGAATACGCGCTGGCGCACCTGAACGCGAACTTTGACCAGAATGTGCTCGCGCTGCTCCGCGCGCATCCCGACGTGAAGTTCCAGCTTTTCTTCCCGCCGTTCCTGGCCGCCTACTACGCCCACGTGCAGGCCACCGCCCCGGAAATCCTCAACAACATGCTCGAAAACCGACGCCACATCTTCGAACAAACCCGTGCTCTGCCCCACGTGGAGCTCTTCGATTTTCAATGCGTGCCCGAGTGGATTTTCGACCTCGGCGATTACTGCGACCTGATGCATTTCAACCTCCGCATCAACGAAGCGATCCTGCGCGCCATCCGGGACGGGCATCATCGCATGAGCGACGGAGACTCCCGCCCACTGCGCGCGCTGCTGGCCAGCCCCGAACTCGCCAACTGGGTGCGCCAACATGTCGAATAATTCCCCGCGCTCCCCAACCGCCACCGAACCCTTGCGCCTGCTCTGGCTCAAGACCGGCCCGCTTCATCCGCTCGACACCGGCGGCAAAATCCGCACCTACCACATGCTCCGCGCCCTGCGACGCGAACACCACATCACGTTCCTGGCCCTTTGCCCGCCGACCACCAGCGAGGAGGTCAAACATCGCGCCAGCGAATATTCCCACCGCCAACTCTGGATACCCTGGCGCGAAACGCCCAGGGCGTCGGTCGCATTTGCCCTGGAACTCCTCGCCAATCTCTTGTTCTCGCGCCGACCTTACGTCATCGAGAAATACCGCTCCGGTCCGATGGCCGCCGCCATCCGCCAGATCACCGCCACGGGCGAGCACGACCTGGTGGTGTGCGATTTTCTGACCCCGGCGGTGAATTTGTTCGCGGACAACACGCGGCCACGCCGGGCCGCGCTGCTGTTCCAGCACAACGTCGAGTCCCGCATCTGGCGGCGACTGTTTGAAAACGCCACCGGCCTGCGGCGCGCCTACTTCCGCCTGCAGTGGCAGCGGCTGGAACGATTTGAGCGCGACACCTGCGCACGTTTCGACGCCGTCGTCGGCGTGTCCGAGGAGGATTGCGACGTGTTCCGGCGCGAGTTCGGCCTGCGCAACGTGCTCGGCGCCGTGCCGACCGGCGTGGATTGCGAATTTTTCCAACCGCCCGACGCGCCGCGTCGCCCGCGTTCGCTGGTGTTTCTGGGTTCGATGGACTGGATGCCCAACATCGAGGCGGTGATGTTTTTCGTCGCGGAGGTTTGGCCGTCACTGCGGCGGCAGTTTCCCGACGCCACCTTCACGGTCGTGGGCCGCAACCCGCCGCCCGCCGTGCGCGAACTCCAAGCCCGCCATCCGGGCATCCGCGTGACGGGCACGGTGGACGACGTGCGCCCCTGGTTGGCTGAAGCGGCGGTGATGGTCGTACCCTTGCGTGTGGGCAGCGGCACGCGGCTGAAGATTTTTGAGGCCATGGCCACCGGCATTCCCGTCGTCTCCACGCGCATCGGCGCCGAAGGGCTGCCGGTGACCGACGGCAAAAACATTTTGCTGGCCGACGCTCCAAGCGCCATCGCGGGCGCCGTCGCCGCGCTTTTCAACGAGCCCGACCGGGCCGCGCGCATCGGCATGGCGGGACGGCAGTTGGTTCAGACGCGGTTTGGCTGGGAAACGGCGGCGGGCGTGTTTGCCGATTATTGCCGTGTGGCCTGTGCGCGGGCCGCAAGCCCCCCGCGCCGCTGAGTGCGCGACCGCCCGCTCCGCGGTTTATTGCGTGCGGCTGGAGGGGACGGCCTCTGCTGCGATGGGTAGCGCGGGGCCGGCGCTTTGTTTGAGCATCCGATCGGTGTCGCCTTGATACCGCGGACGCGCCTTGAGGGCCGAGTGTCGCAACCCGCCCACGAGGATGATCCGGACCGTGTCCAGCAGGATGAACAGGTCCAGGAACAGGCTCATGTTTTTGGCGTAGTAAAGGTCGTATTCGAGTTTGTGTTTGGCGTCCTCCACCGACGCGCCATAGGGATAGTTCACCTGCGCCCAGCCGGTGATGCCCGGTTGCACCAGCAGGCGCTCGTGGTAATGCGGAATGAGCCGCGTCAGTTCCCGCACGAACTCCGGCCGCTCCGGGCGCGGCCCCACAAACGACATTTCCCCGCGCAGCACGTTCCAGAGTTGCGGGATTTCATCAATTCGGTAGCGCCGCAAAAACCGCCCGCCGGGCACCGTGCGCGGGTCATCGGGCTGCGCCCAGGTCGCTCCATTGGTCTCGGCGTCCACGCGCATCGTGCGCAGTTTCACCAGCGTAAACTCGCGCCCGAAGCGCCCCACGCGACGCTGCCGGTAAAACACCGGGCCGGGCGAGGTCAGCTTCACCACGGCCATGCCCACGAGCAAAAACGGCCACAGCACCAGCAGCCCCAGCAGCGACGCCCCGATGTCGAAACCGCGTTTGAGCTTGCGAATGTAAAACATGTGCGGCGAGCCGCTCGCGCTCATCAACCACTCCGGCGTGATCAACTCCACCGGCACGCACTGGCAGATCTCCTCAAACAGCGCGATCAACGGCGTCACCGCCACCCCCGAATATCGCAACTCGCAAAACGGACGGCACATCGCCACGTCGGTCAACACCCGGCCCGAACACACCACCCGATCCAGTTGCTCCCGTCGCGCAATCTCCAGCAACTGGCTCACCGACCCCAGCACCCGCCCGACATTTTGCGTCGGTCGGTATTCCTCGTAGTGAATCAGTCCGACAAAATCCAGATACCGCCCCGCAAAGGCCCGCACCAGTCGCGCCTCGGCCTCGTCCTTTTCGCTCCCCACCACCACCGCCACCCGTTCCCGGAAGTTTTTGGCCTGGTGCAACAACACCAGGTGATACAGCGCGGTCATCCCAAACGCCGTCAACGCCCCCAACGCCATCACGCCGCGCCCCACCCGCGCCGAAAAATTCACGTAAAACAACCCCATCATCACCCCCAGCGCGATCAACAAGCTCAACCCCACGAACGCCGTCCGTTTGAACGCGCTGTGCGTCGCCGCCGCGGGCGCATACAAACCAAAAATGTAGGCCGCGGATGAGAACGCCAGTGCCCCTGTCAGCAGACTCGGATAATACAACTCCAGCGCGCCCCACCATTCGGCCCCGAAACGCAATCGCATTCCGATGACAAATGCCGTGAGGAAAATGAGGCAGTCGGTCAGGAAACGCAAAAACACGCGCGCCCCATGACGCTCCACAATCCGGTTCATGGTGAGCCTTTTTGCCCGGCGAACAACCGCCCTATCTTTGGAAAATCACCCCGAATTTCAAGGTTTTTCCGTCCACCCTCAACCCAGCGCGCGCAAAATCCAGCCGACCAACCAGTTCGGGAAACACCCCAAAAGCACCACCGCCAGTGCCAGCAACACCAGGGCGCATTGCATCACCGGCATCGCATCCCCCGGCTTGTGCAGCGAGGCAGCCCCGCCGGTCTCATGCGGCTCCACCACGTAGATGTGCTTGAGCACCTGCAGGTAGTAGTAGAGCGACACCGCGCTCGTCGCCACCGCCAGCGCCACCAGCCAGAGCAAACCCAGATTCGGCGCGCCGGTCTTGAGCGCCGCCGCAAACACGTAAAACTTCCCGAAAAATCCCGCCAGCGGCGGTATCCCCGCCAGCGAGAGCATGAACACCAACATCGCCGCTGACGCCAACGGCGCGCGCCGACTCAACCCCGCAAAGCTCGAAAGCGCGTCATCGCCCGCGCGCGCCTCCACCAGCGCCACCACCCCAAACGCGCCCAGCGTCGTCAGCCCATACGTGATCGCGTAATACAGCAGCGCCGCCATCGCCTCCCGGTCGTGCGCCGCCACCGCCAGCAGCAGGTAACCCGCGTGCGCAATCGCCGAATACGCAATCAGCCGCCGCACGCTCCGTTGCACGATCGCCGTCAAATTTCCCAGCACCATGCTCAGCGCCGCCACCACCACGACCGCCGGCACCCAGCCCGACACCAGCGCCCGCCATGCCCCGCTGCCTTCCACGCCCGCAAACCCGATCATCATCACTTTCGCGAAGATGAAAAAACTCGCCAGCTTCGACCCCGATGCAATCAAAGCCGCGCTCGGTGTGGGCGCGCCCTCGTAGGCGTCCGGCGCCCAGAGGTGAAACGGCACGGCAGCCACCTTGAACCCGAAGCCGGCCACGACCATCACCATCGCCACCACCAACAGCGGATCGAGTCCCTTGCCTGCCAGCGCGGCGGCGATTTGCCCCAGATTCGTCGCGCCGCTCAGCCCGTAAAGCAGGCTCAACCCGAACAGTGTGAACGCCGCCGCCATCCCCCCGAACAGGAAGTATTTGAGCGCCGCCTCCGCCGACTTCGCGTTGCGCTTGTTGAACGCCGTCAGGACGTAGAGCGAAAGGCTCGTCAACTCCAGCGACACGAAGATCATCAGCACGTCCTCGGCGCTCACCAGAAACAGCATCCCCACCGCCGCCAGCAGCACCAGCGCAAGATATTCGCCGACGTGCTCGGTGAAATCCGACTCCACCGACAACAGCACCGTGAACACCGTCAGCCCCAGCAGCGCCACTTTTACCAGAGCAACCAGCGGATCAGCCACGAACATGCCGCCCGCCGCGTTGCCCTGCGGCGCGGCCACCACCAACAATACGGCGGACGCCACGCACCCCGCGCACGCGATCAACCCGCCCACCGCAAACCGCGCCCGCGCACCCAGCCCGCGCATCCACGCCACGTCCAGCGCCAGAACCGAAAACGCCGCCAGCACCAGCACCGTCTCTGGCGCCGCCAGTTTGAGCAGGTCCAGGTAACTCATGGCCCGATCCCCCTGCGCAACGCCTCAAACGCCGGCGATTCCAACGCGGGAAAAATCACGTCCAACAACACGCGCGGATACAACCCCACGATCAGCGTCGCCCCGATCAACAACACCGCGCCGAGGCGTTCCGTCACCGAAATCGGCTCGATCTTCACAGTAGGGCCGGCGGGGTCGCTGCGTTCGGCTCCGGACGCGGTTGCCGCCAGCGCCCGTGCGCGCGTCGCCTCACCGTAAAAGGCCTTCTGCATCGCGCGCAGCGTGTAGGCCGCGCCCACGAGGATTCCCGCGCCCGTCACCACCGCCAGCGTCGGGAACGCCCGCCATGCGCCCAGCAACACTTGAATTTCGGCGACAAATCCGCTGAACCCCGGCAGCCCCATCGAAGCGCACCCCGCAATCGCAAAGGTCGTCGCCGCAAACGGAATCGCCCGGCTCAGCCGCATCCATTCCAGTTCGTCAAACTCCCGCGTGTGCGTCCGGTCATAGACCATGCGCCCGACCACCGCGAACAGCAGCCCCGCGATGATTCCGTGCGAAAACATCTGCAACACCGCGCCGCTCAGGCCCCACGCATCCAGCGTCATCAGCCCCAGCAACACAAACCCCATGTGGCTCACGCTGGAATAGCCAATCACGAATTTGAAATCCGTCTGCACCAGCGCCACCAGCGCGCCATACACGATGCCCACGGCCGCCAGCGCCGCAAACACCGCCCGCCACGAATTCAGCCCCGCCACGCCGAAATCCCAATTCCCCATGCCCGCCGGAAACAACACCATCGCCACGCGCAGGCAACCGTAGGCGCCGAGCTTCATCACCACCCCCGCCAGCAGCATCGAGGCGGCCGTCGGCGCCGCCACGTGACCCGTCGGCGCCCAGGTGTGAAACGGCCACAGACCCGCCAGAATGGCGAAGCCCAGAAACACCAGCGGAAACGCCCACATCTGAAACCCGCGCGGAAACGGATGCGCCGCCAGCTCGGCCAGATTCATCGTCTGCGCGCCCGAGGCCACATACGCCGCAATCAACCCCACCAACACCATCGCACTGCCCACAAACGAGTAGAGCGCCAGCTTCATCGCGCCGTATTCCTTGTGCGTCGAACCCCAGATCGCGATGAGGAAATACTTCGGAATGATCGCCAGTTCGTAGAACACAAACAGCAGAAACGCATCCGCGCTCAAAAATACGCCATACACCCCGCCGATCAGCGCCAGGTAAAACGCGAAAAACTCCTTCGCCCGATGCTCGATGTTCCAGGAGAACAGAATCCCCGCCACCGCCGCGATGCCCGTCAGCAAGACCAGCGTCGCGCTGATGCCGTCGGCAGCCAGTTGATAGCGGATGCCCAGTGACGGAATCCACGGCGCGTCGGCGAGCGGGATCATTTTGCCCGCGCGAAACTCCGGCGCGCCCTGGATGAACCCCGTCAGCGCCAGGGCCAGACCCGCCAGCGCGGTGAACAACGCCAGCTTGCGCGCCGCCGCCGCGTTCGCGCGCGGCAAACAACACAACCCC
>JAOAIM010000098.1 GCA_026414705.1 Verrucomicrobiia bacterium | reverse complement strand
CTGGAGCGGCTTTACAGTTTGTTGTCTCAGCGAGCCTCCGAACCAACAGGTGTGTCCAACGGCAACCGCACCGGACGGCCTGTTTCGTAGGAGCGCAGCGCCGCGAAAACCACCTCGTGCGTCAGCGCCGCATCGTCGAGATTGCAATGCGATTCGCGCCCGGCGAGCACGCACTCAACAAAGTGATCCATCTGGGCCTGGAACGGGTGATGCCGCACGTCGCTTGAATCGGGCAGCACCGAGGGCAGCGCGATCCAGTTGCGCTGGCCGGGGAATTTGTGAGACCAGACCTGATTGTCGAAGACGCTGCCCTTGCTGCCGAAGATGCGGAATGGAAACCGGTAGGGCATGATGCAATCGGCGTTGACACTGATTTTGCCGAGCGCGCCGTTGCTGAAGCGCACCAACGCCACCTCCAGACCGTCGTATTCCATCGGCGGGGCGTCGTCGCGCCAGGTGTTGGTCAACGGGTTGTATTCGCGGCGGCTACCCATGGGAAAACCGCCTCCGCCTCGTTCAGTCCGCGTGCGAGAAGATGCGGCGCAGCCGGTCGAGCATCGCTTCGGAGTAACGTTCACCGGGGGTGAGCACGCGGCCGTGGGTTTGGATTTCGTCCACGGCCATGAGGGTCATGCAAAAGTCCACGTCGTGAAGCGGGCGCTCGCGGCGGAGTCGCCGCACCCAGCGGCGCATGTCGGTGATTTCCTCGATCTCGATCGGCTGGCCGGGGAAAAACGCGATGTTCCAGTCGGGGCGCACCAGAAAACCGTCGCGTTCGGTTTTGTCATTGAACCAGGGATCGCCCAGCAGCAGGCAGACCGAGCGACGGCGGTTTTCGCCGAGGCGGTAAAAGACGATGCGCGCGTCGGACTCGCAGAAATGTTCGTAGGCGATCTCCAGCGCGCCGCGCGGCACGGGGGCGAAGCGGGTTTGGAAACCGATGTGAATGCCGCCGGGCACGTCGGGCTTTTTCTCGAAGCAGAGGTTTTCCTCGAAAATCCAGAGCAGCTCGGAGGAGAAGTGCCGTTCGGCGAGGATTTTTTTCCACTCGGCGAGCGCGTCGGACAACGGCGGGCGGCGAACCGGTTGCGTCGGATTCATCGGCGGCAGTTTAAGCGGCGACCCTCAAAAACCAATCCACAAAACGGGCGATGCCCTCCCGGATGGGCACGCGCGGTTGGTAGCCCAGGCGCGCGCGCGCCTTGCTGATGTCCGCATACGTGATGGGCACGTCGCCGGGTTGCGGCGGCAACCGCTCCAGGAGCGCCCGTTTGCCCAGTGCCGATTCGAGCAGCTCCACCAGATGCGCGAGCGTGACGGGATTGGCGTCGCCCAGGTTGAAAATCTCCCAGCCAAAGGTCTGCTGCGTGCAGGCGATGACGCCGTCCACGATGTCGCTCACAAAGGTGTAATCGCGCGCCGAACGCGCCGGGTCGCCGTAGATGGGCACGGGTTTTCCCTCCCGAATGAGCCGCGCGAACTTGTGAATGGCCAGGTCGGGCCGCTGGCGCGGGCCATACACGGTGAAAAAACGCAGCGCCACGACGTCCATGCCATAGACGTGATGGTAAACGTGGCCCAGGGCTTCGACGGCCAGTTTGCTCGCCGCATAGGGTGAGATGGCTGAAAAAATCGGATCGCTCTCGGCAAAGGGCACTTTGGAATTGACGCCATAAACCGAGGATGAGGAGGCGAGGATGATTTTTTTCACGCCGTGGCGGCGGGCGGCTTCGAGCACGTTGACCGTGCCCTCGACGTTGACCCGTTGGTAAAGGGCCGGTTGCTGGAGGCTGGGGCGCACCCCGGCGCGCGCAGCCAGGTGAATCACCTGATCGAAGCGCGTCCGGGCGAACAGTTCCTCGAGCGCGTCGGCGTCGGTGATGTCGCCATACTCAAACTCGAACGGTCGGGCGAGGGCCTGGATGTCGCGCAAGTTGCGGCGTTTGAGGTCCGGGTCGTAAAAGTCGTTGAGATCGTCCAATGCCCAAACGGCGTGGCCCAGGCTCAGAAGCCGTTCGCACACGTGCGAGCCGATGAACCCCGCGCCACCGGTGACCAGAAAATTCACGCCGGCACGGTAGCGAGCTGCGCGGTGCGCGTCGAGCCGCCGCGCGCGGAACGTGGAGCGTCGAAGCGTGGAGCGTGGGAGCGTGGGAGCGTAGCGCAGGCTTCCAGCCTGCTGTTTCGCCGACTTCCAGTCAGCGCCGCTGAAGCAGCAACGCCAACGCAGCAAACTTTGAACTCTGAACCTCGAGCGTTGAACCTTGAACCGGGTTGTGCGAGCGTCGCGGGACTTCGGGTTAACAGCGGTCGGCTCGGACCTTTCCGTCTCCCTCAAAGCAGCGGCGGACGGCGCAGAACGCCCTGAGAAGGACGCGTTGCCCAACCTTTCTGAAGACCTGCCGCATCACGTCACCTCGCGGTGTGGAAGACATATTCAAAAACCTGCGCCCAATCGGCCAGCGGCTTGACGTGCGCCAACCCCGGCGGCGCGGTGTGATGGCCAAAAAGAATCGGCACGACGTGCCCCGGAAAATCCGGCTCCCGAAACGTCTCCTCCAGATCGTCCACAAAATGCGTGCAACCTTTCTCGCGGATCAGGCGCAACTTCTCGGCGCGCGTTTCGGCAAAGCAGACGTGATCGGACGGCAAACCGATCCGATGCGGATCGAAAAACCCGTGCGCGGCGAGCCATTCCCGCGCGCTCTGTTGCAGGTCGTAGGCCGGGCCGAGCACCGCCGTGCGGGTTTTGTGGCTGATGATCCACACCGGCAACCGCTGGCGCACCGCGTGCGCGAAAAATTCCAGCGCGCCCGGAAACGGTTGCGCTCCGGCCAGACGCGGCCCGTAAACACTGCCCTGCAATTCGGTCCAATCCCGCTCCCGGCCCTGCGCGCGCAGATGATCGCGCACGGCGATTTTGCGCGCGGGCAGCGACGCCGGAATCAAGCCCCGCTCCAGCGCCACCGCGTGAAACAACTCGTCGTAGCGCACAATCGTGTTGTCGAAATCAACACCCAAAATCATGAAACGGGCACTTCAACCAGTGATTGATTAAACGGGTGATGGGTTAGATGGTGGTTGGAGGACGGAGATTCGTTGGAGCGTGGGGCGTTGGAGCGTTCTGTGGGAAAAGGTCGGGCGCGCCGGTTCATTTGACCTGCAACTGCTGCATGCGTTTGATGTTCGAGTAGAGCGGGTTGGTCAGCGGGTCGCGAATCCATCCGCGCCGCCACGCGTCCGCCAGGTCGCGGATCGCAT
This sequence comes from Verrucomicrobiia bacterium, assembly GCA_026414705.1. Lineage (GTDB taxonomy): Bacteria > Verrucomicrobiota > Verrucomicrobiia > Limisphaerales > JAOAIM01 > JAOAIM01. The sequence continues at coordinate 11,337 of JAOAIM010000098.1, read as the reverse complement.
CCTCGATCGTGTATTGCGTCTCGAAGCCGAGCACGCGCCGGATTTTGTCCGAGTTCACGTGATAGGAGCGGTTGTCCGGCGTGGGCACGTATTCCAGCTCGATACCGGGATCGCCCAGCGTGTCACGCACCAGCCGTGCGATGTCCTCGACCGACCGGTTTTGAAAACCAACGTTGAAGACCTCCCGATCAATCTTCGCGGCGGGCGCTTCGAGCATGAGATGATAGGCGCGCACCATGTCGCGGATGTGGAGGTTGGGCCGGAGTTGTTTGCCGCCGAAGATGCGGATGCGGCGGTTGACCAGCGCGTGGATGGTCAGGATGTTCACCGTCAAATCCAGCCGCAGGCGCGGGGCGTAACCGCAGACCGTTGCCGGACGCAGAATCACGCGCTCCATGCCGTTGACATTCGGATGCGCCAGCAGGTCGCGCTCACACGCGAGCTTGAAGCGTGAATAGTCGGTGAGCGGCTGCGGCTCGGCGTCCTCGCGCACGTCGGGCGTGTCCTTGACCCCATACACACTGGAAGAGCTGGCATAAATGAACCGGCGCACCCCGGCATCAATCGCCCCCTGCAACAGGCCCGCGAAGGCGTCGTAGTTGATGGATTTGCCCAGCGCCGGATCGAGTTCAAAACTCGGATCGTTCGAGATGCACGCCAGGTGAATCACCGCGTCCACGCCCCGCAACGCCTCGCGCAACCGTGCCGTGTCCCGAATGTCCAGTTCGATGCGTTCCAGGGCCGGATGTGCGTTGCAATCGCCGAACACATCGCGCCCATACCAGAAGGTGTCCACCACGCGCACGCGGTAACCGCGCCGCAACAAGTCGGGCACCAGCGCGCTGCCCACGTAACCGGCCCCGCCGGTCACCAGAATCGTCTTAAATCCGTGCGGATTGCCACTGCTCATAACGTGCGTCCTACTTCATCAACGAGGTGATGTGCCGGAACAGGCTCGACGGCTCGATGAAACTGCGATGGCCCATGATCATGCACGCCTCGGCGCCGACGACATTGGCGATGAAACCCAGCATCAAGGGCGGCACGCCCAGCGCCGCGCACGGCGCGGTCAACGCCAGCACCGCGTCCCCGGCGCCGACACGGTCCACCACGCGAATCGCAAATGCCGGCACCTGCGCGAAGCCCTCGGCCCGGTCGAACACGATGCAGCCGCTGCTCCCGCGCGTGACCAGGAACTGCCGCGCGCCCAGCCGCCGCGCAATTTGCTCGGTGATCGGACGCAGATCGCCCGTCAAACTGCGCGCGTCCAGCCGCACCTCCGGTTCACCCAGCGACACGTAATCGGCGCGCGGGTATTTGGAGATTGTGTTGAAGCCGCGATTGCCCGCGTTGACCTGCGTGTTGACCGCCAGGAACTTGCTTTCCCCACACGCCAGTTCCACCGCGCGCGGCGTCATCGCCCCGTGCCCGTAATCGGCCACCAGCACCAGATCAAACTGCGGGGCCAGCCGCTGCAACGCCCCGCAAAAGGCGGCCTCCACCGGCTCGGGAACGGCCTCTTGTTTCATCTCGTAAACCTCGAAGAGCTTCGCCGCGAGGTAATCCTCCAGGAAACGCCGCTTGAGAATCGTCGGCGCGCCGGGCTGCCGCACGAAATGCGTCGCGATTTTGGGATTGAGCTTGTCGCGGATGAATTCCTCGTGCGAGTTGACCTCGCCCAACAGGCTCAGCAGCGCGACCTCACCGCAGAAATTGGCCAGGTGATTCGCCACGGCGAGCACGCCGCCGACGTAACGCTCGGTGCGGTTGTGCAGCGCCGCCAGCACCGGCTCCTTGCCCGATTTGCCCATGACGGTGCAGAACTGGTATTCATCCACGATCGTTTCGCCCACCACCAGCACGCGCAGCCGCGAGAGCGACTGCAACCGTCCGATGACCTCCTCCGGCGTGTGCCGCGCCCGAAACGTCTCGAGAAATTCCTTCGTCTCCGGCGTGAACACGTCCAGAAACCGGTTGATCAGCGTCGAGGCGCTGAACGTCTCCTCGTCGGTGAACACCAACTGCCCGCCGACGGCTTTGATCGCCTCCTCCTCGCGCACGATGGCGTCGCTGTGATCGCGCGGGCCGGCCTCGCGCACGATGCCCTTGACGAAGAAATGCGGACGCAACCGCTGGATGGTTTCGACCGCCGTGGGCCACTCGTTGATCGCGACGTAATCCACGCAGGCCAGCGAGGCGATCGCCTCGGCGCGCAGCCGCTCCGGAAATGCCGGACGGTGCGGGCCCTTGTTGACGAAGCGGTCGGGCGTCACCGTCACCACCAGCACGTCGCCCAGCTTGCGCGCGGCTTCGAGGTGTTTGATGTGGCCGATGTGCAGCAGGTCGAACACGCCGTGGCAGTGGACGATCTTGCGCCCGCGTTCGCGCAACGCCGCCAGCGTGACCGCCAGATCATCGAGCCGTTTGATCTTGCCACCCGTCGTTTCCATGTAGGCGGCGAAGAGTAAAAAATGCCCGGCGCGCGAAAAAGTTTTTTCAAAGACGGCGCGGACGCCGGCGATGGCCCGGCTGGCCTCGCCGCTTCGCGCTCGAGTCCAGCGAACACGCGCCGAACGTTCCCCGGCTTCGCCCAGGGCATCGGTCAAACCCAATGGCTGACGGGTCGAGCGGACTTGAGGCAGGTCGTTCCAGGCCGGGCTCTCGCAGGCGGGGCGGCAAGAGGAGTTTTCGCGCGGCGGGATTTGGAGCAACATTGAATGCGTGCCGCCTTTGCAGCGATTTTTCTGGGGCAAGACCCAAACCCCGCACAAGCTCTTCAGGGTTTTGGAGAACACCCGCACGCGCGCGCTGGCGCCGGGCCGAAAGCGAGAACTTCCGTTGCGACCGGTGGCGCTCGACCGGGGGAATCAAGCGCGTGCATGAACCCAACAGATTTGCGGGGTGGGTCGGTGAGAGGCACGTGAATCCGCATCTTCAGAGGCTGCTCGATCATCTGGCCGCCACGCTCCGGCCGGAACGGCAGGCCGCGGCCGAGGAGCTGCACCGGCGCGCGCTGAGCTGGCAACCGGTCTCGCGTCTGCCGGTCGTGATCACCCACCCGTTGCCGCCGGACGCGAGGTTCAAGCCGTTTCCACATCGGGAGGTGTTCAACGATCCGGCAAAAATGTTGTTCAACGAGCTGGCGTATGCCTTTGACACCAGCCCGGCCTGCCGCGACCGGTTGAACGACGACCTGCCGTGCACGGTGCGAGCGAATTTCGGCACGGTGCTCATCGCCGCGATGTTCGGTGCGCGCGTGGAGCAGTTTGACGACAATCCGCCCTGGGTGATGCACCCGGACGGGCGCGGCGTGAGCCTGGAAACCGTTCTCGAACAGGACCCGCTGGATTTTTCGCGCGGTTGGTGTCCGCGCGTCATCGAAACCTACGGGTTCTTCCGCGAAACGCTGCGCGGTTGGCCGCAACTGGAGTCGCTCATCAAGGTGGTGTTGCCGGACCTGCAGAGTCCGTTCGACAACCTGGAGTTGATCGTCGGCAGCAGTGTTTTTGAGGACCTGCTTGCGCGAGCGCAACGGGTCGGGGCGGCGCTGGCGCGCGTGGCGCAGGCGCAGGTCGGCTTCGCCCGGCGCCTGGCGGAGTTCGTCACCGACGGCCCGGAGGGCTTTGCGCATCAGCACGCCACCATGATTCGCGGGCGGATTCTGTTGCGGAATGACTCGGTGATACTCATGTCGCCGGCGCTGTATCGCGACGTGATCGCGCCGCACGACGAATTTGTGCTGCGCGAGCTGGGCGGCGGGGGCATTCACTGCTGCGGCAACGTGGCCCGGCACGCGGCGGCGTTCCTGGAGCGCGCCGGGCTGGAGTGCTTTGACTTCGGCCAGTCGGAGTTGAACGACGTGGACGCGATCTATCGGCTGGCGCAGGAGCGCCGCGTGGCGCTGATTCGGGTGGCGGTGAGCGAGGCGGCGTTGTGTTCGGGCGAAATTCTGCGCCGGTTTCCGACGGGTGTGTCGCTGGTGCACCGTGCCCCGTCGTTTGAAGCCGCGCAGCGGGCCATGGAGGGTTATCTGAAAGCGACACGAACTTGAGCGGTGTCGCTTGCGCATCGAACGCCCAATTCTGATGCGGGCAGGCGCCTTGACACCCGGTTCGAGGTGAGCTAGGCGTCGAGCGATGAGAGCCGGCTGGAAACGGGTGCTGCTTGGCGTCGTCGTGCTGGCGGGGGTGGTTGGGGTGGCGATCACGGCTTTCCGGATGGCCAATCCCTATGCCCGGCTTGACAGATTGGCGAAAGCGGTGACTCGTGTCAGTGCTGCCTACCCAAGGCCGTATCGGATTGGCGATCACCTCGTCGGCATCCTCCACCAGAGCGACCCTTTCGATTACTATTGCCGGGAACTTAAGCGCGAAGAACAGCGCCTGCTTTCTTCGGGCCATCTCGTCGTGGCGCAACTTCCCTGGCCGGAAGGAAAAACCGAGGGCGATCTGTTGCTTGCCCTGTCTCAGGAATATCGGCGGACCGGGGCTTTCTTCCGTCCGGTTTTGGATCGAACCAACCGCACACTCGCCGTGATTTGCAAACCGGGCGACGCCGCGACATTCGAAGCGGCCGCTGCCGGGAAGTAAGTAGTCCCTCGTTTTTTGCACGTCGCGGGGCGGGCCGGTGCCCGGGTGAAAAGCCGGAGCACCGGCTCTCAAAAACCCACAGCCGGTCCGTTACGGCGAGGGCGGGCCGAAACGGTAGAAGCGCTGCACGTTGGTGGCTGCAGGGGCCACGAACTGGATCAGGCCGCCTGCGTCGGAATTCGTCACCCCGATCAGCCACCAGTTGGACATCGGCAGCGTGATGTTGGTGGAGGCATACACGGAGTAGGCGCTGTTGGCGGCGCCCTGGCCGCCGAGGGCGAAGCTGGCCGGACCGACGGCACGGATGGTGAGGTTGGTCGCTGGCACCGGCGGCGGCGCGCTCGCGCGCTTGACGCTGCACGGAGCAGGCCGCAGTGTCTTTTTGTCCTCGTTCGCTGGCGAGTGTTGCCGGGAGACCAACCACATCGGCCCTGCGGCGGCGCGGACCTTTTGTATGAGTGAGACGATCCATCCATTTCAATCGCTGGCGCTGCGACGGTTCGAAACCGGCGAGGGCCGGGAAGGCTGGCTGTTTTCGCTGCCCGCGCTGGAGCAGGCGGGGGTCGGGCCGGTGTCGCGCCTGCCGGTGTCACTGCGGCTGGTGCTCGAATCGCTGGTGCGCAATTGCGACGGGCGTCGGGTGAGCGAAGCGGCGGTGCGCGCGCTGGCCAACTGGCAACCCAACGCGCCGCGCACCGAGGAAATTCCGTTCATCGTGGCGCGCATCGTGTTGCAGGATTTCACCGGCGTGCCGTTGCTGGTGGACCTGGCGGCGATGCGCTCGGCGGTGCAGCGGCTGGGCGGCAACCCCAAACTCATCGAGCCGCTCGTGCCGGTGGACCTGGTGGTGGATCACTCCGTGCAGGTGGACGTCGCGGGCACGCGCGACGCACTGGAGCGCAACCTGGAGATGGAGTTCCATCGCAACCGCGAGCGTTACCAGTTCCTCAAGTGGGGCATGCAGGCGTTCGAGACCTTCAAGGTCGTGCCGCCCGGCATCGGCATCGTCCATCAGGTCAACCTCGAATACCTCGCCCGGGGCGTGCTTTGCGGCGAAGCGGACATTTCGAATCGCAAAGCTCAAATTTACTTCCCCGACACGCTCGTGGGCACGGACTCGCACACGACGATGATCAACGGCCTGGGCATTGTGGGCTGGGGCGTCGGGGGCATCGAGGCCGAGGCGGGGATGCTCGGCCAGCCGGTCTATTTCCTGACGCCCGACGTGGTGGGCGTGCACCTGACCGGCGCCCTGGGCGAGGGCGTGACGGCGACCGACCTGGCGCTCACCGTCACGCAGTTGCTCCGCAAAACGAAGGTCGTGGGCAAATTCGTCGAGTTCTTCGGCCCGGGCGCGGCGGCGCTTCCAGTGGTGGACCGCGCCACCATTGCCAACATGGCGCCTGAATACGGCGCAACGATGGGCTTCTTCCCGATTGACGAGGAATGCGTCCGCTATCTGCGCGCCACCGGACGCGACGAGGCGCATTGCCGGCTCTACGAAAATTACTACCGCGCCCAGGGCCTCTGGGGCATGCCGCAGTTGGGGCAGATCGAATACTCGCAGGTCGTGGAGTTGGACCTCTCAACCGTCAAGCCCAGTGTCGCCGGGCCGAAACGTCCGCAGGATCGAATCGAATTGCCGAATTTACGGCGCGAGTTTTTCGCCGCGCTGCAACGGCCCGTCACCGACAATGGCTTCGGCAAATCGCGTCGTGACTACGGTCGCGCCGTGAAGGTCAAAACCGCACGCGGTCGCAGCGCGCGCGTGGGCACGGGCTCGGTGCTCATCGCCGCGATCACCAGTTGCACCAACACGTCGAATCCGACCGTGATGCTCGCGGCGGGGTTGCTCGCTCGCAAGGCGGTGGAAAAGGGGCTGCGCGTCAACCCGGCGGTCAAAACCTCGCTCGCGCCCGGTTCGCGCGTGGTGAGCGACTATCTCAAGCGCACCAAACTCCAGAAATACCTCGACCGACTCGGCTTCAACCTGGTCGGTTACGGTTGCACCACCTGCATTGGCAATTCCGGGCCGCTGGACCCGAACATCGAAGCGGCGGTGCAGCAGCACGATTTCGTCGCGGCGAGCGTGCTCTCGGGCAACCGCAACTTCGAGGCGCGGATTCATCCCAGCCTGAAGGCCAATTTCCTGATGTCCCCGCCGCTGGTGGTGGCCTTTGCACTGGCCGGGCGGGTGGACATTGACATGAGCTGCGAGCCGTTGGGCTACGACCGCGAGGGCAACCCGGTCTTTCTGGCCGACCTGTGGCCGAGCTTGCAGGAAATCCGCGACGCGATGCAAAACGCGCTCCGGCCGGAGGTCTTCCGCAAGCTCTACCGCGACTTCGCCGCGCAGAATCCGAAGTGGAACGAAATCCCCTCAGCGGTCGGCGACGTGTATGCGTGGGACGCGAACTCGACCTACATCCAGGAGCCGCCGTTCTTCGAGAACTTTTCGCTCAATCCGCCGGGCATTCGCCCGCTCAGCGGCGCGCGCGCGCTGGGGATTTTTGGCGACAGCGTCACCACCGACCACATTTCACCCGCCGGCTCGATCAAAAAGTCCTCGCCCGCCGGCCAATACCTGCTGGAGCGCGGCGTCGCGCCGGAAGATTTCAACAGCTACGGCGCGCGCCGGGGCAACGACCGGGTCATGACGCGCGGCACCTTCGCCAACGTGCGCATCAAAAACCTCATGCTCGGCGGCGAAGAGGGCGGCTTCACGATCCTGCAGCCCGACGGCGTGAAGATGACCATTTACGACGCGGCGATGGAATATCGCAAACGCGGCGTGCCGCTGGTCGTGCTGGCCGGGCACGAATACGGCACCGGCTCAAGCCGCGACTGGGCCGCCAAGGGCACGGCGTTGTTGGGCGTGCGCGCGGTGATCGCGCAGAGCTTTGAACGCATCCACCGCAGCAACCTCGTCGGCATGGGCGTGCTGCCGCTGCAGTTCCCCGAGGGTGTCAACGCGCAAACGCTGCGGCTCGACGGCACGGAGGTGTTTGAGGTCGCGGGCCTGGACGAAAACCTCCGCCCGCAGCAGGAGTTGACGCTGCGCGTGACGCGTGTTTCGGGCGGGGTGGAAGCCGTCCCGGTGCGCTGCCGGATTGATACGCCCATTGAGATCGAATATTACCGGCACGGCGGCATTCTGCCCTACGTGCTGCGGCAGTTGCTGAGCGTCGAGAAGCCCGCATCCGACCGGCCGGCGCCGAGTCGCGCCCAACCTCAACCCGCGCCCGTCGCGTTCGCATGATTGCCGCAGCAGGCCAGCCTGTTATATTGGCGGCTGTGGCGCGCGGCGCCCGCCCTGGCTCATGACCATTTTGAACATTCTTTACGTCACGGTCGCCGTCATCCTCCTCTTCGGAGCGGCGGTGTTCGTTCATGAATACGGCCATTACTGGATGGCACGCCGACGCGGACTCAAGATCGAGGAATTCGCCATCGGCTTCGGCCCGAAAATTTTCAGTTGGGTGCGCGACGGCGTCGTGTGGTCGTGGCGCTGGATTCCGGCCGGCGGCTTCGTGAAGCTGCCGCAAATGGTCACCTCCGACGCGCTGGAGGGCCGCGCAAGCGAGGAGGCCGAAAAACTGCCGCCTGCCTCTCCGTTGTCCAAAATCCTCGTTGCCGTCGCCGGTCCGGCGATGAACGTGTTGTTTGGTCTGGCGCTGGCCGGCCTGCTCTGGATCACCGGCCTGCCCGTGCAGGTCAACCCGCCCATCATCGGGCACGTCGAACCGGATTCGCCCGAAGCGAAGCTGGGGATTCAACCCGGCGACGAGATTCTGGCGGTGGACGGCAAACCGGTGCGCTCCTGGCAGGAAGTGCAGGAGTTCACGATCCTGGCGCGCGGCACCAACCTGCCCGTGGTCATTGCCCGGCACGGCCAGTTCACCAACACCTACCTGCTCACCACCGTCGTGAGCGAAACCCTCGGCCTGAAGGTGCTCAATCTTGACCCGCGCGATCATCCGGTGATCAAGCGCGTCAGGCCCGGCAGCCCCGCCGAACAGGCCGGCCTGCGCGAGGGCGACGAGATTCTCGCCTTCGCCCAGGTGCCGGTCTTCGGCGCCGAACAGTTCATCAAGCTCGTTCAAAAATGCGCCGGCGAAACCAAGGACCTGGTCGTGCGCCGCGACGGCAAACGGGTCGTCATCCCGGTCACGCCCCGGCTCGATCCCGACGCGAAGGTCGCGCGCATCGGCGCGGAGATTGGACCGGGCCGACCGGTCTATCGCATCGAACACATCCCGCCCTGGACGCAGGTGGGGGTGGTCATTGACCGTACGGTCGGCACCTTCCGGGCGCTGATTCACTCGCGGGAAACCGGTGTGGGACTGAAAGATTTGAGCGGCCCGCCGGGCATTTTCGCGCTCCTGGCGGCGTATGTGAACACGGACTGGCGGCTGGCGTTGAGTTTCCTGGTGCTGCTGAACATCAACCTGGCCATCATCAACATGCTGCCCATTCCGGTGCTCGACGGCGGCCATTGTCTCATGGCGCTGATCGAGCGCGTCGCCCGCCGCCCCCTGCCCGCCCGCCTGGTCGAATACACCACCACCGGCTTCGCGCTCCTGCTCATCAGCCTCATGATCTTTGTGTCGTTCCACGACGTGAAACGATTCCCGCTGTTCCGCTCGCTGTTCAAACAGCGCGTGACCATTGAGCAAACCGAGCCGGCGTCAGCCCCGGCCCCGGCCACCTCCCCATGAGCACCCTGCGCTATTGCGAATCGCCCTGGTGGTATCGCCGCCGCAAAACCCGCGAACTGATCATCGGCGACCCGCAACGCGGCGGCCTGATCCTCGGCGGCGACCAGCCCGTCGTTGTCCAGTCCATGCTCACCTGCGACACGATGGACACCGCCGCGTGCGTGCGCCAGACCCTCGAGCTGGTGGAAGCCGGTTGTCAGGTGGTGCGCATCACCGCGCCGACGGTGCGCGACGCCGCCAATCTGCGAAACATCGTGGCCGAACTGCGCGCGCGCGGTTGCCTCGTGCCCATTGTCGCCGACATCCACTTCAAGCCCGAAGCCGCGATGGAGGCCGTCAAATGGGTCGAGGTCGTCCGCATCAACCCCGGCAACTACGCCGACAAAAAGAAATTCGTCGTCCGCGAATACACCGACGAGGAATACGCCGCCGAATTGCGCCGGATTGAAGAAGCTTTCACGCCGCTGGTGCTCGAATGCAAACGGCTCGGACGCGCCATGCGCATCGGCACCAACCACGGATCGCTCTCCGACCGCATCCTGAACCGCTACGGCGACACCCCGTTGGGCATGGTCGAGAGCGCCCTCGAATTCGCCCGCATCTGCCGCAAGCACGACTTCCACAACTTCAAGTTCTCGATGAAGGCCTCCAATCCCAAGGTCGCCATCGAGTGTTACCGCCTCCTGACCGCGCGCCTGGCCGATGAAGGCCCGGACTGGAACTACCCGCTGCACCTGGGCGTGACCGAGGCGGGCGAAGGCGAGGACGGCCGCATCAAATCCGCCATTGGCATCGGCGCGCTGCTGTGCGACGGCCTGGGCGACACCATTCGCGTTTCGCTCACCGAAGACTCCGTGCGCGAAATCGAGGTCTGCCGCGATCTGCTGGCCCAAATCCCCGCCCTCACCGCCAGCGCGCCGCCGCCCGAACTGGCCCGCGCGGACTGGGTCAACGACACCGCCTTTCCGTTTGACCCGTATCAATATCAACGGCGCGTGACGCCGGAAATCGAGCTGGCCGAGGGCGTCAAATGCGGCGGCGAACAAACCGTGCGCGTCGTCGTCACCCGCGCCACGTGGGAAAAAGTTGCGCCCAAAATCAGCCCGCGCGCCGACGTGCGCCCGGAGGCAATCTACGAGGAGCTCAACGTGGCCGAGCTGGATCCGACGCGCGATTTCGAGCTGCCGTGCGACCGGCAACTGGTGACGGTCAAAGACGGCGTGCCGTTACCGCCGATCACGGCGTTTCGCCTGCTGGCCGCGCGGCTCAAGCGGCTGGGCCGCAACAATCCCATCCTGCTCAAAGATTGCCTGAGCTTTGAGCCGACGCCGCTGGAGCCGAAGATTGCGTTGTTACGGGCGGCCATTGTGATTGGCGGTTTGCTTGCCGACGGCATTGGCGACGCGATTTTGGTGCGCGGCGAGAGCGGCGCCGGGCAGTCGTTGCGGCTGGCCTACAACATTTTGCAGGCCGCCGGTTGTCGCTCGTTCAAGACCGACTACGTGGCGTGTCCGAGCTGCGGGCGCACGCTCTTTGACCTGCAAACCGTCACCGCGCGCATCAAGGCGCGCACGCAGCATCTCAAGGGCGTGAAAATCGCCATCATGGGCTGCATCGTGAACGGCCCGGGCGAGATGGCCGACGCGGACTTCGGTTACGTGGGCGGCGCGCCGGGCAAGGTGAACCTTTACGTCGGCAAAACGCCCGTGAAATTCAACATCCCCGAATCCGAAGCCGTGGACCGGCTTGTGGACTTGATCCGCGAGCACGGCAAATGGATTGAGCCGGAGGAGGTCGCCTCCCCGGTGTCGGAAGCCGCCTGACCGCACCGCGCGCTCAACTTGAATTCCCACCGCGCGCGCCCTCCGCGTTCCCGTTGCCCCCGTTTCCTGAGTTCCTCCTTCGATGTTCGATGTTCAGTGTTCGTTGTTCGATGTTTTGCGGCGCACGCCCGCGCTCCCTCTCCCAGCGGGAGAGGGTTGGGGTGAGGGAGAACGCATCGTGGGCAAAAGGGTATTCAAATGTTTGCG
>JAOAIM010000097.1 GCA_026414705.1 Verrucomicrobiia bacterium | reverse complement strand
GGTTGGGGGGACGCGCCGACCCAGGGCGTTGCCCTGGGCTATCATTGTGATCGCGCCTTCGGCGCTCAAAGCCGTCGGAGAAACGATGTTTTCGGCAGGACGCCGAAAACGGCACGCGAGACCGGTGCGCTCCCCTTTTCTTTCCCCCGTTCCTGAGTTCCTCCTTGGTTGTTCGATGTTCGATGTTCAGCGTTCGATGTTGTTCTCCAGGGCCTCACCCTCACCCTGTCCCTCTCCCTCGAGGGAGAGGGAATTGCCCAAGCCGCCATTCGTGCGCTTTTTCGCCCGGTGCTCACGCGCGGCCCGGTTCAAAGTTCAAAGTTCAAGGTTCAAAGTTCAGAGTTTTGAAGGTCGGTGTCGCCACTTTTGATCTGCCGACTGGAAGTCGGCGAACCAGCAGGCTGGAAGCCTGCGCTACGCTCCCTCGCTCCACGCTCTGACGCTCCACGCTCTGATGCTCCACGCTGCCGGGCTTCCGATGTTCATCAGGTTCGGCTGCCAGCGGTCGCTGTCTCGACACCGCCAAAGTCGCGTGTTAGAAGGCCGATCATGACGTTGGCGGGCACAGATCGGGCGAGGCTGCCGTGGTGGGTGGTGGCGGCACTGGTCGGCTTCTGGGGCGCCGCCGTCCGCCTGCTCGGTCCGCAGTGGAATCTGTACGTCCAATACAATTACGGCTGGGCGGTGCCGTTTTTGTGCGGCGCTCTGCTCTGGCGACGGTGGGGCGACCGACCCGCACCCACTGCGCCCCGCCCCGGTCGGGCATGGGCCGTGGCGGTCACGTGCGCGTTGCTGTTGTTGCCCACACGCGCGCTGGTGGAGGCCAATCCCATCTGGCGCGCGGCCAGTTGGGCCATGACGTTGGAACTGGTCGGCCTGACGCTGGCGGTCATTTACCTTCTGGGTGGCGGCGCGTGGCTGCGGCATTTCTGGTTTCCGATCGCGTTTTTTCTGGTGGCCGTGCCCTGGCCTTCGCAATGGGAGGGCGTGGTCGTGCAGGCGTTGACGCGGCTGAACACTGCGGCAGTGGTTGAGACGCTCACGGTTCTGGGCATTCCGGCGACGCAGGCGGGCAACGTCATCGAGGTCAGCAACGGCAAGGTTGGCATTGATGAGGCGTGCAGCGGCATCCGGTCGTTGCAGGCGACGCTCATGATCGCGGTGTTTTTCGGGGAATGGTATCGGCTGACGGTGCGGCGTCGCATCGGGGTGGTGCTTGGCGGGGTGGCGCTGGCGATGATCTGCAACATGATTCGCACCTTCATCCTGGTGCGCGTCTGCGCGGTCGGCGGCAGCGCGGCGCTGGAGCGCTGGCACGATCCGACCGGGGTCGGCATCCTGCTGGTGTGTTTCACGGCCATCTGGCTGATTGCAGAGCGGCTGGGGAACGGCGGGCTTCGCGCGCCCGCCAGTGAGACAACAGCGCACCCGCCTCACGCGCTGCCGCGTTGGGTGGCGCCGGCGCTCTGGGGGTGGTTGGTGCTGGTAGAGGGCGGGACGGCGGCGTGGTTCGGCCATGCCGAAGCGGCCGTGGCGAATGCCTCGCGCTGGTCGGTGCGCTGGCCAACGGGAAAACCGGATTTGCGCGAGGTTGGAATCTCGCCACGCGCGCGGGCGGAGTTGAAGTTCGACGAAGGCCGCTCGATGGGCTGGCGGGAGCCGGACGGGAGCGTGTGGCAGGCGTTTTATTTCCGGTGGGGCCCGGCGCGATCACTGGCCGACCGCGTGCGTGTGCAGTGCGCGCGCACGCACCGGCCCGACATCTGCCTGCCCGCGGCGGGGCGCACGCTGCGCCGCAATCTCGGCGTCAAAGACTTTGCCGTTGCGAACCAGACGATGCCCTTCCGCGTTTATGAGTTTGAAGAGCGCGGGCGTCCGTTGTTCGTGTATTGGGCGGCGACAGAGGACGGCACGCGCGGCTGGCTCTCGAATCTCCGCGAAAACACGGCGTCGCGGATTGGGGCGGCGCTGGCGGGCAGCCGTTGTGTGAGCCAGCGGGTGCTGCAAATCGCCGTGTGGGGTTACGCCGGGGAGGCGGAGGCGGAAGCCGCGGTGCAACGCTGGCTCGCAGAAGCGGTCACCCTGGAGTGAATCGCCCGCAACATCACGTGCGGTTTTGCCTTGTGGAGCTGAGGCGCGGCCCGCACTAAACAGCCATGCCAATTCGACCACCGCGTTTGGAGCCGGGCGATGTGATCGGCGTGGCGGCGCCGGCCAGCCCGCCGCCCGATCCCAAAAACATTGATCGCGGCGTGGCCGCGCTGGAGGCGCTCGGATTCAAGGTCCGGCTCGCGCCCAACGCGCGCCAACGCTGGGGCTACCTGGCCGGCAGCGACCGCGACCGGGCTGACGATTTGATGCGCCTGTTCGCCGACCGTTCCGTCAAAGCGATCGTCTGCGTGCGGGGCGGCTACGGCGCCGCGCGGTTGTTGCCCCTGCTGGACTTCCAGCTCATCCGCAAGCATCCGAAAATTTTTGTGGGCTACAGCGACATCACGTCGCTGCACTGCGCGTTGTTGCGCCGGGCGAACCTCATCAGCTTTCACGGGCCGATGTTGAACTCGGACTTTGCCCATGCGCGCGTGCCGCGCTTTACGCGCGAGAGTTTTCTGCGGACGGTCTGTGGCGTGGACGCCTCCGGGCGGCCGTGGCGGGGCGATATTGCGGAAGGTTACACGGGTCGCACCGTGGCGGTGCTGCATCCGGGCGTGGCGCGCGGCCAACTGGTGGGCGGCAATCTCACGTTGTTGTCTGCCGCGCTGGGGACGCCGTGGCAACCGCCGTTTCGCGGGCGCATCCTGTTTTTCGAGGACGTAAACGAGAAGCCCTACGACATGGATCGGATGCTGACGCAACTGCTTAATGCGGGGCTGTTGCAACAGGTCGCGGGCATCGCCGTGGGGATCAACAAAAACTGCCGCGACCCGAAGGCGGCGCGGGCGAAGGAATATCGCCAGACGGTGGACGACGTGATTCGCGAACGGCTGCTGCCGCTGGGGGTGCCGCTGGTCACGGGCCTGCCGTTCGGTCACCTGCCCACCAACGCGACGCTGCCGGTGGGGGCGGAGGTGGAACTGGACGCCGAGCGCGGGCGATTGCTGCTGTTGCAGCCGGCGGTGCGGTGAACCTGCGCCCCATCACTGCGTTCGGGCGCGAAAAAACCGGTGCGGTTCACCGGCCCAATCGCTCACCGGCAACAGGTGCACACCGGCGCTGCTCACGACGTTGGTCCAATCCGACCAGCCGCCCCAGATGTTGGTCGCGGTTTCGACCGTGATGGCGCGACCCGGCTCGGCGGCCACTTCAACGAAGAGCGCACCACTGTCGCGTCGCATCCCCAAGCGCGGCGCGGCCGACGCCACCAGCCGCAAGCCGACCGTGTTGGTCAGGCCGTCGCCATCGGCGTCCACGACGCTGAAAGTGAAACTGCCCAGGGCGTTGGTCGTGGCTGTGGACGTGAAGCGCGCGACGCGGCCGTTGCTGACGAGGGCGACCGTGCCGTGGGTCGCTGCGAACACAGCATAGACCGGGCTGTTGTTGGTGAAGCCGCGCGTGAACTGCGTCAGATCAATGTCCACTGAGGCGCCGTTGGTGCAGACGAAATTGGGCGCGGCGAGCCAGTTCAAATAATCCTCCAGGTTGGTGAACTCGTCGCCGTCGGGATCGCCGTTGCTGTCGGAGAAATCACCCGGAGGCGAATTCGGGTTCAGGCCCTTGATGCGTTCCCACCAGTCGGGCAGGCCGTCCCGGTCGGAGTCCCAATCCGGCGGGCGATGGACTTCGGGGTAATGTTCCCAGCCGCCGACGTCGTTTTGGGAATCGGGCAGGCCGGGCGAGCCGCTGACGCTGCCGACGTAGGTGTGCGTGCCGTCGAGGGTTTCGCGGATGATGCGCGAGTCCTGGTCGTCGAGCACGGGGCGGTTGCATCCGACGTCCGAGAGGACCTGTTTGTAGGCGTTGGTGGCGTGATGGATTGTGGCGTGGGACGGGAAGAACGGGGCGTTGACCCACGCGCTGTAAGGCGGGTTGGAATTCTCCGGGAGCACGCCGCCGCTTTCGGTCGAATAGGTGCGCCCGGCGGACTGGTTGGCGTAACCGAACACGCCGGGCATGACGTTGTTGGTGAAGAAATACTGCTGCGTGCCGGGGTAATTGCCGTATTGGGCGTTGAGGGCGTAGGAGTAAATGGAGGCCGGCCCGCGTTTGTAATAGTTGCCGACAAAGTTGACCTGATGCGCGCCGCCGTCGGTGGTGCGACTGCGCCAGTTGTAAACGACGTTGTTGAAAATATCGAGGCGGCCCGCGTAGCGACCGTCGGCGTCCAGCCCGCCGGCCAGGCTCCAGTTTCGCCCCTCGCAGTGGGCCAGCAGGTTGTGGTGCAGGCTGGCGATGTCCCCGCCCACGCTGGCGGCGTAACCGTGGCGCGTGCCGGGCGGATAATTCTGGTGGCCCGCGATGTTGAGCGCCTCGGCGATGATCGAGCGCTGGAAGGTGATGTTGCGCGAATTGCGGGTGCTCAGGCCCTCGTCAATGCTCCAGCTCACCGAGACGTGGTCCATGATGCAGTGGTCGCTGCCGGCCAGGCCCGTGCCGTTGAGGGTGCGACCGGAGAGATTGCCCGGCCTCATGCGCAGGTGGCGAATGATCAGGTCGCGCCCGCCGCTGACGCCGAATTGATTTTTGCGCAGGCAGATGCCCTTGCCCGGCGCCGTCTGCCCCGCGATCGTGATGTAGGGATGGTTGTGGTTGAGCACCAGGTCGGATTCGAGCGTGATGAGGCCACCGACATTGAAGACCACCGTGCGCGGGCCGTAATTGCCGGTGAGGGCGTCGCGCAGGCTGCCCGGGCCGCTGTCGTTGAGGTTGGTCACCACCACGACCACCCCGCCGCGCCCGCCAATGGCAAAACGTCCGTAGCCCTCCGCGCCGGGAAACGCCAGCCGCCGGATGCGAAACATCCACACGTCGCCGCGGGTGACGCCGTTGGTCGCGTCCACCTCGTCCACGCGCCAGTAATACGTGGCCAGGCTGGTGAGGTTGGTGACCAGGCGGTTGGTGGCGGTCTGGTTGCCGAGGAATTCGGGTGAGGCGGGCGTGGCGTTTTTGACGGCGTTGCTGCTGGTGCCGAAATAGACGTGGTGCGAGACGGCGATGGCCGCGGGCGTCCAGCGCAACAGCACCGATTTGGTGGCGTCGGCGTCCACGTGTTCATCGGCGTGCGCGGGGAACGGGCGGTTGGCCTTGAACCGAAAGTTCGGCGTGTTGAGTTCAAAGCCGTTGATGCACGGCTGCGCGTCGGTGACGGTGAAATCGGTGCTTGCCTCGTAGGCGATGACGGTGTCGTTGGTGCCGTCGGAAACGAACTCCACGTAGGAATACGCGGCATCGGCGTTGTTGGTGACGCGGTTGCTGACGGGCAGGTTGGTGATGATTTTGACGCCGTTGAGGTAGATGTGCAGCGGGCTGAAGGTGTAGTTGCTCGGATTCTGCCAGGTGTTGTGCCAGGTCAGAAGGGTGTGGCGTCCGGCGCTCAAGCCGCGGATGGTCAACTCGATGCGCGCGCCGGGATTGGTCGAGCCGGCGACGTTGGTGATGTGCAGCGGGGCGACGGTGATGCCGTCGCTCACCAGTTTGGCGTTCCAGCCGGGCGTCGTGAGCCCGGCGGGGTAGCGGTCGGTGGTCAGGCCCGTGCCGGTGGGGCCGACGTGCCGGAAGATGAAGGTCACGCCGCTGAAGGTGTTGGTGATGGCCGAGCCGCCGCTGAACCAGGAGGCGTTGGTGTTCCAGGAGAGGTAGGCCGGGTCGGCGGTTTCTGAGAGCGGACGGTTGTGGGCGTTGATGTCCACCTTGATTTCCTGGGCGCAAATTCGGGCCGCCAGGAATCCTACAACCCATGCCATGATCCAACCGCGCGGGCGCATCGTTTGGAAAATAATCCGCACCGCCGCGGCGGCGAAACGCAAAAACCGGCAAGCCCGCTTGAAAAAAATGCAATGGGGCGGGAGGCGGCGGTCGGGCGTGTCGCCCGTGGAACGGGGGCTTTTCGGTTCGGCGACGCGTGACCGCCAACCCGCCGGGTTGGTCGCCCGCTCGAGCCGGAAGCGCCCGGCAGGCTGGCAGTGGGTGCGCGTGCCGGCCGCGTGGCTCAGGCGTGCGGAATCACCTGCGGGGCGCGACGGCGCGAGAGGTTTTCCTGCAACACCTGCGTGCATTCCTTCACGCCGACGCGACTGCCGGCGAGCGACCCGTCATTGCGTTTGAGCGCCTGCAGGGCGTCGTCAATCGCCGGTTGCGCGGCAAAGAGGCACGGCGTGCTGTAGATCACCAGTCGCGCGCCGGCCTGGCGCAGTTCGGTGAAGGTGCACGGCAGCGATTTGCCCCCGGCGATCTGATTGAAACAAAACGGCACGCGAACCAGCGCGCTCAACTGCCGCACTGTTTCAAGGTTCTTCAACCCGTCCACGAGCACGGCGTCCGCGCCCGCCTCGGCAAACGCCATCACGCGCCGTTGGATGTCGTGGGGGTCGGAGCTGTCTGTGCGGGCGATCACGAACAGGTCATGGCGCGTGGCCAGCACCTGGCGGAGCTTGGCGAGGTATTCGTCCAGTTCCATGAGTTGTTTGCCCTCGAAATGCCCGCAGCGGCGCGGGCGCTTCTGGTCTTCGAGCACCACGCCTGACGCACCGGAGGCTTCCAGCAACGACACCACGTGGCAGGCCACCTCCGTGTCGCAGTAGCCGTCGTCAATGTCCACCAGCAGATGATGCTCCGGCAGCACCGTGCGGATGCGCTGGACGTAGTTGACGATGTCCGACCAGGTGATGAAGCCGATGTCCGGCAGGCCGTAGTGGCTGGCGGCAAAGCCGAAGCCGCTCACAAACAACGCGTCAAAATGCCGCGCGGCCAGCGTTGCGGAAAACACGTCATACACGCCGATGAACGGCAAGAGGTCGCGTTCCTGCACGGCGGCGCGCAATCGGGCGCCGGCGGTTTGAGCGGCGCGGGAGTCGGTGTTCATGGTTGGGCAGCGGTCACGGCGCCTTTTTCCTGTTCAATCACGTCGAGGATGCCGCCGATCGAGCCGAGTTCCTCCGGCGAAACGCCGCGAACCGAAAAATCAATTCCGTAGGTCGTCTCGAGCCAGGCGACGATTTGCAGGATGGCGAGCGAATCAATGAGGCCGGAGGCGACGAGCCGGTCCTCGTCCCGGAGCGATTCGACCGGCACGCCCGCCTTCTGGATGGTGCGGAGGAATTCGACCAGTTGACGGCGATGTTCGGCGCGGAGCGGGTTCATGAGCGGGCGGCGCGGGCCAGCACGGCGGGCAAATCCAGGGGCGGCTGGCGTTGACAGGCGGCTTTGACAGCGTCGCGGTTGACCTTCCCGCGCGAGGTGCGCGGGATTGTTTCCAGCACCCACCAGCGCGAGGGCAGCTTGTGCTCGGCCAGGTGCGACTTCATCCAGGCATACAGCGCGCAGAGTGTTTCGTCGGAGCCGTTCTGCAACACCACGGCCATGCCGACCGACTGGCCGTAAATCGGATCGTCCAGCGCGAAGGTGCACACATCGGTGACGCCGGCGAAGCGCTCAACCACCGCGTCCACGTCAGCCGGATAAATTTTCATGCCGCCCTTGTTGATCTCGTCGCGCTCGCGCCCGCGCAGCACCAGGCGGCCGTGTTCGTCCAGAAAACCGATGTCGCCGGTCATAAACCAGCCGTCCACCACGGCGCGCGCGGTCAAATCGTCCCGGCGGAAGTAGCCCTTCATCAACGCGGGCGTGTTGAGCCAGACGTAGCCGGATTCGCCCGGCTCGCAGGCCAGTTCGGGTTGCAGCGGTTGGGTGGTGGCGTTGGTCTTGAGCACCTGAATGACCGCGCCCCAGCCGCGTCCAATGAGTCCGTCTTGCACCGGCACGTCGGCGTCGTCGAGTCCGGCCACCCAACTGCCGGTTTCGGTGATGCCGTAGGCGTTGCAGACCTGGCGGGTGCCGGTCCAGCGGCGAATGTCCTCCCAGAGCGCCGCCGAGAGCGGGGCCGAGCCGACGTGGACGCGGCGAAGCGAACCGCGTTGGGGCGGGCGGGCGAGTTTGAGGGCGAGCTTCCAGATGGGCGGCACGCTGGACATGAAGGTGATCGCGTGTTCGTCGAGCACGCGACCCAGTTGCGCCACCAGGTCGGGCCGAAAGGGCGGCGCGATATACAGGTCGTGACCCGACAGCCACGGAAACAGGCAGTTGCAAATCAACCCGTGGCCGAAATGCGTGGGCAACAGGCAGAGAGTGCGCGCGAACACCTCATCGGGCAAATGCTCGCGCAGGCCCATCCAGCGCGCGCGCAAGGAGCGATGCGTGTGCAAGACGCCCTTCGGTTCGCCCGTTGAGCCGGACGTGAACAGGATCAGCGCGTCGTCATCCAACCGCACGCGCGCGGCGTCGGATTCGCCCGGCCCGGTTTCGCCGGTGAGCAGGGCGCGTGCGCCGGCGCGTTCGAGGGCGGCGAGGCTTTCGGCGGAAGTTGCCTCATCGCCCACGGCGAGTTTCGGTTCGGCGGCGCGGGCAAGCGTTTCCACTTCAAACGCTGTCAGGCGGGCGTCCACCGGCACGGCGCAGGCGCCGAGTTTCCAGAGGGCGAGCAGTTCGGCGAAGAATTCCGGCCGGTTGCCGAACAACAGGAAGACCCGATCGCCGGGCCGGAGGCCCAGGCGTTCGAAGCGCGCCAGGCGCTTGCGAATCTGGGAGTGAATTTCGGCGGGACTCCAGCGGCGCGAGCCGAACGGCTCGACGAGGTGCCCGACGCTCAGTTCCGTGAACATGGTTGACAGGCTGAGACGATTTCAACCGAGGCCGAAAAGTCCAAGCAAAAATTGCAGGCGCTGGCCGTGGGTTTGAGTGCCACGTGCCCAGAGATGAATGAACGCGAAGAACGTCCAGACGCTGAAAATGGCCAGGGCGCGGCGGCCCGGCGGGCGCACCCACCCGCGCGAACGGCGTTGTTCTCGTTGCATGGAAAGCCAGATGCCCAGCGCCAGGAAAAAACAATAGACCAGGCGCGGATTGAACGTTGCCCACACCGCTGGCCAGTCGCCCTGCATGAAGGCGGGCGCCTTGATCACGTGATAATACATGTTGCCGAGAAACGCTGCCGCGAACACCGCCGTGAAGAGCCGCAACCGCGGGCTTTGTTTGAAATACCGCGTGAAGGTCGGAAAAAAGAAGAAGTGCACCAGCAGTTCCTTGAAGTAGTAGTAGTAGCGATTCCAAAACTCGACGATCGTCTCGGCCAGCAGCGGTTTATAGGTGTTGCGAAACACGTTGAAACCCGCCAGGCGCAGGTAGCCGATGACCAGGTGGCCCTTGGCGCCCCAGGCCAGGACCGAGCGAAACAGCTCGGCGTAGATTGAAACCCAGCCCTTCCAGATCGGCGCGGCAACCGTCGCGCTCATCAGTTCCGCCGTGGGAGGGACGGCCAGCGTGAGGTTGCCCAGCGCACGGCGCCAGGCGTTGTCCTCGCCAAATACCAATCCGTCCATCAGGTCCTTGCCCGCGCCGCAAAGGGCCGCGAGGACGACCAGCTTCAGCCCGGCCAGTTGCGAGCGCGCCAGGGCGTCGGGGTCTTTGGCTTCGCAGGCGCTGAGGTAGTCCAACCCCTTGCCAAACGGCACGGCCGTGCCGCCCCAGACCGGCCAGAGGTAGAACCAGTGGTCGGCGAGTGTCGTGCCGGCCATTTTGCCGCGTTGCGCCGTCAGGAGCATGTAGCCCAGCCGCCAGAGCAACAGCGGAAACACCAGCGCCACGCCAAACAGCACCGTGCGGGCGGTGACGTTGTGGGTCGTGACGTTCCAGAGCGCCAGCAACCACACCCAGAAACACGCGTGCAGGCACAGTTGCGGACGGCGTCTGCACCAGGCCGGCCACGACGCAAACCGCCGGGCCAGTTCGTGCCAGAGCAACACGAATCCGGCTGCGGCGATGATCACGATCACGGTGCCGGCGGTGTTCGGTTCAAAGCCGAAGGTGCGGGGGATCGAGCGCACCTCCTTGAGCGGATCGCTCACGGCAATGACCAGACCGCCCAGCGCCAGAAGCAGGCGACGGCGGCGCGGCAGCAGCCACGGCAACACCGGCCCCCAAAGCCGTTGCCACGCGCGGAGCACTTCGGGCTGGCGATGGAAGTGGCGAAGCTGGTCCCACGTCACAGCGCGCCGAGACTAGGCGAGCGCAACGGGGGTTCAAGCGTTGACGTTGACAAGCGCGGTCGGCTGACTGCCTAATCGCCGCCGGCTCGAGCCGGTTTCGGCAAAAACTGGTTCGGCCCTGCGCCTGACGGCGCCATCCGATGGATTTGCGACCGGCTCTGATTCTCGTGGTCGCCGTGCTCCTCAACAGCGCGGTCTTCGCGGTTTACCGGTGGCTTTTTGTGCGTCGCTTCGCTCCCACGGCGGGCGCGGCGCAGCGGCGGCGCGTGCTCCTGGCCGGGGCGCGGTTGGATGCGGCGTGGCTGGGTTTGTTGGTGGCGCTCACGGGCGTGGCGTGGCTGGTGGGTGCGCTGGCGTTCGGCCACCGGGGCGGCCTGCCGGTGCGCGGGGTGTTCTGGGAGTGGTGGTTGCTGACCGGGGTGCACGCGTTCGTCTGCGTTGCGAACTTCTTCACCTTCGCTGAGCGCAATCAGGGTGCGGGCGAATTGTTGCTGCCCTACATCACCGCGCCCTATCAGGTGTATCTGGCGGTGATGCCGTTTGTGTTGCGGCGACGCGGGTTGATGCTGGCGCTGGCTCTCGGCGTCGCCGCCTTTCTGTTCGCCGGCGGTCTGATTGCCAACCACGCGCTGGCGGTGTCCACCGCTTCCGGGTCGAACGCCTCCGCGCCGCAGCCTCAACCGCATCCGTTCGCGGCCGGACTGGTGTTGGGTCTGTTGCCGCTGGTGGCGCTGTTTCAATTGGTGCCGCGCCGCAAGGCCGGTCGCGGCGGGCGGGCGCGCAGCGGCTGGCGGCTGACCACCACCAAGGCGCGCTACTTCATGACCTTCCCCGACTACGCGTGCAATCAGGCGGTGATGAACCCGCTGCTGGAGTTTTTCTTCGAGCAGGTGCCGTCGCATTTCCGGCGCACGATCCGGTATCGGTTCAGCGAAGCCGAGGCGCTGGAAGTGTGGCGCACGTTGACCCAGCCCGCCGCAACGACCGCCGCGGCCGGGTCGCCTTCGGCGAACGCGGAGCGATTTCCGCTGCTGCGGCGCATCAACGGCTGGCCCGGTTCGCCGATTGAAAACCTGGTCATTTTGCAGGTTGAAGGCTTCTCGCAATCCGTGCTCGAACAGGAGCGCGACGGGCGCGCCGTGATGCCGTTTGTGCGACGGCTCGCCGCCGAGGGCTACTATTTCCCCAACACGCTGCAGTGCGCGAATTTCACCTCCGGCGGCGTGTTCTCGACGATGACCGCGATGCCGCGCGCGACCTACGACGAGCCGGGCCGCCGCTTCACCTCCTACGAGCTGCACGGTTACTACGGCTCACCGGCGCGCGTTTTCGGCTCGGACGGTTACACGCACCTTTTCCTGTTCGGCTTCCGGCAAAGCTGCGGGGATTTCACCGCGTTCGCGGCCAATCAGGGTTGCACGGTGCTGGGTTACTTTGAATTCGCCGAACGGTTTCGTCGCCGCAACCAACTGGCGCAGGCCGACACGTTGCTGGGCATTTTCGACGGTTACTTCCTGGATGAATGCGCCGAGGTGCTGCTGAACTGTCCCACGCGTTTCACGGCGCATCTGGTCACCGCCACGACGCACTCGCCCTGGGCCACGCCGCCGGAGTTTGAGCGGCGATTCGCCGAGCCGGCGCTCAACACGTTTGCGTATCTGGACGAGGCGATCCGGCGCTTCTGCGAGCGATTGCAAAGCCGACCCGGGTTGTGGGAGAGGACGCTGCTGGTGATTTTGGGCGACCATACCAGCGTGAGCTTTAGCGACGCATGGCTGGAACGGTTGCGGATTCCGCTGATTTTCTACAACCGCGCCCTGCCGCCGCGACCGAACCCGGACTGGCGACGGGCCAGCCAGGTGGACGTGCTGCCCACGGCGCTGGCGCTGTTTCCGGGCGAGCATCTTTACGCGGGCATGGGGCGCAACCTGCTCGATGCGGCCGCGCCGGAGTTGGGCTGCGTGAGCGGCTCGTCGTCCGAGGGCTGGTTTGTGAAGGGCGATGCGGTGCTGCGCTACGACCCGCGCGAAGCCGAGCCGCGTCTGTTCGCGTTGCGCGAGGGCCGACTGGATGCGACCGACCTGACGGCACAAGAGCCGCACCGGTGGCACCAACTGCGCCGCGAGTATTTTGCCACCGTGGAACTGGCGCGGCGGCTGGCTGCTGAGAAACGCATCTACCCGATGCCGGGCCGGTCGGGTTGAGGGGGCGAAGCGATCCACAGCCTGTCGCAGCGCGTGCCGCCAACGCGGAAGGCTTCGACCGGCTTGCTCAGGCTGATCGCCCGGCGGTGCGCTACGAGGAGATCAACTTGTTCCGGCGCAGAGGCCCGGACCTTCAAATCGGCGCGGGTTATTTGCGCACCGTGGTGACGCTCGACCACCAGATGATGTCCTGGACGGAATCGCCGGCGTCCACCACCAGCGGGATCGGCACGCCGGTGACCGGCGGCTTGATTTTGGAGCCACGCCAGACGTGCATTTCGGAATGGCCGTCGGCAAACGAGAGGCCCGAGCCGCCGCTGTGGAAGCTTGCCGGATAGTCAATGATCCGCGCAGAGGTGCTGCCGGGCGGAGCCATTTCGACCGCGCAGGCCGCGTCGTTGATGCTGTCGGGATGCTCGTCAATGAGCACCCAGGTTTTGACCGGGTTGACGATGTCGGAGCTTTTGGCGTAGGTGCGGTAGAGCGAGGCGGGCAACCACGCGCCGAAATCGAAGACCTGACTCATGGAGTTGCTGCGCACTCGCGGGACGCGCTGGCCGGAGCTGTTGAGAACCCGCACCGGGTCGGCCGGACAGCGCCAGACCGTGAAGTTGTTGCCGATGTAGGGCATCAAGGGGCTTTTGGCGACGTAAACGGCCGGATTCCAAACGCCGGCATCGCTGGTATTGAGGAGGTTGCCCTCGACCCAAATGACGCGGCGCTGGGCGCGGATGGTGTCGTTGACCAGGCTGGCAAGCAGCAGGTCATTGTGGTCATCGGCGTACATCTTCCAGCCGATCATCATTTGCCGGAGGTTGTTGAGGCACTGGATGCCCTTGGTGCGCATTTTGGCGCGGTTCAGGGCGGGCAGGAGCATTGCCGCCAGAATGGCGATGATCGCGATGACCACCAGCAGTTCGATCAGCGTGAACCCGGCACGAGTTTGTTGAATCGCTTTCATCGGCGCTGTTGCCCGGAGCCCATGAAACACGGGCCGCTCTTTGGGCCCTCGTCATTGCAACATTACGCGCCCGCACCGTCCCGGACAAGTGCCTCCGACCATGACCGGCAGAAGGCGTCGTCCACCCGTGCGCAAGCCACGCCGGGGCCGCCGTTGCCCCGAGCCAGGGGCAAGGCGCTCACGGCAGCGGACGCCGGATGCGGTAGAAGCGGATGTTGCCGTCAAGCCCGATGATGGCCTGGTAGGCGCCACCCCCGCCCGTGATCGAGGCCGACACGTCGGTGTAGGGCCCGCCCACGGCCGTCGCACTTTGCACGGCGAAGGACGCCGGCGTGTCCGACGGATTCGAACTGGTGAAATGCAGGGTCACATTGCCGCTGCTGACGGTGGTGTGGATGATTTGCACCAGTGGCGGGGCGGCGGTTTTGACGGCGACAAATCCACGCGTGCTGCCGTCTTCAGCCCAGATGCCAAACCCGGCCAGCACCCGCCCGTCATCCGAAGCGGCATACACGCGCACCAGTCGCGTCCAGGCGCTCGTGTCCACGCCGTCGGCTTCGAGCAGTTCTTTGACCGATTTGGGTTGCCCGGTGGTGTCCCAGGTGCCGCTGGTGTCCCAAACCACGGCGGTTTCGCCGCCGCTCACGAAGGAACGCCCCGCCGTAACGCCATTGTCCGCCACCGTGTAGGCCGTGCTGCTGACGTGATCCGGCAACGCGCCCAAAAACTCCATTGAATCCTGGCCGCGCTTCCAACGGAACGCTTGAAACTGGTTGTTGGCGGGGCCGTAGTTCTGAACCTGCCCGCAAATCCACTGCACGTCGAAATCGGCCGACGTGGATTTGCCGAAGCTCGGCGAAATGCCAATGCCGTCAGCCCGGAATCCCGCACTGCCGGGCACGTCGCCTTCGTCGCCTTGGGGCGATCCCCATCGGGCCAAGCTGGGAGTCACGCCGGTATAGCGCGCGACCACCACGCCGTAGGCGCTGACCGAACCGACCGCACAGTTGAAACTGCCATCCCAGCCGACGAACGGGTCTCCGCGCAGGCGCGCGAGCCGGCCATTGGCCCGGTGCGCGCCGGTGTACCAGCGCCCGTCGTGCCCGGGATGGCTGCGGAGATCATTGGCCGTGCCGCCGCGAAGGTCGGAAACCGGGAACCCGCCCGCACTGGCACTGTCCATCCACGAGCCGCCGGCCAGATTCGTCAACGGCGCCTTGTAAAACCGGTGGGTCAGGTATCCCTCGTGCAAACCTGAGATGATGATGTTGCCGAGGTTGTTGCTGACGCCCACCGAGACGCCGTGGGCGAGAGTGTGTTTTGAACTCGGACAGGGCAGCTCGACCAGGCCG
>JAOAIM010000096.1 GCA_026414705.1 Verrucomicrobiia bacterium | reverse complement strand
CGCGTCTCGCGTGCCGTTTTCGGCGTCCCGCCGAAAACAGGGCTTCATCAACAGCTTCGAGCGCCGAAGGCGGGAGCATCTGGATATCCTCATCCGCACGACGCGCTTTCCCTCACCCCAACCCTCTCCGGCTGGGAGAGGGAGCGCGGACGTGCGCCTCACGAAACATCGAATAACGAACATTGAACATTGAACACCGAACGGCACGAAGGGGCGAGTGGGCCACCGGCACGTCGTTCCAACGACCAATCCCGGTTTTTGGGGATTTCCATCGCTGAACGGCGTGCGTTATATTCGGTCAAACCTCAGCGACGGTGAGTGTGCTGAACGC
This sequence comes from Verrucomicrobiia bacterium, assembly GCA_026414705.1. GTDB lineage: Bacteria > Verrucomicrobiota > Verrucomicrobiia > Limisphaerales > JAOAIM01 > JAOAIM01. The sequence goes on along the minus strand of JAOAIM010000096.1, from coordinate 14,404 downwards.
CATGTTGCGCAAGTGGAGTGGAATCCTGGCCGTTCCCGTGCTGGCTCTGGCCACGGGGCTGGCTCTGCGGGCCCTGGGCCTCACTGACACCTCTTCAGGAACGACCGCCTCGCCGCCCGTCCCGGTTGCCTTCGGCAACGCCACCAACGGCGCGTCCAAAACCCTCCCGCCCGCAACCGCGCTCACCAACCGCCTCGCCCCCGGCCCCAGCGACGGGCGCATCGCCTTCGTCGTCGCGCGCCTGCTCGAGCGCGCCCACTACGTGCAGCACCCGTTCGACGACGATTTCTCCGCGAAGTTCCTCGATCGCTACCTGGAAATGCTCGACCCGCAGCACCTGCATTTCACCCAGCAGGACCTGGCCGAGTTCGAACGCTACCGCACCCGACTTGATGACCTGACGATCACCCGCAAGGGTGTGGGCGACACCACCCCGGCTTACGAGATTTTCAATCGCTTCCTCGAACGGCTCGCCCAGCGCGTCGCCTACGCCGATGAGTTGCTCAAAACCGACCCGTTCGATTTCACCGGTGACGAGCGCGTGCTGGTCAACCGCCGCGAGGCCCCGTATCCGCGCGACCTCGACGAGGCCCGCCGCCTCTGGCGCGAGCGCCTCCGCCTGGAGTACCTCCAGGAAAAACTCGCCCGCATCGAGGCCCGCGCCAAAACCAATGCGTTGGCCGCCCGCACCCACCCCGAAACCCGAACCGCCACGACGGCCGCGGAACCAAAAGCCGAATCGCCCACCGCGACCACCAACACCCCGGCCGTGGCCGGTGCGTCTTCCGTTGCCGTCGAGAGCACCGCCCCGGCGCCACCCGGCCCGTCGGCCCCGGCATCCGCGCCGCTCACCGAGCCCAAGCCCAAGACCGACGCCGAGGAAATCGCCGAGCTGCTCTCCAAGCGCTATCACCGGATGCTTCACATGTTTCAGGAATGGGAGTCGGACGATGTGCTGGAGCGCTACCTCACGGCGCTGGCGCACGTTTATGACCCGCACTCCGACTACATGAACGCCAGCGGCGCCAAAAACTTTGCCATCGGCATGAACCTGGCCCTCTTCGGCATCGGCGCGGTGCTCACGACCGATCTGGACGGCTATTGCAAAATTCAGGAACTCAAGCCCGGCCCGGCCATGAAAAGCAAACAGATCAAGGTCGGCGACAAAATCATCGCCGTCGCCCAGAGCAACGGCCCGCCGGTGGACATCGTGGGCATGAATCTCAACAAGGCCGTGCAATTGATCCGCGGCCCCAAGGGCACGGAAGTGCGCCTGACCATCATCCCGGCGGACAATCCCTCCGAGCGACGCGTGGTCTCGCTCATCCGCGACGAAATCAAGCTCGAAGACCAGGAGGTCAAGGGGCGGCTCATCGAGTTGCCCGGCGACTCCGGCAAACCGCTGCGCCTGGGCGTCATTGATGTGCCCACCTTTTACGCCACCATTGACCGCCCAACCGAATCCGGGGGCGAGGGCGGCGATCCCCAAGCCCAGCGCCCCACCCCGCGATCCACGTCCGCCGACGTGGCCAAGCTCCTGAAAAAATTCCGTGAGGAAAACGTTGCCGGGGTCATTCTGGACCTTCGACGCAACGGCGGCGGCTCGCTGGACGAGGCCATCAAGGTCACCGGCCTCTTTATCAAGCAGGGCCCCGTCGTGCAGGTGCGCACGACTGACGGACACCGCTTCGTTCGCGGCGATGAAGACGGCGAGGTGGCCTACGAGGGCCCGCTGGTGGTGTTGACCAGCCGCATGAGCGCCTCGGCCTCGGAGATCGTCGCCGGTGCGTTGCAGGACTACCGCCGCGCGGTGATCGTGGGCGAGAGCGCCACGCACGGCAAGGGCACCGTCCAAAACCTCAATCCCCTCGCCCCGTTTGTGGAAGCCTTCAGTCCGGGCCTGACCAACGACCCGGGCCAGCTCAAAATCACCATTCAGAAATTCTACCGTCCCAGCGGCGCTTCGACGCAACTGCGCGGCGTCATCCCGGACATCGTCCTGCCCTCGGTCTGGAACTACTCCAGGGACATCGGCGAAGACGCGCTCGAAAACCCGCTGCCCTGGGACACCATCCCCCCCGCGCGGTTCGAGCCGATCAACCTCCTCACGCCCTCGGAGTTGAGCGAACTGCTCCTGCGCTCCAGCGCCCGCGTCGCCACCAACCAGGATTTCATCTACCTCCGCGAGGACATCGAACTGTTCCGCAAACAACAGAACGAAAAAACCGTTTCACTCAACGAACAGGAACGCCTGCGCGAACGGGAAGAAGCTCGCGCCCGTCAGGAAGCCCGTGACAAGGAACGCCGCGCCCGACCCCCCTCCAACTGGAAAATCTACGAAATCACCCTCAAACACGCCGACCAGCCCGGTCTGCCCCCACCACTGGGCAAAACCAACACCCTCGCCGCCGCCACGCAAACCGGCAGCGCCGGAGGCGACCCCGACGCACTCGCCGCCAACACGCTCAGCGCAACCGCCCCCGGCGACACCGCTGACGAGGAAAAACCGCCGCCGGTGGACCCCGTGCTCGAAGAGGCCGAGCGCATCCTGCTCGATCACATCGAGCTGCTCCGTCGCAAAAGCGAAGTGGCCGCTCACCCCTGAGTGCGCCCGCGGCCTGTCTCAAGCCGCCATGAAAACGCTTCTTCCGCTCCTTCTGGCCTTCGGTTGGTTGACGCAAAGCGCCCTCGGCCAGGGCGCGCAGGCGGACCAGATCAAACGCCGCGCCCGCGCCACCGCCGAGCAAAACAACGCGCGCCAGGGCGTCGCGCCGCCACCCAAAACAACTCCGCAACCCGCCTCCCCGACACCCGCGCAACGGCCCGCCGCTCCGACTGCGCCCGTTGTCGCGCCAGCCAAACCGACCGCCGTTGTTCCGACGCTCTCAACGACGCAGGCTGTTGCGAAGTTGGAAGCCGACCTCGCCGCTTTCCAATCCGCCGCGCCCGCGACACAGGAACACAGGCAACAATTGCTGCGCGACATCGCCCAGTCCGCCCGCGGCCAGAAACCGTTCCTGACGACCGCGACGGGATTCGTGGACGCGCTCGGCGCCGCGCTCGCGGGACGGCAGCTTGACGCCGAGCACCGAAACCGTTTCGCCCAAAAACTGGAAGCCGTCCTCAACTGCGGTTCGCTCCCGGCCGCGCAACTCGACGGCCTGATTGCCGATGCGCAGGCGGCGCTGGAATCCGGCGGCGTGCCCCGTGAAAAAGCCGCCGAGGTCGCCCGCCAACTCCGTCTGCTCGCCCAGGACGTGCGCCGCGCCGGGCGTTGACCCTCCCCTTCGCCATGTCACTGCCAAACCCCAAGGTGCGATGCCCGACCTGCGGCAAGGTCGGCGACTGGTTTGCCGGACCGTTCGGCCCCTTTTGCTCGCGGCGGTGCAAGCTCATTGACCTCGGCAAATGGCTGGGTGAGGAACACGTCATCTCCGAACCGCTGCGCCCCGAACACCTCGAGGAACTCTCCGGCGTCCCACGCAGCAACGCCGAACCGCGCGCCGGCGACGACGGCGCGGCCAGACCTTCATGAGGTGGTTGCTCACAGCCCCGTTGTGGGTGGGGGCGCTGGCGTTGCTCGCCGCCGAACCCAAAACCAACTCCACTTCACTCATGAAAACGACCAACCAACTCGAACGCGCCACGCTCGGTGGCGGTTGTTTCTGGTGCATGGAAGCGGTGTTCGAGCGCGTGCCCGGCGTGCGCGCCGTCACCAGCGGTTACGCCGGGGGCCATGTGGCCAACCCGACCTACGAACAGGTCTGCACCGGCGAGACCGGTCACGCCGAAGTGGTGCAAATCGAATACGACCCGGCGCGCGTCAGCTTCGAGCAGCTGCTGGAACTGTTTTGGAAGGCGCACGATCCGACCTCGCTCAACCGGCAGGGCGCCGACGTTGGCACGCAATATCGCTCGGTCATTTTCTACGAAAACGAGCGCCAGAAGCTCGCCGCTGAAAAATCCAAGGCCGACGCCGCCCGGAATTTTTCGCGGCCGATCGTCACGGAAATCGCCCCGCTCAAAGCGTTTTACCCCGCCGAAGCCTACCACCAGGACTACTACCGGAAGAATCCCAACGCGGCCTACTGCCGGATGGTCATCCGACCCAAGCTCGAGAAGCTCGAACGCGAACTGCCCCCCGGCCCGTAGGTCGCCCTGGCGAAAACTTTTCTGCAGCGGCCACACCGAGGTGCCGAGGGCGTGGAGCGTGGAGCGTCAGAGCGTGGGAGCGTGCGAGCGTAGAGCGTAGCGCAGCGTGGGGGCGGTTGGACATTGGCGCTCCAGTCGGGGGTGACGTGCCGGGTTGCTTGTCAATGCAGCAGCGCTCCGTTACGGTGAAACTGTGATCACGGTTCGACATGGCCTGTGGGTGGCGTGCATGAGCGCGGTTGCGTTCACGGTCGGGGCGGCCGACACGGTCCGGCTCAAGGACGATGCCGCCATCACGGGGCGCATCATCGCCGAGAAACGCGACGCGGTGGTGGTGGATGTGGGTTACACGGCGCTGGTCATCCCCCGCCAGAACATCGCCGAAATCATCAAAGACGACGGCGCGGACACAAAACCCGGTCGGGCGAGTCGCAAGCGCGCTCCGGACAAACCGGTTGCCGCCTCCGAAACGCCGTCGCCGCCGTCGCCGGTGTCAAGCGCGCCAGTGGCGAGTGCCCCGGCCAACGGGTTTTATCGGGTCGCCACGCGCAGCGCGCCCACGCGCGACGTGCGGGAACTGGTGTCGGAGCTGGGCGAGGCGGTCGTCCAGGTGCGCACACCGGCGAGCCTCGGTTCGGGATTTTTCATCAACGAGGAGGGCTATCTGATCACCAACTTCCACGTCATCGAGGGCGAGACGCAGATTTCGGTGGAGGTGTATTGGCAGCGGGGCGGGCAACTGGAGCGCAAGACCTACAAGCAGGTTCGGATCGTGGCGCTGAACAAGTTTGCCGACCTGGCGTTGCTCAAGGTTGAAGACGCGGGCGCGCCGCGGTTCAAGTCGGTTGTCTTTGGCAGCGCCGACGCGATGGCTGTGGGCGAGCGGGTGTTTGCCATTGGGAGTCCGTTGGGACTGGAGCGCACCGTGACGGAGGGGATTTTGAGCACCAAGACGCGCCCGATGCAGGGCGTGCTCTACCTGCAAACCACCGCGCAGATCAATCCGGGCAACAGCGGCGGGCCGTTGTTCAACCTGCACGGCGAGGTCATTGGCGTGACGAACATGAAGATCGCCTTTGGTGAGGGGCTGGGCTTTGCCATCCCGTCCGAGTCGGTGCGTTACTTCCTGGATCATCGGGACGCGTTCGCCTATTCGAACGACAACCCCAGCAATCCCTACCGTTACCTCGAACCGCCCGGACGCACCCGCCAGCCGACTCCGACCCAATGAGGCGCGGGCCAGCAGCAGCGCGCGGGCGTCGAACGGCATTTCGAGTCGCTGCCGTTTTGTTGATTGCCCGATGCCTTGAGCCGGATGGCGTGGGCGCACCCGGCGCAGTTCCCCCACCCGAACAACTGTTGCCCGCGGACACGCTTCTGGTCGTGAGCGTGCCCGATTGCACGCGACTGCAAGCGCTCGCCGCACAGTCGGCGTTTGGCAAACTCTGGGCCGACCCGGCCATGAGGCCCTTCCGCGAACACGTCGCACAAAAGTGGCGCGAGGAGTTTGTCTCGCCGCTGGAGCGTGAACTGGGCGTGCGGTTTGCGAATTACACGAATCTGTTCCGCGGCCAGCTCACGTTGGCGATCACGCAGGAGGGCTGGCAGGGCGACAACGAACAAGGGCCGGGCCTGGTCGTGTTGCTCGACGCCGCCGGCGAGACCGCGTCGCTTGAGCGGTTGCTGGGCGATCTGCGCCAGCAATGGCAGAGCGCGGGCAAACCCGTGCGCGCGGAAAAAATCCGCGACGCGCAGTTTTACGTGGTGAGCGTGGGCAGCAACGACGTGCCACGCACGCTCCGGCAGTTTTTTCCGCGACGCCAGCCCATCCGCGAGCTGGGACGCGAAGCCGAGCCACCGGCGGGCGACGCGGGGTTGGTGGTTGGCCGCGCACAATCGCTCCTGATCGCGGGCAACTCGGTCAAGGTTGTGGGCAAAATTCTCTCGCGCCTTTCCAACGGGGGCGTGCCCCCGCTGGCGGAGCAGGCGGCGTTTGCGGCGAGCCGCGCGGGGCCGTTGCGGCACGCGCAGGCCTTCGTCTGGCTCAACGCGCAACCGTTGTTTGAACGCCTGGCGCGTCAGCCGCCCGAGCCGCCCAATCCGCAGGCGCCCAATCCGCTGCCCCTGCCGCCGGCCGCGCGCTGGGTGCCGGGATTGGGGCTGAACCATCTCAAAAGCGCGGCGCTCACCGTGCGCCTGGAGCCGGACGGGATCGGTCTGGAGCTGCGGCTGGCGACGCCGGAGGCCACGCGCGCCGGGTTGCTCAAGCTGGTGGCGCCGGCGCGCAAGGACAGCAGCCCGCCGCCGTTTGTGCCCGCGGAGGTGGCGAGTTTCTGGCGGTGGCGGCTCGACCCGGCACAAGCCCTCGGCGCGTTTGAGCAGATGCTGAGCGAAGTGTTTCCGCAACAATTCAACACCTGGACCTTCCTGCTCAGCAGCGGTGAGGAGGCGGTGAAACAGGAACAGCCCGATTACAATCTGCGCCGCGACGTGTTCGGCAACCTGGGCGATGATCTGCTGCTCTACCGCAAAAACCCCGGCACGGAGGTCACCGACGGGGCACCGCCCCCGGCGCTGTTGCTGATCGGTTCACCGCAGGCGGCGACGTGGGTTCGCGCGTTGCGCGGGTTGCTGGTTCTGCGCACGGGCGACGCGCTGCAACCGAAAACGCGCGAGTTTCTGGGCCGCACGATTTACACGGTGAGCCTGCCCGGCGCGGCCGACGCGCGCGGTGGACCGGCAATGTTGCACTACGCGGCGCACGCCGGCTACGTCGCCTTCAGCACCGACGCGGCGTTGCTGGAGGAATTTTTGCGCAGCGGGGAGAATCGGCGTCCGGCGCTGGCCGAGTGGCCGGGGCTGGCGGAAGCGGCGCAAAAGGTCGGTGGCCTCAACAGCGGTTGGTTCGCCTACGAAGATTTGCGCCAGACGATGGCGCGGAACTTCGAGTTGTGGAAGCGCAACCTGGCAACCACCAACTCGACACTCGGCCTGGAGGTCATTACCGGGTCGCTGCCCTATGCGCGGCCGCAGAAATCGGTGGAGGATTGGTTCGACTACTCCCTGTTACCGGAGTTTGAGCGCGTGGCGCGATACTTCTATTGCCGCGTGGCTGCGGGCAGCGCGGATGCCGAGGGCCTGAGCTTCAAATGGTACTGGGTCGCTCCGCCGGGACTGAAGCCGTGACAGGGGGCCAACGGACGGGCGATTCGCGCGCCGCGAGAAGCGCCTGATTCACCCCAAAACCGAGAACAGGCGCGGTCCAAAATGTTCTCGTCTCCTGCGGGTGCCGTGTGGGCAATTCGCACGCCCTTGGAGCAGCGGGAAAGGGCGAGGGTGAACGCCCGCGCGACATCGAACGCTGAACATCGAACATCGAAGGAGGAACTCAGGCACGGGGAGCGCGCGGTGGAGTGGTCAAGCGTGGAGCATGGAGCGCAGGCCTCCAGCCGGCTCGTTCGCCAATTTCCACTCGACCGCACGGGGGATTTCCAATCTGTGCTACGTCCCACGCTCCAACGCTCCGCGCTCGGACGCTCCGCGCTCGGACGCTCTGACGCGTCGCGCACACGCCGGTGGGCTGAGCGGCCCGGTGCCAGACGCATTGAGTCCTTTCACCGGCGGGCGCGGGTGGCTATGCTGGGGCTGCCATGCGTCGTCTCAGGGGTCAGGCTCAGCAGGCGCTGCTGGATTCGGCACTGCGGCAGTTTGCTGCGCGCGGTTACGCCGGTGCATCCACGCGGGACATCATCGCGGGCACGGGCTTTACGTTGCCGACCCTTTACTACCACTTTGGGAGCAAGGCGGGCATCTACCGGGCGCTGCTGAACCGGGCGTTTGACGAGGCCTATGAACGGTTGGAGGCGGCGGCGGCGCGGTCACGGTCGCTCGAGCGGCAATTGCTCGACATGGCGCTGGCGTTGTTTGACTACGCACGCACGCATCGGGACATGACGCGGCTGGCGTTTGCGACCGTGTTCGCGCCAAGCGATGAAGTGCCGCGCAATGCGCTCAGCGCGCGCAAACGCCGTCGGAATCTGGAGTTTTTCGAGTCGGTGTTCCGGCGGGCGCTGGCCGGCGGTCAACTGCGCTCGCCCTTCCGCCCCGCCGAGTTGGCGGAGGGATTTTACAGCGTGATCGTGTTGCGGGTGATGCGGGGGTTGCTGGACGCGATGCCCCTGCCGGGTCGGCGGGAGACCGCGCGGATGGTGCGGTTGTTTCTGGAAGGGGCGCGCGAGCGGTGAGCCCGCGCCAGGGCCAGGGCAGCGCTCAATCCCTGACGTTGGCAGCCCGAAGGAGTTCCTCGACCAGTTGCCCGGCCGTCCACTTGTTTTCCGGCCAGATGGTTTGCACGCGACCGCGTGCGTCCACAACGACCGTGCGGAGATTGTGGTTGATGCCGCTGCCGCCGGGATCGCGCCAGAACTCCAGACCGAACTGCTCGCCGATGGCGGTGATGTCCACCAGGTCGCCGGTCGCAAACGTCCAGTGCGCCGGCTCGGCACCCTGCGCCTGGGCGTAGCGTCGCAGCACTTCCGGGGTGTCGTGGTCCGGGTCGAACGAGATCGTCAGCAAATGCCAGTTGGTCGGAGTGCCCCGGGCCAGCAGGTCCTGTTGCACGCGGGCGAAGTTGTCGCTCATGCGGGGGCAGAAGGTTGGAAATGGACAACGCGTGAAGATGAACGTGATTGCCAGCGCGCGGCCTTTGAAATCCTCGGTGCTGAAGGGCCGGCCAAACTGATTCGTGAAGGTGTAACGCGGCAGCGGGTCGCCCGGCCCCAGCGGCTCAACGTCGCGCACGAAACGGAACGGCCCGCGCGTGGGCAGGAGGTTGGCCCGGGGCGCGTCGAGTTTGCGAATGCGGTCAATCCAGCCGTCGGTGTCGGTGACGTTGAGGCGGAAGCTCACCGTGTCGCCCGCCTCCAGTCCGGCCAGTTCGTTGGTGTCGCGCACCTCAAAGGGCATGGTCATCGCCGCCATGTAGCCGGGGATTTCCTCGTGCCGGATGCGCACGGTTTTCTCCAGGGGCTGCAACTCCAGGATGATCCCGCGGACTTCGAAGGTGCGGGCGGGCGCGTCCGCCGTGCGGGGGGCTGCCCGGTCGCCTGATGGTGCTTCGCGTTGGCAGGAACACATTGCCCCCGCCAACACCATCCCCAAAAGCCATAGCGCGCGCACGCCTTCAAAATGCGCCGGCCCAACGCGCGCGACAACTCTGCGCGGCTGCGGGCGCGGGGTCGGCCGCCCCGACCGTTGACCCGGCGCGTCGCAGCAACCCGGCCAAGCCGACGGCGCCCGACGCGACGTCCGCATCGGACCGACATGCCCACCGAGCGATTCAGCGTTGCAGCAGCGCCGTCAGCACGCGCCGCGCGAACGCCGCCGCGCCGGGTTCGGTCGAAAGGCGCGGCCCGGCCACATTGAGCGTGCGGATGTGATGCCGTCGGATGAACGCGCGCAGCTTGCGCAGCGCGCTGCGACCGTCCCGCTGCTCGGCGAGGTGCAGGCAGGGTTTGCCCAGCGCGGCGGCCAGTTGGCGCGTGAGCGCCGAGCCGCCGGTTAGTTCCTCCGCCACGCTGAAAATCACCGTGCCGTCGGAATCGCGCACGTTCCACTCGGTGCGCTGCGCATAGACCGGCTCGGGCGTTTCCTGCAACCGGTAGGCTGACGAAATGGGGCCGTCTTCGGCGAGCCGCCCGCGCGGACACCAACCGCCATGCGGCACGCCCAACTCCATCGCCACGTCCAGTGCGGCGCGGTCCACGCCGGTTTGACCGCCCGACACGATTCGTTCCAGCGGCAGGGGTGTTGCAACGCGCTTCGGTGCGGCCCGGCCCGGCGCGCGGCGGTAGGAAATCGGTTTCAACTTGCCTTTGTCCGGCACGGTTCAAGACTAGCCCCGCCAACCGCGCATGGACAACGATTTGAATCACATCGCTCAAACCCTCGGGCTGGAACAATTTCGTCGCCACATTTTCCTGTGCGCCGAGGCGAGCGAACCCAAATGCGCCCCGCGCCAGGCCGGTTTGGATTCGTGGGAATACCTCAAACGCCGACTCAAGGAACTGGGCCTGGTCGGCCCCCAGCCCGTGGTGTTTCGCACGCGCGCCAACTGCCTGCGCGTGTGTGCGCGCGGGCCGATCGCCGTCGTGTATCCGGAAGGCGTCTGGTATCACTCCTGCACCCCGGAGGTGCTGGAGCGCATCATCCAGGAGCACCTCATCGGCGGGCGCGTGGTGGCGGAATTCGCGTTTGCGCGAAATCCGCTTCACGGCGCTTGAGCGCGGGCCTGGCGGGGGGCGCAGACGGCGGGCGGCGCGGAGGAGTGTTTGCCCGCCCGCGGGTTGAACGAGTGCCATGAGGATGGTCTATCTGCTGCTGGCTGATCTGATTCTGGTGCTGCACGCGGCGGTGGTGTTGTTCAACGTGTTGAGCCTGCCGCTGATCTGGCTGGGGCGCTGGCGCCGCTGGCAGTTCGTTCGCAACTTCTACTACCGCGCGCTGCACCTCGGACTCATGGCGTTCGTCGCCGCGCAAGCCCTCGCCAATGAAATCTGCCCGCTCACGACCTGGGAATACCAGTTGCGCCTCAAAGCCGGCGAACCGGCCAACGCGCCGCCGGGCTTTATCGCCCATTGGGTTCAACGCTTCCTTTACCACGAGGCCGACGCGCGCGTGTTCGCGATCGCCTACGTGTGTTTTTTTGCGCTGGTGCTGGCGACATGGTTCTGGGTCAAACCCACTCCGCCTGCCTGGTGGCCGCGCCGTCGTGAACGCCAATCCGCCGACCCGGCCTAACCGGGGGCAGCCGCGGCAAGGCTCGAAGGGCTGAGCTTTGGGGGACGAACCAATCGCTGACTGGCGGTCGGCAAACCCGAGAAACAGCGCAGAAATGCTTCGGACCAAAGCGCGCCCGTGCCTGCGCAGAGCAGCTTGGGCGAGAGCCTCTCCTTCGAGACGGAGGACCAGCCCGCGCCTTTCGCAAGCCTCTGATCAACTCCGGGCTTCAACCCGGTGACAAACGCCGGCCAGAGGCTTGGAGCCGCTTCAGCGGCTTTTGCCAGAGTGTCCCGGGCCGTTGAAACGGCTTGCGCGTCCGCCGAGCCGAGACCTCACGTGATGGGTGGCGGATCGCTGCCCGATTTCACGTCGGGCAGTTCACGGTTGTGGGTGTTTCTCAGCCGTCGCTCCGGGGCTTTGCCCGGCGAGCGACGCCGTGTTGAGCAACGGCACGAAGCCAGCGCCTTTCGCGCCGCCGAAAGGGCGTGCGGTCAACCGCGTCCGGCGACAAACCTTCGGTGCTTCGGGAACACGCCCCGCAGCGCGCGTGAGAGTTCGTCCTGCAACGCTTGCAAATCGCGATAGACAGCCACGGCGGGCTTGCGCGGCGTCGCCGTCTCGGCGCGATTGAGTTTCACAAACTCGTCGGTGATCTCCTGGATGCGCACGCGTTCGCCGCGTTGCAACCGCCAGCACCAGAGCGCCTGCAACGCCGCGCCGTAGGCCGCGCCCTCGGCCACCTTGAGCGTCACCACCTCGGCATTGAACACGTCGGCCATGATCTGTCGCCACAGTTTGGAGCGCGCGCCGCCGCCGGTGGCGCGAATCTGGCGGGCCAGCACGCCCAGTTCATTGAGCCGCCGCAGCCCGTAGTTCATGCCCAGGGTGACGCCCTCCATCGCGGCGCGCGCAAAGTGCGGCGCGGTGAAGGTGCGGGTGTTGACGCCGAAAAACACGCCGGTGCCGTCGGGCACGTTGGGCGTGCGTTCGCCCTCCAGATACGGCAACAGCAGCAGCCCGTCGCAACCGGCCGGAGCTTGCGCCGCTGTCGCCTCGAACTGCGCGTGGCTCATCTTGAAATCCTCGCGCACCATCTCGGTGGCGACGGTGACGTTCATCGTGCAGAGCAACGGCAGCCAGCGATTGGTCGAATCACAGAAAGCGGCGATCTCGCCGCGCGGGTCCACCACGGGTCGCTCGGAGCAGGCGTAGATTGTGCCGCTGGTGCCGAAGCTGGCGGTGACGATGCCCTCGCGGGTGTTGCCCGTGCCGATGGCGCCCATCATGTTGTCGCCCCCGCCCGCGCTCACCAGCACCCCGGGTTGCAGACCGAGCTGACGCGCCACGCTCTCGCGCAACCGCCCGGCGGGTTGATCGCTGGAAATCAGCGGGGGCAGTTTTTCGGCCAGCGCCGGGTCAATCGCTGCAAGCGTCTCGGCGCACCACTGCCGCTTGCGAATGTCCAACAACGCCGTGCCGCTGGCGTCGCCGTATTCCATGACCCGCTCACCGGTGAGCCAGAAATTCAGATAGTCGTGGGGCAGGAGCACCGTCGCCAACCGCGCGTAGTTCTTCGGTTCGTGCTTTTTGAGCCAGAGGATTTTGGAGGCGGTGAAACCGGGCAGCACGGCGAGACCCTGTTTTTCAATGGTCGCTTCCAGTCCGCCGAGTTTGGCCATGATTTCGTCGCACTCGGCGGCGGTGACCGTGTCGCACCAGAGTTTGGCGGGCCGGATGACCTCGCCGTCCTTGTCCAGCGGCACAAACCCGTGCTGCTGACCGCTGATGCCGATGGCGACGACCTCGCCGGGGCGGGCGCCGGCCTTGCGCAGTGCTGCGCGAATCGCTTTGGCCGTGGCATCGCGCCAGGTGTGGGGATGCTGTTCCTTGGCGCCGGGCGGCAGGTTCGGGATCAGATCGTAGGCGACGGAGGCCGCGCCGAGCACGCGCCCGTTGCCGGCGTGAACGACGAGGGCCTTGGTGCTCTGGGTGCCGCTGTCCACTCCGATAACCAGTGTGCGCATGAGCGTGTTTTAACGCCACAGCCCGGCCATTGCAGCCGAAAATTTCTCCGCACGCCCCGGAACACGGCTCGTGAATTGACGCAACGCAGTGGCGTCCCCTCCCTGCTCGGACGCTCCAACGGTGCCCCGCCCGGACGCTCCGCGCCTTCTGCACCTGCGGGGTAAGAAGGACCCGGATCGGGCGGGAGGCGGACCGGGCGCTCAGGCCCTGGCCGTGGTGACGGCGGCTTCGGGGGCGACCTGGGTGCCGATGGCGGGCCGCTGGCCCTTGTGCCACCAGAGCACCAGCGCGCTGGCGATGTAGATGCTCGAGTAGGTGCCGGTGAGGATGCCGATGAGGAAGGCGAAGGCGAAGTCGTTGATCGCGCCGCCGCCAAAGACATAGAGCGAGAGCGTGGCCAGGAACACCGTGCCGGAGGTGATGATGGTGCGACTGAGGCACTGGTTGATCGCCTGGTTGATCACGTCGCGGAAGCTGCCGCGCACGCCGAGTTTCAGGTCTTCGCGGATGCGGTCGAAGATCACGATCGTGTCGTTGATCGAGAAGCCGATGATCGTCAGGAACGCGGCCACGGTGGTCGCGTTCAACTGATGTCCGGCCAGGAAATACCAGCCGGAGGTCATGAGAAGGTCATGGATGATGGCGACGACGGCGCCGACGGCAAAAGAGAATTCGTATCGGAAAGCCACATACACGAGGATGCCGAACATGGCGATGAGCGAGGCAATGATGGCGGTGCGCTGGATTTCAGCCCCGACGGTTGGGCCGACGTAATCCACGCTGCGCACGTCGAACCGGGCCTCCGGGAAATCAGTTTGGAGGCGCTTGATGACGCGGTCGGCCATGCGTTCGCCGCCCTGGGCGCGGACCGTCACGCGCAAGGTGCGCTGGCCCGTGGCCACGTCCTTTTGATAGGCGATGAGCGCGCCGCCGCGCACCTCGCTTTCCACCGAGGCGCGGATGCGGTCCACACCAATGTCCTGCGACTGATCAAAGGCGAGCGTGATGGCGTCGCCGCCGGTGAATTCCACGCCCAGCACGTCCGCGCCGCGGCCGAAGATGCCGTAGCCGTTGCCGACGAGGATGAGCAACCAGGAGGCGGCGAAGGCCGGCACGGCCCAGCGCAGGAAATCAAACCGGGTATTCCGGACCAGGTGAAACATGCGCAGGTTGATGAGCCAGCCCCTGGCGAGCAACCAGTCAAAGATCAGCCGCGTGACGACCAACGCGGTGAACATGCTCACGCTCACGCCGATGGTGAGGGTGACGCCGAAGCCCTTGACCGGCCCGGTGCCCATGAAGATGAGGATGATCGAGGCGATGAGCGTGGTGATGTTGGTGTCGAAGATCGTGCCGAAGGCCTTGCTGTAACCGGCGTGGAGCGCGCCGCGCATGGACTTGCCGGCGGCCAGTTCCTCTCGGATGCGTTCGAAGATGAGCACGTTGG
>JAOAIM010000095.1:11835-14782 GCA_026414705.1 Verrucomicrobiia bacterium | reverse complement strand
GGCTGGTGTTGAACGGCGACACGTTGTGTTTCGCGGACATCCGGCGGGCGGGGCGACATTTGGAATTCCCGGAAATCGCCGGCGTGCTGCTGGCGCGGGAGGTTGAGGATGCGGCGCGTTACGGGTCGCTGACGCTGGACGCGCAGGGTTGCCTGGCCGGCTTCACGGAGAAGCGTCCGGGTCGGGGGCTGGTTAACGCCGGGGTGTATTTGTTCCGGGCAGGGTTGTTGGAGGAATTCCCGGCGCAGACGCCGCTGAGTTTGGAGCGGGAAGTGTTTCCGGCGTTGACGGCGCGCGGGCGGTTGCTGAAAGTGGAAACGATGCAGGCGCCGTTTCTGGACATCGGCACGCCGGAAACGCTACCGCTGGCGGCGGACTTTGTCCGGCGGCATCGGGACGAGTTTGAGCTGGCATGATCATTTCGCGCGCACCGGTTCGGATCAGTTTTTTCGGGGGCGGCACGGATTACCCGGAGTTTTTCCTCAAGGAAAGCGGGGCGGTGCTGGCGACCGCGATTGACAAGTTTTCGTATGTGACGGCCAGCCCGTTTTTGAGCCACCTGTTCGACTACTCGATGCGCATCTCGTATCGGGAGGTGGAACTGGTGCGCGACGTCAACGAGATCAAGCACAACGTTTTCCGCGAGTGCCTCAAGTTGTGCGGGTTCACGAAGGACATCGAGTTGCACAACGTGGCCGACCTGCCGGCCTTCACCGGACTGGGGTCTTCTTCGGCCTTTACGGTGTCGCTGCTCCACGCGCTGCACAGCTTCAAGGGCGAATTTTTGCGGCCGGACGAACTGGCCTACGAGGCGATCCACGTCGAGCGGCACATCCTGCGGGAAAACGTCGGCTGCCAGGACCAGGTGCTCGCGGCCTACGGGGGCTTCAACGTGGTCGAGTTCCGCACCGAGCGGGACATTACGGTGCAGCGGTTGCCGGTGCGCCCGGAACGGCTGGCGGAATTTGAATCGCACCTGTTCCTGGTGTTTACGGGCATCAAACGCCGTGCCTCTGATGTGGTGGCCAAGCAACTGGCGCGCGTGGAGGAGAACAAGGCGGTGCTCCATCGGATGCGGGAGATGGTGTATCAGGGCGCGAAAATCCTGACCGACCGGCGCCCGCTGCGGGAGTTTGGCGAACTGCTGCACGAGGCGTGGCTGGCGAAGCGCAGTTTGGATGGCGGGGTGTCCAACGGCGAGATTGACCAGATTTACGAGCAGGGGCTTCGGGCTGGGGCCTGGGGCGGCAAACTGCTCGGTGCGGGCGGGGGCGGGTTCATGCTCTTTTTCGCACCCCCGGAGGTTCATCCCCGGCTGGAACAAATGTTCGCCGACCGGCAGATTTTGAAGGTCAAAATCAACGCACCCGGCTCGCAGATCATTTTCTCCTGAACCGGCCCGGCCGCGCGTCACTCGAAAAAAAACAGGCGCGAAGTTCGGTGACTTCGCGCCGGGCAAAGCAGCAGCCAAGCCTCACGCGGGCGTTGAAGCGGGAGCGGCGGCTGTTTCAGGCTTTTTCCAGTTGCGCTTGGGCGGTTTGACGATGAGGCCCTTTTTGATGGCGCGAGTGGAAACGCGCACGTAACGGACCTGGCCGTTGATGACGGCTTTGACGCGCTGGAGGTTCGGCAAGAACCGTCGCTTGGTGATGGCGGTGACGTGCGTGCCGATGCCGCCCTGTTTCTTGGGCTTGCCGCGTCGCCAGATGATGTTGCCCTTGATGGGCCGCTTTCCGGTCAGTTCGCAAATTCGTGACATGGCAATCTCGCTCAGTTTCGGGCGCAAACGGTATCAACACCCGGCCCGGCTGCAAGACGATTCTTTCCGCCGAAGGGTCCGGGTGGGGCAATGGATCGTCTTGTTGCCCTGCCGTTGGCAGGTGAAACCGCACTGAGGCGTTGTGCCAGAGAAAACGCCCCCTCCGCCCGAAAGCGAGAGGGGGGCGTTCGGAGGAACACGTCAGAACTTGTAAGCTACGTTGGCCAGGAGCACGAAGGCGTTCTTTCGTGTCGGGCTGCCGGCGGTTTGACCGCCGAACAGATCGCCCTCGGCGCTGTGATCCCAGCGGAATTCGACGCGACTCAGGACGTTTTTCCAAAGGTCATACTGCACGGTGAAGGTCGTGCCGAAGATTTCGGTGTCCGACCCCGCGCCGCCGTCGGCGAAGTAGTATTCGCCGCGTCCGTGGAAGCTGAGTTTTTCGGTGGCCTGAAAGGAGGCGTAGCCGCCCAGCACCCAGGCGTGGTCGCCGGTGCCGGCGGGTTGGTTGTGAAAATCGGCGTAATCGAACGCGACGCCGAGTTTCAGGCCCGTGACCGGCGTGTTGAGGGTGCCGCCCGCATAGAAGTGCGTGCGGTTGTCGCCCAGTGCGGCGTCAAAGCCGTTGATGACGGCAACCTTGAGCGTGGAGCCGGCGGCCCAACCCCAGTCTTCCGGCGCGGTCAACGCCAGCGAGCCCATGTAGGCTTTGAACGATTCGGCCTTGGGCGGATTGGCGCGGGCGTTGATGGACGGCCCAAAGGTGTTGGCAACGGCCGCTTCAGCTGCCAGCCAGCCGTTGATCTGGTAGCCCGCATGCACGCCGGTGTGGGTGGTCGGTTCGATCGTGAACCCCCACGAGCGCGTGAAGTTGGGATTATCCGGCGAACTGAGAACCTCGTAGCCGACAATGGTGTCCCAGACGCCGACTTTCCAGTTGATGCCGTTGCCCACGGGCGTGCGCAGGGCCACGTAGGCTTGACGGATGGCGAGGTCGCCGGGCGATGCGCTCCCGCCCGCGGCAAAGACGGATTGCGAGCCAAGGATGTTTGCGTCCGGCCCCAACCACAGGTCCACGCGGTAGCCGGCCGCCCAATCGCTGTCGTCCAACGGTTTGTCCAAGGTGAGTTGCACGACGTTAAGGTTGAAACCGTCAGCTTTGGCCGGCCCGCCGAAGCTGTAACCGGG
>JAOAIM010000095.1:0-11736 GCA_026414705.1 Verrucomicrobiia bacterium | reverse complement strand
GGTCCGCCGGTTCAGGTGCATGATTTCCAACTCGTTTGATCGCATGGTTTTCATCGGTTCTTGTTTCGCCCATGCTGCAGATTGCCAGAACGGGCGTCGCTCGCCGTGCGATGCAGCCCCGATGCCAGGTTCCGAATTGCTTAAAATTCGAGGATTTTCCGAGGTTTCGGCGCGTTACGCGCCGGACGGGGCGGGCGATTCGTGAACGGGCTGGTCAAATTGCGCCAGACGCGGGGAAACACCCGGCTGGAGGGTGCGCTTGGGTTGAAAACAAAAACCCCTCCCGGTTTTTCCGGGAGGGGTTGCCAGTTCCAACCTCGGTTAGAACTTGTAGATGATATTCAACGCCAGCATGTAGGCGTTCTTCCGGGCACGATCGCCGGGCGCCGGGAGGCTGCCACCCACACCGGAGATGAGATCTTCAATCAAGACGGAGTCGGAGTGGTAGTCCTCAAAGGCTGACGAGCTGGAGGTTTCGAAGTAGTCGGGAATATCCGACCCACCGCCCACCGAGCCAGAGCCGGTGCGACCGCCGAACGGCCGGCGCGCAAACGAAGGATTGTCGGCGTGATCCCAACGGAACTCCAAACGGCTGATCACGTTCTTCCACAGGTCGTATTGGACCGTGGCCGTGAGAGCGTAGAGATTCACGTCGTCGCTGGGCGTTTCCCCGTCGAGGTGTTCACCCCGAAGGTGCAGGCTCAACTTCTCCGTCGCCTGGTAGGACGCGTAAAGAGCCAACGCCCAAACGCTGTCAGCATTGCTCGGGAAGTTGTGAGCGTCCAGATAGTCAAACGCGGCACCGAGTTTCAAACCCGTCACTGGCGTGGCGAGAGTAGCCCCGACATACCAACTGGTGACGTTGTCAATGACGCCGGAGCTGAAACCGTTGACGACACCGCCATAGAGCGTGGAACCGGCAGCCCAGCCCCAGCTCTCCGGCGCGGTGAGAGCGATCGAGCCCATGTAGGCTTTGTAGGATTCCGCGTCCACGGGCGCATCCGGATCAATCGCCGCGTTCGGGCCATGAGCGCGTTCGTTGATGGCCGGCCCGATGGTGTTGGCAACACCGGCTGCGACCGAGAGGATCTCGTTGAAGCGGTAGGTCCCCAGCACGCCGGTGTGGGTCTGCGGCTCGATCGTGTGGCCGTAGGAACGGGTGTAATTCGGGTTGTTGCCCGATTCCACCGATTCGTAGCCGATGATGGAGTCGAACACGCCGAACTTCCACTCGATCCCGTTGCCGATCGGGGTGCGCAGGGCCACATAGGCCTGGCGAACCGCCAGATCACCCGCCGAAGCGCGGCCACCCGAGGCGAAGATCGAGTGCGTATTTAGCGTGTTGGCATCCGGGCCAAACCACAAATCCGCCCGGTAACCGGCCGCCCAGTCCGACTCATCCAAGGGCTTGGAGATGGTCAACTGGACGACGTTGAGGTTGAAGCCATCGGCTTTGCCCGGGCCCTGGAACTTAACCGGTGCGACGCTAGAATTGCCCGTGCCCAAGTTCCACTGCGCCGAGGTGTCCACATAACCGCTGATGGTCGTGGATGACAACGCCGTCTGGAGCGCCGTCAGCTTTTCCTCCGCCCTGGCGGCGGACGCAAGACTGACCGCCCCGACAGCAGCCAAACCCAACGTCCATTTTTCAAACTTCATGGTTCCTCCGTTTTGGTTGTTGTGTTTTTCTGCTTTGGTTCATGCACTTCTGGGGCAAAAAACCCGTTTGCCCCGGCACCCACCGGGTGCGTTCTGCGGCCACTTTTAGGCAAACCCTGTTTTTTTGACAACAAGTTTTTTCAGATTCTTTTACGCCGCTTTGACTCAATCAGATGTTGGCCGAATGGGCATCGAAGGCGCACCCGGCCCCGCATCCGACAGCCGGGCGTGGTCGCCGCACAGGACACGCCGATCAGAGCCTGTCGGCACTTTCAGGCAAACTCGGCCTTCCCACGCGAGCAGCATGCCGGAATCACGCCGTCAACGGGAACTCCGGTGAGGAAGCGAACCGCCGCACGGGCGAAGTCCCGTGGCGGGTGTAGCCGACGAGAGCCTGCTGTTCCATCCCGGCAAGGAAACGCACGTGGAGGCCCCATCCCGATCCCCGGCAAGCGCTTCGCTGTTACACATGCTCCACACGAGCGGCTTTTACTGTTGTCAGCTCTTGAGGTTTCTTTAGCGTGGCGTCGCAACGATGAAACTGCTTCCCGGGCAAACCGTTTTGTTGACCGGCGCTTCCGGCGGTCTCGGCACACACATCACCCACGCACTGGCCGAACGCGGCGTGAAGCTCGCGTTGGTGGCGCATCCGGGCGTGGACCTGGAGAAACTTCGGCAAGAGGTCGCGGCGCGCGGCGTGCGTGCGGTAGCCTATCAGTGTGACCTGCGGGACGCGGCGCAACGGCGGCATCTGGCACAGCAGGTGGAGGCCGACCTCGGCCCGGTGGACGTGCTCATCAACAACGCCGGGGTTGAGCACACCGCGCCGTATCACGAGCTGTCGGAGGCGGACATTGACGACGTGCTGAAGGTGAACCTCGAAGCGCCGATGATGCTCACGCGTCTGGTTTTGCCGGGGATGCTCGCCCGCCGACGCGGGCACATCGTGAACATGTCCTCACTGGCCGGCAAATCCGGCCCGGCGTTTCAAGAGCCGTATGCGGCGACCAAGGCCGGGCTGATTGCGTTCACCAGTTCGCTGCGGGCGACGTATCGCGGCAGCGGCGTGAGCGCGTCGGTGATCGTGCCGGGGTTCGTGGAAGCGGGGATTTACGCCAGCCTCAAGGCGCAAAGCGGTTGTGCGGCCCCGGCGCTGCTGGGCACCTCGCGCCCGGAGACTGTCGCGCAGGCGGTCATCCGTGCCATAGAACGGGACACGCCGGAGGTGATCATCAATCCGATGCCGGTGCGTCCGCTGCTAGTGCTGACCATCTTTTGCCCGCGCGCCGGAGCGTGGCTGGCCAACAAGCTGGGGGCCAATGACTTTTTCAGGCGGGTGGTTCAGGTGAAACGCGAGCGCGGCGGTTGAACCTGTCCGCCGGGGAAAAGCCCCGGCCCTGGCGGCAAAAGCCCCGGCCCTGGCGGCAAGGGAGTTGCTTTTTGAAATCCGGCGCAACCAGTAGGCGCCGGTCGTTTCCGAACAAACAGCTTGCAAGCAAACCACTTGGTTTTATGAAACGTCGAATGGCGGGACAGCTTGAAAGGATCGGTCTGAGGGCTCTGGTGGCGATGCCGTTGGTCGCCCACGGGGCAGGTTTTCGTTTGCCCGACCAAGATGCCTTTGCGACGGGGCGGGGCGAGGCGTTTGTCGCCACAGCCGATAACCCCTCGGCGATTTACTACAACCCCGCAGGCTTGACGCAACTCGAAGGCCACAACGCGCGCGCCGGGATTTATGGAATTCACCTCGAGCCGCGCTACGAAAACGCCAGCGACCGGGACTTTCGCAACCAGGACCGGCTGCACGCGATCCCACAGCTTTTCTACGCCTACGCGCCCAAGCGCGACAGTGTGGCGTTCGGACTGGGCCTGTATTCGCCCTTTGGATTGAGCGTGCGTTGGCCGCAGGACACCGGTTTCCGCACCGTCGGCACGGAAGGCTCGCTCGCTTACATGACCTTCAACCCGGTGGTCGCCGTGCGGGTGCTCCCGAATCTGTCCCTGGGCGGTGGCGTGACGGTCAACTACGCAAATGTGGACCTGCGCCAGGGACTGGTCTGGCCGGCCCAGGACTACGACCAATTCCGATTTAAAGGCGACGGCTGGGACGTGGGCTTTAATCTCGGCCTGCTCTGGTCGCCGCATGAAAAGGTCTTTATCGGCGCAACATTCCGCAGCGCGACCACGGTGAATCTGGAAGGGCACACCGAGTATTACAACCGGGTGGACTTCGCGCCGTTCGGCCCGCCGCCGCTGGTGCCGGCGTTCCCCAAACAGCGTGTTCGCGCCGAAGCTGACTTTCCCTTCCCGCTGGTTGCCGTCTTCGGCATTTCCTATCGGCCTACCGCTGACTGGAATTTCGAGTTCAACGCCGATTGCGGCGGTTGGAACCGGCTCGGCACCGTGCTGATTCGGCAAGCGGCTGGATTCCCTCCGCTGATTCCGCAAACCCTGCCCATCGTGTTGAACTGGGAATCCAGTTGGTATTACGAATTTGGCGCGACGCGCTATCTGCGCAACGGCTGGCATGTGAGCGTCGGGTACGTGTTCAACGAGAACTCCGTCCCCGATGACAACTACCCGCCCGTGGTGGCCGATCTGGACCGGCATTTCTGGAGCGTGGGCGTGGGCCGACGCGGCCAACGCTACGACTTCGACGTGGCCTACCAGTTTGGATACGGCCCCACGCGCACGGTGAGCGGCAGCGCGCCTTCACCTGCCGGTCAGACCGCCGATGGCAAATACAAGTTTTTCAGCCACGCCATCTCGGTGTCGTTCGGCGTGCGGTTCTGACGTCCCCCGGCGGGTGTTTTCCGGGAAGACCGGTCGGGCGGGGGCTGGCATTTTGGCGCGCAAAATGGTTCAATCCATCTGGTTGCGGCCCCGTGTCGGCGCCGTGCCGGAGTGGCCCGGACACTGAGGCCCGCCCGGGAACGATCTGGCGATGGCAACCAACGGCGAATGGAAGGAATGCCTGGTGGTGTGCAAGACCAGCCAGGGCATGGAACTGCGCGGCAGCCTGTTGCGTCTGACGCGCTTCAGCGTCGCGTTCGAGCTTTACAATCCCCACGTGGTCCTGCGCACCTCCGAGGTGCTGTCGGACTTCCGCATCCTGGCAAACGATTTCACGCTGTATTCGGGCCGGGCGGTCGTCTCAAGCGTTGTTAACGCCGGCCCGGCCCTGGTGTGCGAAGCGACCCTCAACGAGAGTTCCTGGCAGGATGTCGGTTTCTCAGCGAGGATGCTCGGCGACGGGGCGCTGGCGGCCGCATTTCGTGAGTTCCTCAACGAATGGCAAAAGCTGTACAAGGTCCTGCCCGAATTCAAAACGGTCATCGCCGACATGCAGACGTTCATGGCCGACCTGCGGCTCTGGCTCGACCAAATTGAGGTCGGCATCCGCGCCGCGCCCTCTGGCGACCGTTTGCAACTGGAGCGTGACGTGGCGAACGCGGTGGCCTTGGAGGCGATGCCCTCGATTGACTCCTTCATCGAGCGCTTCGAGCGCATCGCCGCCGGAATCGAACCGGAGCTCCAACCGGCACACCGGGCCTATCTGCGGCGGCAGTTGCATCCGTTGGTGCTTTGCTCCCCATTTGCCTGGCGGGCTTACCACAAGCCCCTCGGCTACGCGGGGGACTACGAAGTCGTCAACATGATGGTCCATCCCGCCCCTGAAGGGGCGTCGCTCTTCGCGAAACTGGTCAACGTCTGGTTGGTCAACCAAATGCCCGCCCAGGCACACCGCAACCGCATCCTCCGGCTCAAGGAACGGCTCCTGCAGGAGAGCCTGCGCGCCCTCCAACGCGGGCGGACGCTCCGTGTCTTAAACCTCGGCTGCGGGCCGGCGGCGGAAGTCGAACAATTTCTGGCCGAGCCGCTCGCCGACCATGCCGAGTTCACATTATGGGATTTCAACGAGGAAACTCTGGAGCATACCTCGTCGGTCTTGAGCGAAGCGCGCCGACGTCATGGCCGCAGCACCACAATCCAAATTCAGAAAAAATCCGCGCATCAGGTTCTCAAGGAAGGGCAAAAACCGGTGGTTGTGGGTGCAGGCCGCAGCTACGATTACATCTATTGCGCCGGGCTGTTTGATTACCTGACCGACCGCACGTGTCGGCAGTTGATGAACATTTTCTACGACTGGCTCGCCCCGGGCGGGCTGCTGTTGGCCACCAATGTGAGCGACGTCATGAACGGCACGCGTCCGTTCCGATACTCGATGGAGTATCTGCTGGACTGGCACCTGATCTATCGGGACGGGGCGCGAGTGGCCGCTCTGGCCCCCGAGCGCGCGCCCGCCGACTCCGTGAAGGTGAATTCTGAAGACCTGGGCGTGAACGTGTTCATCGAGGTTCGCAAACCCGACCATGTCTGAAACGTTGTTCAAATCCGCCGAAATCCGGCGCGCCTTCGCCGACTACGAGCGGCGGACGATCCTTTACAACGTTCAGGTCGGCTGCCTGCTGGGCGTGATCCTGATGCCCGTCGGCTACATCCTCGACAAATTCGTTTACCCGGAGCAGGCAGCGCATTTCCTCAACCTGCGCCTGCTCTGCTCGCTCCTGATCGGCGTTTTCTGGGGCGTGGTTCGCACGCCGATTGGCCGTCGTTTTCCGCGTTCCTTCGGTGTGCTCCTGGCAATGTTCCCGGCGTTTTTCATCACGTGGATGATCTACGAGACCGAAGGCTCGCGCTCACCCTACTACGCCGGATTGAACCTGGTGTTGCTGGTGGTCGGATTTGTGGTCCGATGGTCGCTGATTGAAAGCTTGATTGCCGTTTCGCTGGTGATCGGGATGTATGGCGCCGCGTGCGTGATGCACGGCAACTTCGTGCTGCGTGAACTCGTCAACAACCTCTATTTCCTCGTGCTCACGGGCATCATCGTCGCCACAGGCAGTTATTTTCACACCCGGACGCGCTTCCGCGAGTTCGCCTTCCGCTACGAACTCGATAAAAGCCGCCAGGAACTGGAAGCCAGCAACCAGAAGCTCAAAGAGCTCGACCAGATCAAAAGCCGCTTCTTCGCCAATATCAGCCACGAACTGCGCACGCCGCTGACCCTGCTCATCGCCCCGCTTGAACAACTCCTCCATCGCGCCGGCCGTTGGGGCGACGAGGACACCCGCCAGCTCCTCCAGACCATGCACTCCAACAGCATGCGTCTGCTCAAGCTCATCAACGACCTGCTCGACCTGGTGCGCCTGGAGTCGGGCGTCATGCAGGTTAAAAGCGAGCCGCTGGATGTGGCCGACTTCATCAAGGGCATCGGCAGCGCCACACGCCAGGTCGCCGAGGACAAACGCATCCGACTCGAAACCCACACCGACCCGGCGCTCGGCACCGTGCTGGCCGACCGCGACAAGCTCGAAAAAATCCTTCTGAACCTCGTCTTCAACGCCCTCAAGTCCCCCCCCGCCGGTGGCCGCGTCTCCATCCGCGCCGAAAAACAAGGCGAGGAACTGGTGCTCAGCGTCACCGACACCGGCATGGGCATCGCCGAGAAAAATCTGCCTTTCGTTTTCGACCGTTTCTGGCAGGCCGACAGCTCCTCGCGTCGCAAGTATCAGGGCGTCGGCATCGGCCTGGCGCTGGTCAAGGAACTGACCGAAGTGCAGGGCGGTAGCGTCTCGGTCCAAAGCCGGGAAGGTCAGGGCAGCACCTTCACCGTGCGCCTGCCCTGGCGCAAAGCCGAGCCGGCGCAACTCGAATCCGCCGAAACCGCCGCGCCCGCAGAGACGACCCCGGCCTCCGCCAACGCGACCCCGCAACCCAACGCGCGCTCCGACGAATGGCTCGCCAACCTGTATCGCCGCGCCGAATTGTTCCCCTCCCTCACGCCCGCCTCAGAAGCAGTTCGCCCGGTCGAAACGGGCAATACCGCCTCCAGCCCGTCGCCCGCCGACGCGCCGCGCCCAACCGTCCTGGTGGCGGACGACGAGCCGGACATGCTCCGCTTCCTCAAGTCTCAGTTGGGCCGGTTTTACCGCGTCATCGAAGCCGTGGACGGCCAGCAGGCGGTGGACAAGGCCGCCCAGTTTTTGCCCGACCTGATTCTGCTGGACATGATGATGCCCGAAAAAGACGGCCTCCAGGCCTGCCGCGAAATCCGCGAGCGCGTGTCCACGCACAACATCCCCATCGTGCTGCTCACCGCGCGCGCCGATGAGGAAACCAAGCTCGCCGCGCTGCAGGCGGGCGCCAGCGACTTCCTCACCAAACCCTTCTCCACCACCGAACTGCACGTGCGCATCAAAAACCTCATCGAGTCCTATGAATACCAGCGCAAGCTCGCCCGCCAGAAACAGGCGCTCGAACACGCCCTCGAACAACTCAAGGAAACGGAAATTCAACTCGTTCAGTCGGAAAAACTCGCCTCGCTCGGTCGCATGAGCGCGGGCATCATCCACGAAATCAACAATCCCCTGAACTTCGCCGCCACCGGCCTGTTCACCCTCAAAAACAAAACCCAGTACATCGCCCCCGAACACCGCGAGGAATACGCCGACATCCTCAAGGACGTCGAAGAAGGCCTCCAGCGGGTCAAAACCATCGTCTCGGACCTGCGCATGTTCACGCACCCGGAAACCGAGGCGCGCGACCAGGTCGAGGTCTCCGAGGTCGTCGAAATCGCCCTGCGTTTCCTGAGCAACGAGTGGAAGGACAAGGTGCGCATCGTGCGCGATCTGCCCGAACACCAGAGCATCTGGGCCAACAAAAACAAACTCATCCACGTGCTGGTCAACCTCCTGCAGAACTCCCTCGACGCCATCCGCAAAAAACAGTTCAACGGCGAAATGCCCACCATCTGGATCGAGGGCCGCGTCGAAAACGGCCTCAGCCGCCTCACCGTCCGCGACAACGGCCCCGGCATCGCCCGCGAGCACCTCGACAAAATCTTCGACCCCTTCTTCACCACCAAGGACATCGGCGAGGGCACGGGCCTGGGCCTGAGCATCTGCTATCGCATCGTCCAGGAATACGACGGACGCATCCGCGTCAACACCGAGCCGGGCAAATTCTGCGAGTTTACGCTGGAATTTCCCGCCAAGGGCGACTGAGAATGACGGCACTCGAATTCGGCTAAAATGCAACCGTTCTACGATTACAAAAAATTCGCCGTCCTCTACGTGGACGACGAGGAAAAGTCGCTCAAGAATTTCACCCGCGCCTTCGGCGATACCTTTCGCATCCTCACCGCCCCCAATGCCCACGAGGGCCTCAAGCTCCTTGAAGCCCACAAGGACGAGATCGGCATCCTCATGACCGACCAGCGGATGCCCGGCGAAAAGGGCGTCTGGCTGCTGGAGCGTGCCCGCCAGCTCCGCCCCCGCATCATCCGCATCCTCGTCACCGCCTACTCCGACATGGACGCCGCCATCGCCGCCGTCAACACCGGCGCCATCTACAAATACATCACCAAGCCCTGGGACGTGCCCCAACTGGAGCAAACCCTCAAACGCGGCATGGAATTCTTCCTCGTCCAGCGCGAGCGCGACCAGTTGCTCCACGAAAAAATGTCGGTGCTCCACAACATGATGATCGCCGACCGCATCGTCAGCCTCGGCCTGCTCGCCGCCGGTCTGAGCCACCACATCCGCAACGCCCTCGTCGCCGTCAAAACCTTCCTCGACCTCGCCCCCGCCAAAATGGCCGAGGAAAAAATGGCCGCCGACACCCTGCGCAATCCCGACTTCTGGCGCGACTACTACCAAAACGTCCAGTGGCAAATCGAACGCATCAACAACCTCCTCAAAGACCTCTGGACCGCCTCCGAAAAACCCTCGCCGCAATTTCCCGACCAGGTCCAGCTCCGCGCCGTCATCGAAGGTGTGCTCGGCCGACTGCACGACGGCTTCGCCGCCCAACGCATCGAGGTGGACAACCGCATCCCCGCCGACCTGCCCGCGCTCCGCGTGGACGGCCCGAAGTTCAACCGGCTTTTCGAACTGCTCTTCAAAGACGAGTTGACCAGCCTGCCCCCCGGCTGCCGCATCACCCTCACCGCCCAACCCGCCGACGGCAACGGCCGACCCGAAATTCGCCTGCAAATTGCCGACAACGGCCCCGGCCTGCCTGAAGAAGCCCTGCGCGTGTTGTTTGATCCTTTCGTCGTGCGCACCGACACCCCCGCCGAATACGGCATTCACCTGATGGCCTGCTATTTCATCGTCTATCACCACGGCGGGCGCATCGAAGCCCAGAGCGAACCCGGCAAGGGCACGACCTTTCTGCTGCACCTGCCGCTCAACCCCGAACGCGTCGCCCCCACCAACAACAACCACGACTTCCTCCAAAAAGTCCTCCTCAACGAGCGCCTCTGGGAAAAACTCATCTCCTCGCCGGAGTGACCGGCTCAGCAAACCACAGGCTGCGCTGAGTAACCCCGGACTGCAGTTGACGCCCCAGCGTTTCCACGCCCTGCTCTCAAAGCTCTGAAACAAACGCTTCGAGGCTCAATCCTGCCTGCTCCAGAGTCCCCTTGAGCGTCCCGGGCTTCAGAGCTTTGTGCTGGGGCACCACCACCGTGCGGTGCTCCTTGCGGAGAATCAGATGTGACCCGTCTGACGGACTACCACGAACCCATGTTGTCGAAGCGCTTTGGCGGCTTCATCGCGCGGGATATCGCGAGGGATTTTCACTCGAGAGCCAGCACCGGATCGCTGGCAAAGTGCAGGCGAACGCGTTCAGGCCGTTCCTCCGGAGCAAAATACCCGCGGACCGCATCCGCAATCATTGCTTCCAATTCCGCAAAAGAATCCCCTTGCGTCGTGATTCCACCGCCACCGGGCGCATCCCAACGCGCCACATACCCACCCGTTTCCAGGCACGGTTCAACCTGAAAGACAATCTCGCGCACCACGGCCACGGCCCGAAGCTATCGCACGGGCGCAGGCACCGTCAACGACGCCGGGCTTCAGCGACCATACGGACACCGCACCCAACGTTGCGGTTCAACCTCGATCAGTTCCGGGTTTTTCTGCGAGCAATCGGCCCGGGCAATCGCGCAGCGCGGCGCAAACCGGCAGCCCGGCGGAAAATGGCCCGGACGCGGCACGTTGCCCGGAATCGCCGCCAGCCGCTCGGTGTTCCCGTGCAGCTTCGGCACGCTCGCCATCAACGCGCGCGTGTAAGGGTGCAGCGGGCGACGCAACAACTCCCGCGCCGGGGCGACCTCAACGATTTGTCCCGCATACATCACTGCCACCCGATCCGCCATGTCGCCCACGATGCCCAGGTTGTGCGTGATCAGCAGCACCGCCATCCCCAACCGCTGCTTGAGCTCGCGCAGCAGCTCGAGAATTTGCGCCTGGATCGTCACGTCCAGCGCCGTCGTCGGCTCGTCGGCCACGAGCAGTTTCGGACGACTCGCCAGCGCCATGGCGATCATCACCCGCTGTTGCATCCCACCCGACAACTGGAACGGATAATCCCGCATCCGCGCCTCCGGCGCCGGAATCCCCACCTGTTTGAGCAGCCGAACCACCTCCGCATCCGTCGCGTCGCCGGGCCGATGCAACCGCAGCGCCTCCTTGATCTGTGCGCCCACGCGCAGCACCGGATTCAACGCCGCGCCCGGCTCTTGAAACACGTAACCCACCACCGCGCCGCGCACCTCGCGCAACTGCTCCGCAGACATCTGCAACACGTCCCGCCCTTCCAGCAGGATTCGCCCGCCGGCGTAATGCGCCGGCGGCGAGGGCACCAGGCGCGCGATCGAAAGCGCCGTGACACTCTTGCCGCAACCGCTCTCGCCCACCAACCCCAGCACCTCCCCGGCCTCCAGGCTCAACGAAACCCCGTCCACCGCTCGCAGGCGCGCGTCACCGGACTGAAAATCCAGTTGCAGATTCTGAATCTCAAGCAACGGCACGGGCCGCAAGTGTTGGCCTCCCTCTCGGCCCTGTCACGCGATTTCGATTGTCCACCATCCCGTGCTCGCTTCGATGCCCCGCGCCCGCTACAACTCCGGCATGGTTTACCAGAAGGAAATTCATCTCCGCACCTCCCAACACGGCCACATGCACGACCTGACCGACGCGGTCGCGCGCATCGTCACCGAATCCGGCG
>JAOAIM010000094.1 GCA_026414705.1 Verrucomicrobiia bacterium | reverse complement strand
GAGAGGGTTGGGGTGAGGGAGAACGCGTCTTGGGCGGAAAGGTGTCCAAACGCTTGCGGCGTTTCACCCTCACCCTGTCCCTCTCCCTCGAGGGAGAGGGCATTGCCCAAGCCGCCCGAAGGTGACGCCGTGACCTCTGGCGCACCCGGGTCTGGTTCAAAGTTCAGGGATTGGGGCTTGGTGGTGGACTTCGGGACGGCGTGGGTCGGGTGATCCCGGCTGCCGGATGCCGTTGGGGTTGCCCGTCCCGTCCCTGGGCTGATTCGATATTCCCTGCCGTGAGTCGCGGCGCTAAAGTGCTATGGCGCTGTGACGAACCAAAGCCCCAACGCTGCGACGAATCGCGCGTCGCCCAGTTAACCCGGCCCACGCCCCCATGCTGCTGCTTGCTCTGGAAACCTCCTGCGATGAAACCAGCGCCGCCGTGGTGAGCGACGGCGTGGTGCGTGCCAATGTGGTTTCCTCCCAGGTGCGGTTGCACGCCGAATATGGCGGCGTCGTTCCCGAGCTGGCCGCGCGCGAGCACCTGCGCAACCTCATGACGGTGGTCGAACTGGCGCTTCGCCAGGCGCACACCGAGCCGACCGGTTTTGAAGCGGTTGCCGCCACACGCGGGCCGGGGCTGCCGGGCGCGCTGCTCACTGGCATGCGCGCCGCCCAGGCACTCGCGTTCACCCTGCGCCGCCCGTTTCTGGGCGTTCACCACCACGAGGCCCATCTTTACTCGCCGTGGATTGAGGGCGAACCGCCGCGCGCGCGATTCGACCTGTTCGAGCCGAATGTTTCGCTCATCGTCAGCGGCGGGCACACCCTGCTCGTTCACGTGGAAGCCGAGTTGAGCCATCGCGTGCTGGGCGCGACGCTCGACGACGCCGCCGGCGAGTGTTTCGACAAGGTGGGCAAAATGCTCGGCCTGCCCTATCCCGCCGGCGCACACATCGAGCGACTCGCAAGGGAGGGCGATGCCCGCGCGTGGGATTTCCCGCGTCCGATGCTCGACGAGCCGGGGGATGACTTTAGCTTCAGCGGCCTCAAAACCGCGGTGCGCTATCACCTCCGCGATCACCCGACACTTGTTGGCGACCCGCAGGCGGTGCGCGACCTCTGCGCCAGCGTTCAGGCGGCGATCGTCGAGGTGCTCGTGACCAAAACGCTTCGCGCCGCGCAGCGACTCGGCGTGCCATGCGTAACGGCATCCGGCGGCGTGACGCGAAATCGCGCCCTGCGCGAGGCCCTGGACCAGGCGTGTGCGGAGGCGGGACTCACCCTGCGGCTGGCGCCCGCCGCGCTGTGCACCGACAACGCGGCGATGATCGGCGTGCTGGCCGAGCGCAAACTGCTCCGCGGCATCGTTGCCGACGATTACGACACGGAGATTGCGCCCGACTGGGCTTTGGGTTGACAGGACAGGCCAACGCGACGGGCGCGAGCAGCGAACAAGACGCGAATCCGCGCCACACTGCAACGACCCGCGCAGCCTGCCGCCCGAAGACGGGCGCGAAGCGTCGCTTCTCAATGGGGCCGCCCGATCCCATGCACGTGCGCGAGGTAGGTCGCGATCTCGTTCGCGCCTTCGACGAACCAACGGCCTTTGGCGTTTCGAACCTGGAGGTGGGGCGGCGGGTTGCGGATCGCATCACTGAGCACCAGCACGGGACAACTTTGGTTCTCCTCGCCCAGCAGCTCCACCAGCTCGCGCCGCGGGCGCGCAAAATCCACCCAGCGCACTTCAACTCGCTGCCTGAGTTCCGGGTAGAACTCCAGCAGGCCGACCATCTGTGCGCAATACGGGCAGAAGAACGGGCCTTCACCACCGTCCATGAACTGCGGCCTGATCAGATACAGCCGATCGCGTTGCATCGCTTCGCTCATCTGAAAGATTCCGGACGCGCCGGCGACGGCGCGGTGCTCCGATTCAACCCCGGCCATGTGCTTCGGCAACCCGCGATCAACGGGCCCGACGCGTAAGAGCGCCGTCGGGCGTGGAGGCGGACCTCTCCACGCACAAAACCTGTCGCCAGCGCGCGTCGGGTGCCGGGAACATGGCAGTGACCTGTTCGGCGCACAAGTCGCGTGGTCGTTCGCCCGTTCACCGAGCCACCGACGCGCATGGTTGGCACCCGCGCTGCCACGTGTTATTTGCCCCGGCATGAATTGCAACCGACTCGTGCCCGTGGTTTGCATCGCTTTGCTGACGGCCTGGATCGGCTCGCTGACGCGCACCCGCGCCACGGAACGCGAAATTCCCCCGGCGTTTGGCCCTTACGTGAACCTCAAGCCGGAAGCGTTCGCCGCCAGTCGCAGCTTTTCCTCCGCCGACCGCATCGTCGGCACCTACTACTTTTACTGGTATGACATCTCCACACGGGAGCACATCATTGACCCGGAAGACGGCACGGACGCGCTCACGACGCATCCGCCCACCCTGGAGGATTTTTCCTACAAATCCGTGCGGTGGCATCGGACGCAACTGGCCGACATGGAGGCTGCGGGCATTGACGTGGTGCTACCGGTCTTCTGGGGATCGCCCGCCGAGCACGCGACCAACTCGCGGTTGCACTGGAGCTTTGCCGGGCTGCCACCGTTGGTTCAGGCGCGCGAGGAATTGCTGCGCCAGGGCCGCCAACCGCCGCGCATCGGGCTGTTTTATGACACCAGCACGCTGCGCTGGAACAGTTGGGGCTACCACGCCGACCTGACCACCGACTACGGCAAACGCTTTTTCTACGCCACGATTCGCGATTTCTTCTCGTGCATCCCACCCCAACACTGGGCGATGATGGACGGCAAACCCATCGTGCTGCTCTACGCGGCGGCCTTCGCCAAACGATGGGATCAAAGCTTCGTGGATTACGTGAAGGCCGAATTCCCGAAGGAGTTCGGCGGGCGCGTGCCGTGGATCGCGCCGCAGGATTCCTGGGGCGTGAAGGGCGACAACCTTTGCGCGTGGGGCGGCGCGCTGGGACTCAAGAATCCCGGCATTGCCCAACTGGGCCCCGGCTACGACCATTCGGCTGTGCCCGGACGCACGCCGCTGGTGCGCGACCGCGAGAACGGGCGCTTCTATCGGGAAAACTGGCTGCAATTCCTGCGACGCCCGTCCAACTTCGTCATGATCGAAACCTGGAACGAATTCCACGAGGGCACTGACATTGCCGAATCGCGCGAATACGGCCGACAATACATCGAATTGACGCGCACCTATGCCGACCGGTTCAAGCAGGGCTGGCGCCCGCCATCGGATGGGCCGTTCAGCAAGGCCAAATCGGTTTCCGCCAGCGCGGGCGACCCGGCGGGCACGCGCGGTTTGACGCCGGTCACGCCCGAAGACGGTCAGGCGAGCGTGACCGAGATCAAGGGCCGCACGGCCTGGGCGAGCAAACCGTTCCGGGACGGTCGGGTCGCCTATTTGTATTTTCGCGTGGACGATTCGTTCAAAACCAACACCGTCCTGAACGCCCGCGTGGAGGTGGTTTATTGCGACGTGGCCGCCGGTCGGTTGCGGGTCGAATTTGACGGGAGCGACGAAGCCGCCCCGGGCCACGGCGCCTACAGTCGCGCGAACGAAATTGAGTTGGCCGGGGATCGCGAATGGAAGGTGGCCGCGTTTGATCTGGACGCGGCGCGGTTTTTCAACAGACAAAACGGCGGGGCGGATTTCCGCCTCGCGGCGATTGCGCCCGAACTGGTCGTGCAACGGGTCACGCTCAAACGGCGCTGATCGCAGCCCTCGACACGCGCCCGCTCCGCTTCCGCATTCGATGTTCGATGTTGAATGTTGGTTGTTCGATGTTCACCGCTCGCGGTGCGCGCTCCCTCTCCCAGCGGGAGAGGGCTGGGGTGAGGGAGAACGCGTCGTGGGCAGAAAGGGGTCCGGGTGTTTGCGGAGTGTCACCCTCACCCTGCCCCTCTCCCTCGAGGGAGAGGGAATTGCCCAAGCCGCCCAAGGGCAACGCGATGACCCGTGGCTCACGCGCGTTCCCGTTCAAAGTTCAAAGTTCGAGGTTCGAAGTTCAGAGTTTGGTGTGGGGATGCCGCCGCTTTGGGTTCGCCGACTGAAAGTGGGCGAACCAGCAGGCGGAAGCCTGCGCTCCGTGCTCCCATGCTCTGACGCTCCACGCCGGGGGCGCGGGGTGTCGCGCGGCCGCGCTCAGTGTTCGCGGTGGTTGCGGCGCGGGCTTCGGGCTGCCGGCGCGGACGGTTTTTCAGCCGGCGGCGGGGGTTCGCCACCGCCCATCTCCTTGTCGCGCTCAGCCATGGCGGCCTTGCGCGAGAGTCGCACGCGCCCCTTCTCGTCCACGCCCAGGCACTTGACGAGGATTTCGTCGCCGACCTTGACGATGTCCTCGGTTTTCTTGACGCGAAAGTTGGCCAGTTCGCTGATGTGCACCAGGCCGTCTTTCCCGGGCAGGAATTCGACGAACGCGCCGAAATCTTTCACGGTGACGACCTTGCCGCGATAAATCTTCCCGACCTCGGCCTCGGCGGTCATGCCCAGGATGGCATCGCGCGCCATCTTCATGCCCTCGGCGGAGACCGAGAAGATGTTCACCGTGCCGTCGTCTTCGATGTCAATTTCGCAACCGGATTCCTCGACGAGCTTTTTGATGTTCTTGCCGCCGGGGCCGATGAGCGCGCCGATTTTCTCGGGGTTGATCTTGATGGTCTCGATGCGCGGGGCGTATTTGCTCAGTTCGGGTCGCGGCGCGGCGAGGGTCTTGGACATCTCTTGCAAGATGTGCAGCCGGGCGACGCGCGCTTTTTCCAACGCTTTGGCGATGACCTCCAGCGGGAGGCCGGGCAGCTTCAAATCCAGTTGGAAGCCGGTGATGCCGCGTTCGGTGCCGGCGATCTTGCAGTCCATGTCGCAAAAGGCGTCTTCCCATCCGATGATGTCGGTGAGCAACTCGTAGCGGGTGAGCCGCTCGCCCTGGTATTCGGTGCACAGGCCGATGCTGATGCCGGCGACGGGCCGCTGGAGGGGGATGCCGGCGTCCATGAGCGCGAGCGAACCGCCACAGACCGTGGCCATCGAGGTCGAGCCGTTGGACTCCATGATCTCGCTGGTGACGCGGATCGAGTAGGGATAATCGTCCAGCGGCAGCATCGGTTCGATGGAGCGTTCGGCCAGCGCGCCGTGGCCAATTTCGCGTCGGCCCGGCCCGCCGATGCGGCCGGTCTCGCCGACGGAGAAATTCGGGAAGTTGTAGTGGAGGATGAATTTCTTCTCGGTTTCGCCGCCGGCGTAGGCATCGAATTCCTGCACGTCTTCGCCGGTGCCGAGTGTGGCGAGGACCAGGGCCTGGGTTTCGCCGCGGGCGAAGAGGGCCGAGCCGTGCGCGCGCGGCAGCAGGCCGACTTCGCAATAGATCGGGCGCACGTCATCAAAGCCGCGTCCGTCGAGCCGTTTGCCCTCGCGCAGGATCAACCCGCGCACGGCTTCTTTCTGGATGTGGTAAAACGCCTCCTTGATGGTGAACTCGGTGACTTTTTCGGCGCCGAATTTCTCCACGAGCCTGCGGCCAACGTCCTCGATGATGGCGTTGACGGCGGCTTCGCGGGCGAGCTTGCCGGTGGTGAGCAACGCCGGGATCATCCGGTCGCCCGCCAGCGCCCGGGCTTCGGCCAGAATCTCCTCCGGCACGACGAAGACCTGGATGTCGCGCTTCTTTTTGCCGGCGCGCGCGGCCAGCTCCTTCTGCGCGGCGATGATGGGTTGAATTGCCTTGTGGCCAAACTCCATCGCTGCCAGGAAGTCGGCTTCCGAAATCTCTTTGGCCGAGCCTTCAAACATCACCAGCTCGGTTTCGCTGCCCACATAGACCAGGTCCAGGTCACTCTTTTCGAGCTGGCTGTGGGTGGGATTGGCGATGAACTGGCCGTTGACGCGCCCGACGCGCACGGCGCCGAGCGGTCCGGCCCAGGGGATGTCGCTGACCATCAGCGCCGCCGAGGCGCCGACCACGCTGAGCACGTCGGGATCGTTTTCGCCGTCGGCGCTCAACAAAATGCTCTGCACCTGCACCTCGTTGAACCAGCCGCGCGGAAAGAGCGGCCGGATGGGCCGGTCAATCATGCGCGAGGTGACAATTTCCTTTTCGGTGGGACGGCCTTCGCGTTTGAAGTAACCGCCCGGGAACTTGCCCGCGGCGGCGGCCTTTTCGCGGTAATCCACTGTCAGTGGGAAAAAGTCCTGCCCCTCCTTGGGCTTGGTGGCGGCGACGGCTGCAACGATGACGATGGTTTCGCCGTATTGGACGGTGACGGCGCCGTCGGCCTGCTTGGCCAGTTTGCCGGTTTCAATAATCAACTGCTTGTCCCCGACGGGGACGGTAACGCGTTCTGCCATGATGTCTGGAGCACCGCCATTGCCGCCGAGGAACTTCAGTGAACCTCGAATCGCGTCGAAGCTGACTGAAATTTCCCAGAGGCAATGGACGGTCTGTTGCCGCGAGTTGTTGTTGCGCCGGGCGGTCGCTCGCGATTCCGACCGCGCCGGGTTTTGACGCCAGCAGCGCGCCCGCGCGACCGGCCACCCTCCTTCGAATCAGTGCCGCAGT
Source organism: Verrucomicrobiia bacterium (assembly GCA_026414705.1). Lineage (GTDB taxonomy): Bacteria > Verrucomicrobiota > Verrucomicrobiia > Limisphaerales > JAOAIM01 > JAOAIM01. The sequence goes on along the minus strand of JAOAIM010000094.1, from coordinate 8,349 downwards.
TTGAGCTTTTTGGTGACGGCCAGATACCGTTGCAGGTCGGTGTCGTGCAGGTAATCGAGCAGCCGGCGGCGCTGGCTGACCATCATGAGCAGCCCGCGCCGGGAACTGTGATCCTTTTTGTTGCGCTGAAGGTGCTCGGTCAAATGGTTGATCCGATGCGTCAACAGCGCGATCTGCACGTCCGGCGAGCCGGTATCGCGTTCATGCCGTTTGAACTCGGCAATCGTTTTGGCTTTCCATTCCATAACTGCGTTGCACCACGTTCGAGTCAGGTCGTGTGCAAATTAGGAAATGCCTTCCGCACTGTAAAGGGCTTTCGCGGGACGCGGGCGCGCACGATTTGACTCAACACAAATGTTACCGGAGCAGGGGTCAGGGGCTGCCGGGGCGGCCCCTGTAAGCTCAAAATGGGTGTTACCGAACGAGGAACACCCACATGAGCCAAATCACCCGGCCAGAAGGGCTGGCCCGGAAGCGGGAGCGCTACGGGCGAGCCGGCAAGGCCCACAAGAGCCAAATCCTCACCGAACTGGCCGAACGGTTCGGCTATCATCGCAAGGCGGCGATTCGGGCGCTGCGCCCTCGAGCGGGGCAGGGCGTCCGGTTTGTGCGGGGGCGGCCCAAAGCGTATGACGGACGCAAAAGACTTGGCCCGGCCGGAGAATCGGTTTAGAAGGCGGCTTGGTGCGTTCGCGCGGGCGTTGGAATCGTGGGAAGGCGAGCTGAAATTCCGCACTCGCGAGCGGGCGCATCGTTCAAACCTCGTGTGGCTCATGAAAACGGCATTGCAAACAAACCTCGTGTCGCAACGGTTGTGGTTTCATCCGGTTGAATTCGCCTCGGGCGCACCGGCGGCGTGTGCTGTGCTGGCCGGCTTGGCGCTGTGCGGGTTGGGAGCGCCCGCGCTGGCCGCGCCGCTGGACATCGGCGACCGACGGCAGGTGTTCGTGGACCGGACGTTTCTGGCGGAGTCGGAGAACGTGGAGCTGGTGGTGCATCCGCCGCGCAAGAGCGGGGAGTTGAACATCAAACCGGAGCGGCCCTGGGAACAGGGCGGTATCGGCCCTTACAGCAGCGTGCTCTTCGACGGGCGCACCTATCACATGTGGTATCACGCGATGGACACGGTGCACTGGGACACGGGCCACACGAACGGTTCGATCTGCTACGCGACCTCCCGGGACGGCATCCGTTGGGAGCGCGTGCGGGCGGGGTTGATTGCCTATGGCGGCCAGCGCAACAACAACATTGTGTTTGGCCACGGCGCCAACGGCGTGGTGCTGGGCCAGGACGGCGGGATGGTGTTTTTGGACCCGAACGCGCCGGCGCAGGAGCGTTTCCGGATGGTTTGCCGGTTTGGCGCGGGCGGCGAGGGCATTCGGATTTTTTCCTCCGGCGACGGCATTCGCTGGAAGCTGACGCATCCGTCGGTGATCACGCAGCGGGCCGAAGAGCGCAGTCATCTGGATTCGCAAAACGTGATTTTCTGGGACGAGGCCCGAAAAAAATACGTCGCCTACGTGCGCTACAACCGGCCTGAACCACGCGGTCGGGCGCGGAGCATTGCGCGCGCGGAATCGGATCGGCTCGGCGGGTTTCCGGTCGTGCAGGACATGGAGGTGGTGTTCCAGCCCGACGAGCAGGATTTGAAAATGGGCGGCCTGCCGGCGGTGGATTTTTACATGAGCGCCGCCGTGAAATATCCCTGGGCTGAAAGCGCCTACTTCATGTTTCCGACGGCGTATTTCCATTACTCGCCGGACCTGCCGGAGTTCGTGAAGGAATGTCCCGCCAACGCCGGGCCGCTGGACAGCCAGTTCGCCGCCAGCCGCGACGGGATTCGGTGGGAACGTTACGACCGGCGCGCGTTCGTGCCGCTGGGGCGCAAGGGCGAGTTTGACTGGGGTTGCGCCCGGGTAATCTGGGGGCTGGTGCCCGACACCTCCGGCCGGGAAATGTTCCTCTACTATCGCGGCGGCGACTGGCTGCACGGCTGGGATCGCAACGAAAACAACAAGCGCATCCTGCTCGCCCAGGGCCTGGGCGCGACGCAGAACATCACGGCCATCAGCCGGTTGATTTCGCGCCGCGACGGCTTCACGTCGGTGCGCGGAGCGTATGCGGGCGGCGCGTTCACAACGCCGCCGTTGATTTTTTCGGGCAAACACCTCGTGCTCAACGTGGACACCTCCGCCACGGGCATTGTGCGCGTGGGGCTGCTCGACGAGTCGGGCCGACCGCTGGCGGGTTTCGGCGCGGCCGAGTGCGATCTGATCCACACGGCCAACGAAATCAATCGCCCGGTGAGCTGGCGCGGCAACCGGGACGTGAGTCGTTGGGCGGGCCAGCCGGTGCGACTGCGTTTTGAGCTGCGCAACGCCGACCTGTATGCGTTTCAATTCGTCAATTGAGGTCGGAGGTCGAAATACCCACACGGGTCATCGGACACCGAGCCGGCTGTGGGGCTTGACCGGATTGATGCCCCGGGGACGCGTGCCGGTGGGGCTGAAAAATTCAACTTCACAGAGGATTTCGGATTGAAGCGCCGGTTTTCGTGCCGTAAAAACCGCGCATGAAATCCGTGTTCGCATCTGCTCTGCTGTCCGCGTGCCTGTGGGTTTCGGTGTCAGCCTCCGCTGCCCCCTGGCCGCACTGGCGCGGGCCGAATTTTGATGGTTCAACGAGCGAGACCGGGCTGCCCGAGAAATTTTCCAGGACCAACGGCGTGCACTGGGTTGCCACCTTGCCGGGCCCGTCCGCGGCCACGCCGGTGGTCTGGGGCGAGCGCGTCTTTGTCAGTTCCATTGACACGCAAACGCGGACGCTGCGGGCGATGTGCCTGGACGCCCGCACCGGCCGGGAGTTGTGGAATCACGAGATCGCGCCCGGCTTCCAGCGCGACGAACGCAACAGCCCGGCTTCGCCCTCGCCGGTCACCGACGGGCGGCGCGTCTGGTTCTACTACGGCACGGGCGACCTGGCGGCCTTTGATGTGAACGGCAAAAAACTCTGGGCTCGCAACATCCAGAAAGATCACGGCCCGTTCGCCTTCCTCTGGACCTACGCCGCCAGCCCGACGCTCCACGACGGACGGCTCTACATTCAAGTGCTCCAGCGCGACGTGCCCGTTCAGGGCCGGGGCCGCACCGACGGGCCCAACGAGTCCTACCTGCTGGCGCTCGATCCGCAAACCGGCAAAGACCTTTGGCGGCACGTGCGACCCTCCGATGCCGTCGCCGAATCGCGCGAAGCCTACAGCACGCCAATTCCCTGCCAGCACGAGGGCCGGGCGCAACTGCTGATCACCGGCGGTGATTGCATCACGAGTCACGATCCGAAAGACGGCACCGAACTCTGGCGCTGGGGCACGTGGAACCCCACGCGCATCACGCACTGGCGACTGGTCCCCTCGCCCGTGGCCGGCGGCGGCGTGGCCCTGGCCTGCGGCCCCAAAGGCTCGCCGGTCTATGCCGTCAAACTCAACAGCCGCGGCACGCTCGACGACTCGGCCCTGGCCTGGGTCAGCCGCGAACGAGAAATTTCCAGTGATGTTTGCACGCCGTTGTTTTACCGCGGACGCTTTTTCATCCTGAACGGCGATCGCAAAACCATTGCGCGCTTGGACCCGGCCACGGGCAAGCCCGATTGGATCGGCGAACTGGGCACGCGCGACAAAATCGAGGCGTCTCCGGTCGGGGCGGACGGCAAAATTTATTTTCAGGACTTCCGCGGGCGCGTGTTCGTGATCGGTGCCGGCGAGGAATTCAAGATTTTGCATGTGGCCGAAATGGGCGAGCCGGGCGATGACCTGATCCGCTCCAGCATTGCCGTGGCCAACGGGCGGCTGTTCATCCGCACCGCCAGCAAGCTCTGGTGCATCGGCTCGTAGGCCCCTGCCGCGGCAAAGGATTGACGCGGCCACCGGGGCAAACTGCTCGCGCTCCCTACCATCATTCGACGTTCGATGTTGGTTGTTCGATGTTCGTTGTTCGATGTTCACCGCTTTGCGGTGCCCTGACCCTCTCCCTCAAGGCCGAGGGCATTGCTCAAGCCGCGCCCTGCGAGCGCGGGAGCGCCCCGGGTCAGAGCGCCAGCAGAAATTTTTTGATCTCCTTGAGCCGTGCGTCGGCACTTTTGCGGCTCAGGCGCGGGAATTTGCCGCCCACGGTGACGAAATCGCCCGCGCGCATGAGCATGAGCCGGTCGTCGCGCACCTCGATCTCGCCCACGCCCTTCTCGGCGGCGAGCAGCTTCAGTTCGGCCACCAGCAGCAACCGTTCAACCGGGGGCGGCAGCGGGCCGAAACGGTCGCGCATCTCGCTGCGCAGCGCCTCCAGGGCCGTGCGGTCGGTCGCCTGCGCCAACTTGCGATACATCTCGATGCGGTGCTGTGGCTCGGTGACGTAATCGTGCGGCAGGCAGGCGCGCACCCGGCTTTGACGGGCCTCGTCCGGCGGCGTTTCCGAGCCGACGGCGTTGGTCTCCAAAAAGTCCAGCCGCACGGCGACTTCGACGCGGGGTTTCACCGGTTCGCCCTTGAGCACGGCGATGCTCTGTCGAAGCAATTGGCAGTAGAGATCGAAGCCCACGGCGGTGATGTGGCCGCTTTGTTCCGGGCCGAGCAGATTGCCCGCGCCGCGAATTTCCAGGTCGCGCATGGCGATTTTGAATCCGCTGCCGAGTGAGGAGAACTGTCGGATGGCGCTGAGGCGTTTGCGCACGTCGGTGAGCAGACGCGCGTGCCGGGGCAGGAGCAGATAAGCGTAAGCCTGGTGCTTGTAGCGCCCGACGCGCCCGCGCAACTGGTAAAGGTCGCTCAGCCCGAACCGGTCGGCGCGGTCAATGATGATCGTGTTGGCGTTGGGAATGTCCAGGCCGCTCTCGATGATGGTCGTGGACAGGAGCACGTCGGCCTCACCGTTTACAAACCGCGTCATGACCTCCTCGAGTTCGTCGCTGTGCATCTGGCCGTGGCCGACAACCAGGCGCGCCTGCGGCACGAGCCGTCGCAACCGGTCGGCCATCAGGTCAATCGTCATGACGCGGTTGTGGAGGAAATAGACCTGCCCGCCGCGGTTCAACTCGCGCAGAATGGCGTCGCGGATCACGCGCTCGTCGTATTCGCACACGATCGTTTCGACCGGCAGGCGGTCCTGGGGCGGGGTTTGGATGGTGCTCATGTCGCGCGCGCCGGCCAGGGCCAGATACAGCGTGCGGGGAATCGGCGTGGCAGTGAGCGTGAGCACGTCCACGAGCGTGCGGAGCTGTTTGAACTTTTCCTTGTGCAACACGCCGAAGCGTTGCTCTTCGTCAATGACCACCAGTCCCAGGTCTTTGAAGGTGATGTCCTCCTGCAACAGCCGGTGCGTGCCGATGACGATGTCCACGCTGCCGCTGGCCAGGTCGCGCACGATGCGCTGCTGCTCGCGGCGCGTGCGGAAGCGCGAGAGCAGTTCGATGCGGATCGGGTAATCGGCCATGCGCTCGCGGAAGGTGTTGAAGTGTTGCTGCGCCAGCACGGTTGTGGGCACGAGCACGGCGACCTGTTTGCCGTCCATGACCGCCTTGAACGCGGCGCGGATGGCGACCTCGGTTTTGCCAAAGCCCGCGTCCCCGCAAATCAACCGGTCCATCGGGCGCGGGCGTTCCATGTCGGCCTTGGTTTCCTGAATGGCGCGCCACTGGTCGGGGGTTTCCTCGTAAATGAACGCGGCTTCAAACTCCCGCTGCCAGGGTGTGTCGGGCGCGAAAGCGTGGCCGGGTTGCGATTCGCGCGCGGCCTGAATGGCGAGCAGCTCGGCGGCGATGTCGCGCACCGCCCGTTCGGCACGGGCTTTGGCCTGACGCCAGCGCGCCCCGCCGAGCGTGTTCAACGGCGGACGCGCCCGACCGGCGCCGACGTATTTGCTCACCAGATGCGCCTCGGTGACGGGCACATAGAGCTTCGGTGGTTCGTCCCCCGGGTTGCGGGGCGCGTATTCGATGACCAGACATTCGATGCCGGCAGTTTCGTCCGCGTTGGGCGCGCTGCGTTTGCCCACGGTCGCCGGCAGCGTTTTCAAGCCGAGGTAACGCCCGATGCCATGCTGCAGGTGCACGACCAGATCGCCCGCCTCCAATTCGGTGAAATCCAGGTCGAGCACCGAACGGGTCGTGGCCGCACCGGGCAACTTGAGCCGACGCGGCCGTTGCACCCGGTATCGCCCGAAAATTTCCGCGTCCGTGACGACAACCAGTTTTGCCGCTTCGCAGAGAAAGCCGCGCGCCAACGAGCCGATTTGCGCCTGCGGTCGCCGCGCCGGCTCGCCCTCCAGGCCGAACTCCCGCCAGATTTCCTCAAACCGTTGCCGTTCGCCCTGGTTGTTGCAAAAGACCTCCACCGCGTAGCCCTGGCGCAACCAGCGGTGCAGTTGAGCGAAAAACCCCCGCCGCTGCGCCTCGGCCACCTGCAACTCCGGCGGCCGCTCTGGCAACGGTCGCCATGCTTCCAGCGAGACAAACAACGGTGGCGCGAGCGCCCCGGCAGCGGCGTCGCTCTCGCGCAACTCCACCCGGCCGATGCAGGATTGCCGGGCTGCGGCCAGGAACTCCGCCCAGCTCACGTGAAACCGGTCACCCGGCGGAATCTGCGCCGCGTATTCCCGAACGCGCTCCTCCAGAAGCTCCGGCTCGCAGAGCACCAGCAGGGCGCGCTCCGGCAAATGCGCCAGCAACGTGCTCGCTAGATCGCCGGAGTGCGCCGCGGTTTGCGCGGCGTCAGCGCCCGGCTCGCCCGCCCGATCCAGTTCGCGCTTGAGAATGCCCCACTCCCCGGCCGGGGGCAGGGTGACGCGCGAGATTTCGCCGCGCGAGACCTGCGTGAGCGGATCGAACTCGCGCAACGATTCGATTTCGTCGCCGAAAAATTCTAGGCGCACCGGCCAGGGGGCGGTCAGCGGGAACACGTCCAGGATGCCGCCGCGCAGGGCAATCTCACCCTTTTGCGTCACCTGCGCTTCCGGTTCGTAGCCGTGGGCTTCGAGCCACTCGACCAAATCGAGCGGGTCGGCGCGGTCGCCGCGTGCGAGCACGCGCGTGCGAGCGCGCAGTGCGGCGGGTGAAAAGGTTTTTTGCAGGAGCGCCACGGCGTTGGTGACCACCAGCGGGGCCGGCGCGGGCGGGGGCGGAGCGCCGTCAAGCGCCACCAGCGTGGCCAGCCGCTCGCTGATGACGTCCACATGCGGCAGCCGTCCCTCGTGCGGCAATGTTTCCCATGCCGGGTAAAACAGCGGTGCGGCCGGCGCGGGCAACCGGTCGCTGCGGGCCTCCGGCGGCGAGTCACTGGCTGGGCCGTGCGGCTGCAACCACGTCGTGAGGTCTTGATGAAACTGTTCCTGCGCCTTGAGATGTTCGGTGACGACGACCAGGGAACGTTCGGGGAAAAGTCGCCGCAGGGCCGCGACCAGAAACGGCTGCGCCGGGGCCGCCACGCCATCGAGTGACAACACCCCCCCCTCCTCCACGCGCTGTGCGAGGGCCTGCGCAGCGGGAGTTTCCGCGAATCGGGCGAGCGGGTCAGCCGGGGTTTGTGTCTCGGGCCGGTGGCTCGCCCGCACCTGGACATGTTCCGCCAAGTGTCCAAAGGGTTGCCGTGAGGCTCGAAGGCGTCAAGGGCACGCCCTTCCGATTCAGACAGGAAGATGTTGGACAGGAAATGAATCGGAGAGCCGATGCTCCTGTCATCTCTCCGCGCCTCGGCGTCTGTGCCGTGAACACGTGTTTTCAGCGAGACGCCGAACACGGCACGCCAGACGCGCGCGCTCCCTTTCGCCATTCGATGTTCGATGTTGAATGTTCGTTGTTCGATGTTTTCCAACGCGTCGTCCGTGCTCCCTCTCCCAGCGGGAGAGGGTTGGGGTGAGGGAGAACGCGTCGTCCAGATGAGGGTGTCCACATGCTCCCGCGACTCGGTTACGCCCCTTCGGGGCTTGAGCGGGTTTGGGGGACGTCGCCAACCCAGGGCGTTGCCCTGGGCTAACGTTGTGATCGCGCCTTCGGCCCTCAAAGTGGTGCGCGAAGCCCTGTTTTCAGCCAGACGCCGAACACGACACGCGAGACGCGCGCGCTCCCTTTCTCCATTCGATGTTCGATGTTGGATGTTCGTTGTCCGATGTTTTCCAACGCGCCGTTCGTGCTCCCTCTCCCAGCGGGAGAGGGTTGGGGTGAGGGAGAACGCGTCGCGGGCAGGAAGCGGTCCGCACGTTTCGCGGAGCGCTCACCCTCACCCCGGCCCTCTCCCTCAAGGGAGAGGGAATTGCCCAAGCCGTCCTTGGGCAACGCAGTGACCCATGACGCACGCACGGCCCGGTT
>JAOAIM010000093.1 GCA_026414705.1 Verrucomicrobiia bacterium | reverse complement strand
ACTATCGCTACCGGCGCGCGCCGGTGGCCAACGGATGAAATGTCCCCACGGATGAAACGCTCCAACGGATGAAACGTGCCAACGGATGAGAGGGGCAAAAGATCAATTGGCGGCATTTGCTTGACCTGACTCGCCCCGGATGTCCATGTGCGTTTCATTCGTTGAAAGCCCCGGGTAGTTGAAATTTCCATCTGTCCGAAAATGTCATCCGCCAGCGTCCACTCTCCGGCGGGGTGCGACAACGCCGCGGATTTGGAGAGCGCGTTTGCCAAAGTTCACGGCCAGCCCGACCGGCAGGTCCAGGGCGCGCAAATACGCCTGCGTTTTGCCCAGTTCGTAGGGCCCGATGTTCTCCTTGAGGGCGCTGATGCAGCAGACGACCCGCTCGCCGGCCAGCAGCGCGTCCACGGGAAATTTCCCCAGATCGGTCTCCTCGAAGCATGCACGGCCGAATGCGTTTTCTCGAACCGCGATGCCCGCGTGTTGCCACTCCACCGCCAGCAAACGGGCGTAAACGCTCGCGCCGTAACCCAGCCCGAAGGTCTGTCCGATCTGAAGGATGCCGCGCCGCAGTGCGCGCAACATGGGGCGAAGTTCCTGCGGCACGGCGGCGCGAAGATGCGTGTAATGCTCCTGCACCACCAACGGCTTTTCTGCCCAGGGCACGCGCTCCACATGGACCTTCTCCTGACCGAAGTTGACGAGCAAACCGAGCGGTTTACGCCAGAACTTCAGATAGGAAAGCGTCTGGAAAAGATGTTCCGGCACAAAACCGCCGGGGGCGGCCTTGAGCTCGAGCACGATCTCATCCCACGCGAGCGCGTCGCATCGAAACGTGTGAACCAGTCTGCCGCGATGCCGGAGCTGCCCGGTTGGCTTGACGGCCAGCGGAATCCCGCGCTTGCGACAACAAACCGCGAAGGCGCGATGGTAAGCTTCTTCCGGGAATCCGACGCCGACCTCGTTGTGCGCGTCGAACAGGCAGCGGCGCAGCAAATGCGTCTGAGACTCAAACAACAGGGCCATGCGGCCTTTTAACCGCATCCAGAGCCAAGTGCCAGCGCCCGTTCAAAAAACTTCCACCCCATCCCCACTACGCGAAGCCACCCTCATCCCGCAGAAAACTTCATCCGTTGGCACGTTTCATCCGTTGGAGTGTTTCATCCGTTGGGACATTTCATCCGTTGGGATTTTTCCCTGTAACGAAATCTCATCCGTTGGCACTTTCCATCCGATCGGAGCACCGACCATGACAACCTGTCCGATTCCCATTTCGCAATACCCGCACGTGCTTCTGGCGCATGGCGGCGGCGGGCGGCTCATGCACGATCTGATCGAGCGCGTCTTTGGCAGCGCTTTCACCAACCCGGTTCTGGACACGCGCCACGACGCGGCCGTGCTCGACGCGCCCCCGGGCGCGCTGGCGTTCACGACCGATTCCTACGTCGTGCGCCCGCTGTTTTTCCCCGGCGGTGACATTGGCTCGCTGGCCGTGCACGGCACGGTCAACGACCTGGCCATGGCCGGGGCGCAACCGCTGTGGCTCAGCGCCGCCTTCATCATTGAGGAAGGTCTGCCGATGGACACGCTCTGGCGCGTGGCCTGTGCGATGCGCGACGCCGCCCGGCGCTGTGGCGTTCAGATCGTCACCGGCGACACCAAGGTCGTGGACAAGGGCAAGGGTGACGGGTTGTTCATCAACACCACCGGTCTGGGCGTTGTGGAGACCGGCGCGCGCATCGGCCCGCAGGCCGTCGAGCCGGGCGACGCGGTGCTTCTGAGCGGCGACGTTGGGCGGCACGGCATGGCCATCATGACCGCGCGCGAGGGGTTGCAGTTTGAGAGCGCCATCGAGAGCGACTCCGCGCCGGTGCACGAACCTGTCCTGGCCTTGGTGCGCGCCGGGTTGACGGTGCATTGCCTGCGGGACCTCACGCGCGGCGGTCTGGCGGCCGCGCTGAACGAAATTGCCCGCGCCGCCAGCGTGGGCATCAACGTCGAGCAGCGGGCGATTCCCGTGCGCGAGGACGTGCATGCGGCCTGCGAAATCCTGGGCTTGGACGCCCTTCACGTGGCCAACGAGGGGCGGTTCGTGGCCTTCGTGCCCGAATCGCAGGCCGATGCCGCGCTTGCCATCCTGCGGGCGCATCCGGTCAGCGCGGGCGCGACGCGCATCGGGCGCGTGACCGAACGGGGCGAGCCGCTGGTCACGCTTTGGAGCGCCATCGGCGCCCCGCGCGTGCTGGACATGCCCAGCGGCGAACAGTTGCCACGAATTTGCTAGGCATTTGGTCGCGCACGGGTTGAGACCGCCACGCACACCCGGACGCGATCATCCCGATGCGCCTCCCGTTGTTTCGGCCCTGCCACGTCTCCAGGCGGAGCAGATTTCTGTTCCAACCTCGTTGCCCGGTTTTTAGCAACACGCGCGGCCAGGAGCTGAAAACGCCTCACGCTGAACAGGGAGCATTGAACGCCGACCTTTGAATTTTGAACGAAAACGGCGAAGACCGCTCTGAACCGGCCACGCGCCAAAGACCCGACCGCTTCGCGATCAGGATGTTGGCCTGCCCGCGCGCGTATTCAAAAAATCGTTGGGCGGGCGGCGGCTTCCGCCTATGCTCCCCCGGCCAACGCGACCGAACGCATGAAAGTCACGCTCAACTGGCTGCGGCAATACGTGGATTTCGACGGGTCGGCCGAACAACTGGCCCGGCAGCTCACCATGCTCGGCCTGGAGGTCGAGGCTGTTCAGAAACTCGCCGGTGAGTTCGAGGGCATCGTCGTGGCCCAAATCCTTTCGAGCGACAAGGTGCCCGGCGCCGACAAGCTCACGGTTTGCAAGGTTCACGATGGCCAGCGCGAGCGCACGATCATCTGCGGCGCGCGCAATCACAAACCCGGCGACAAGGTCGCGCTCATCCTGCCCGGCCACGCGCTGCCACTCAAACCCGGCGAAAAGGAACCTTTCGTCATTCGCGAGCGCAAGGTGTTCGGCATCGTCAGCGAAGGCATGATGTGCTCGCCGCAGGAACTGGGCTTGCCCGATCCAACCGACGGCCTGCTCATCCTGCGGCCCGACGCGAGGGTTGGCCGGCCGTTCGCCGAATATTTGGGGCGGCCTGCCGGCGACGTTGTGTTCGACCTCGAGATCACGCCCAACCGGCCGGACCTCAACAGCGTCATCGGCATCGCGCGCGAACTTGCCGCGCTCACCGGCCAACCGCTGCGCATCCCGGTGATCGAACTGTCCGAAGCCGCCGAGGCCCCGCGCGTGGAAACCCTGGTCGCGGTGCGCGTGGATGACCCCGCGCTCTGCCCGCGATACACCGCGCGGGTGGTGCGCGGCGTCCAGATCGGTCCCAGCCCCGACTGGCTGCGGGCCACGCTCGAAAAAGTTGGCGTGCGCAGCATCAACAACGTCGTGGACGTGACGAACTACGTGATGTTGGAGTCGGGCCAGCCGTTGCACGCATTCGACTTGCACCTCATCGCCAGGTCCGCCGGCCCGGACGCACGCCCCACGATCCTCGTCCGCCGCGCGCGCGAGGGTGAAAGGTTCACGACGCTCGACGGCGCGGAACGCGCGCTGACCGCCGAGATGCTGCTGATCGCCGACGCCGAAAAAGGCATCGCGCTGGCCGGAGTCATGGGCGGCCAGAACACCGAAATCAACCAGCAGACGCGCGATGTGCTCATCGAGAGCGCCTGTTTTGCGCCGGCGAACATTCGCCGCACCAGCAAGGCCCTGGGGCTGCGCACCGAGTCAAGCTACCGCTTCGAGCGCGGCGCGGACATCGGCATCACCGAATGGGCCAGCCGCCGTTGCGCGCAGCTCATCCTGCAGGTCGCCGGCGGTCAGGTCGCTTCGGGCGTGGTGGATGTTTATCCGAATCCCGCGCCGCCGCGCGCGGTGACTCTTCGCCATCACAAGGTGGGCGAACTGCTTGGCGTGCCGGTGCCGGTGGAAGAACAGGTGCGAATTCTCGAGCGGCTCGGTCTGCAACGCGTTCACAGCGACGGTCCGGTGCGGGTGCCGTTGGTTCAGGCCGATACGGACACGACCACGCTGCTGAACAAGGCGGCGCCACCCAGTGAGACGGCGAGCACGACGTTTGTGATTCCAACCTGGCGCGTGGACCTCAAGCGCGAGGCGGATTTGATCGAGGAAATCGAGCGGCTTTACGGGGTGGAAAAGATTCCGGCCACGCCGCCGCGCGGGGCGTTGGGCAGCCACCCGTTCGATGCGGTGCACGATCAGATTGCCGACGTGCGCCGGATTCTTTGCGGCTTGGGACTCGACGAGGCGCAGGGCCAGACGCTCATCTCGGAAACGGCGGCACGGCGGCTCGCGCCCGCTGAAGCGCTGGTGCGCGTGGCCAATCCGCTGAGCAGCGACATGAACACGCTGCGACCGAGTCTGTTGCCGGGATTGCTCGATTCGCTCCGCCACAACGTCACGCGCAAGAACACCGACGTGGCGCTGTTTGAGGTCGGGCGTGTGTTTCGGCGGCAGGAGTCGGGCGATCCGACGGAATTGCGGCGCGTGGCGATTGCGCTGACCGGACGCCGCGGGCCGTCGTTTTGGAGCGGTGAGGAGCGCGGCGCAAAGTTCGACTGGTTCGATCTGAAAGGTTGCATTGAAGAGCTGCTCGAACAGTGGGGCATCCGCGGCGCGAGCTGGCAACGGCGCGAGTCGGCAACGGCACTGTTTCTGGAGTCGGCCACGATCCACCTGGGCAAGCAACCGCTGGGAGAACTGGGTCAACTGCTGCCCGCGCTCGCACGGCAGTATGACCTGCGCGACGCGGTGTTCCTGGCGGAGTTGGACCTGGACCTGTTGCTGGCGCGCCGCGCAGGGGTCAAAACCTTCAAGCCCCTGCCGCTGTTCCCGGCGGTCCGGCGCGACGTGGCGATGCTCGTGCCTGAAACGACGACGCACGAGGCGGTCTTGCAGGTCATCCGCCAAGCCAAACCGCCGCATCTGGAAAGCGTGGAGTTGTTCGACGTGTTTCGCGGCGGCAACGTCCCGGAAGGCCAGAAGAGCCTCGCTTACGCCCTGACGTATCGCTCACCGGAACGCACGCTCACCGACGCCGAGGTCAACGCCGCGCACGCCCGGGTCTTGGAGGCGCTCAAAACGCAGTTGAAGGCGACGATCCGCGAGTGACCGGGGCGCGGCTTGGCCGGCCGGGGGCGCGCGAGGCGTTACACCAGCTTTTTGTATCGCGGGTCGGTGGCGAGTTTGCGGACGAGTTCGCGGACTTTTTGCGCCTGACTTTTGTGCGCCACCAACACTGCGTCGTCGGTCTGCACCAGGATGGCGTCCCGCAGTCCGACCACGGCAATGGGGGTGCGGCGGTCTTTGGTGCGGGCGTCGAAGATGATGTTGCGTGCCGCGTCCACGTGAACGAAATCGGCGACGGCGCAGTTGCCCTCCGGATCGGCTTTCAGATGCCGCGCCAGCGCCGTCCAGGAGCCGAAGTCGTCCCACGCGAAGTCGCCCTCGGCCACGAGGACGTTTTGGGCGTGTTCCATGAGCGCGTAGTCAATGGAGATGCGCTTGAGGTTCGGATAATCTTTGGCGAGGAGTTTGGCGAGTTTGGCCGGTTGCGCAGCCGCGTGAAACCAGCGCTGACAAGCCGCATACATTTCGGGCTGATGTTTCTGCAACCCCTCGGTGATCGTGACAAACGACCAGATGAACATGCCCGCGTTCCAGCGGTAACGTCCGGAGTTGACGTATTCGAGGGCGCGCTCAAAGGGCGGCTTCTCGACGAACTGCTCGGCGCGATAAAACGGCGTCTTGTAGGGCTTGGCGCCCTCGGGCGGCGGCAACGGCTCACCCACCCGAATGTAACCGTAGCCGGTGGCCGGCTCGGTCGGTTTGATTCCGACGGTGACGATCGCCTGCCCGCGCGCAGCCAGGTCAAACGCATCATGGAGCACCTGCTGGAATTTTTTCGCGTCCGGGATGCGATGATCGGCGGGCAGCACGGCCATGACGCCGGTGGTCGAGCGCGCACCGACCAGTGCCGCGCCGAGCGTGACCGCCGCGCAGGTGTCGCGGCCCATGGGCTCGGCGACGAGGTTTTGACGCGGCAGTTTGGGCAGTTGCCGGCGCACCTCGGGCAACTGCGCTTCGGTGGTGATGACAAAGATGTTTTTGGCCGGCACCAGCGGAAGGACGCGCTCGACGGCTTCCTGCAAAAACGAGCGCGGGCCGAGCAACCGGAGCAGTTGCTTGGGTGTTTTCTCGCGACTTAACGGCCAGAACCGCTCGCCGCGTCCTCCGGCCATGATGATGACAAAACGATTCAAGACGTCGGATTTCGTTTTCATGGGCTAAATGGATTTCACCGCCTCCCCGAGCGACCGCACAAACGCGCTCACCCGCGCCACCAGTTCGGGCGAGCGCCCGTGCCGGGCGATTTGGTCCACCACCGCGCTGCCCACCACGACACCGTCAGCCACGCGGGCCACCAACCGCGCCTGGTCGGGATTCGAAATCCCAAACCCCACCACGACCGGCAGGCTCGTATGCGCCCGGATGCGCGCAACGCGCTCGGCCAGATTCGCCGCCACCTGTTCCTGCATGCCCGTGACGCCCTCGCGCGAAATGTAATACAGAAAACCCGACCCGCGCCGCGCAATCAATGCCACCCGCTCCTCCGGTGTGGTGGGCGCGATGAGGTAAATGTGACACAGCCCCGCGCGACGCATGAGTGTCTCGTAGCCATCGCTCTCCTCCGGCGGCAGGTCCAGCACCAGCAATCCATCCACGCCTGCGCGCGCGGCTGCCGCGATGAATCGCTCCAGCCCCGCGCGGTGCACGAGGTTGAAGTAAATGTAAAGGACGATCGGGATTTGCGATTCGCGCCGGATGGCGGCGACGGTTTCGAGCACTCTTGGTGGCGTCGTGCCCGATTCCAATCCGCGCTGCGCGGCGAGTTGATTGACCAGCCCGTCGGCCAGCGGGTCGCTGAAGGGCACGCCCAGTTCGAGCACGTCTACGCCCACCGCGTCAAACGCCAGCGCCAGCCGTCGCGTGGTTTCCAGGTCCGGATCGCCCGCGCCGATGTAGACGATGAGAGCTTTTTTGCCCTCGCGCCGCAGCCGCGCCAAGCGTTCCTCGATGCGATTCATGCGCGCGGATTGTTTCGGCGCGCTGCGGGGCTGACAAGGGACAAGTTCGCGCCTGGCGGTGTTTTGCGGTGCGTCGGAATGCTGGCATGCAAGACGGGCGCGTTCCTGCACAACTCGATGTTCGAAGTTCAATGTTCGTTGTTCGATGTTCCGCGGAGCGCACGCCCGCGCTCCCTCTCCCAGCGGGAGAGGGTTGGGGTGAGGGAGAACGCGTCGTGGGCAGGAAAATGTCCGGGTGTTTGCGGAGTCTCACCCTCACCCTGGCCCTCTCCCTCGAGGGAGAGGGAATTGCCCAAGCCGCGCAAGGGCAACGCAGTGACCCGTGACGCACGCACGGGCCCGTTCAAAGTTCAAAGTTCAAGGTTCAAAGTTCAGAGTTTTGAGTATCGGAGTCGCCGCTTTGGATTTGCCGACCGGAAGTCCGCGAACCAGCCGGCTGGAACCCTGCGCTACGCTCCGACGCTCCACGCTCCGAGCTTCCAGGCCCTTTGCCTCCCCAATTTGCAATTTGCAAGTTTGTCCCCGACCCCGCGCCCGCCTTGCAAATCCGACATCCATTCGAACGCGGCTTTTTTCTTGAACCTTTCCGCCCGCGAATCAAAAGTCGGCCCCGGAACGCCTTTGGGGCTTCTGCAAATGGTGAAAGGCGAATCATGAAAGCAATTCCTCTTCGTTCTCCCTGTTCGCGCTGTCCGTTAAACCGTCGCGCGTTTCTGGCGCGTGCCTCGGCTGCCGCGCTCGGCGCCGTCACGTTGCCGGCCGCCCTCGACGCCGCGCAAAAAAACCCGGCGACGGCCCGTACGCGCGTGCGCATCATTTTCGCACTCCACGACGAGGTGCAGCCCGGGCCAGACTGGCCGAACAAGGGCTTTGATTTCCGACCCGTGATGCAACGCATCACCGGCGAGTTGTCGCGCCGCTGCAGAGAGGTCGAGTTCCTCACGACCAAGGCCGCCAATGAAGAGCAGGCGCGCCAGATTCTGGCTGCCGACCAGGCCACCGGCGACGTGGACGGCTACATCGTCTATCAGATGAACGCGTGGAACCGCGTCATCCAACCGGTCGCCGCCTCCGGCAAGCCGGTGCTCTTTGCCGATTTCCCATACGGCGGCAGTGGCGGGTTCCTGGTTTACAACGCGGCGCTCCTGCGCGCCGGCAGCCGGAATGTCGGCTACATCGCCTCCTCGAATCTCAAGGACGTCGCTGCCGCCGCCAACGGCTTCGCTATCCTCAAGCGCGGCGGCAGCGTGGCCGATTTCGTCGCAGCCACTGACCGCGTCCGTGTCGAGCGCACCCGCAAGCCCGGTCGCCGGGACTGCAAACCTGACGATGTCAAATGCCTCGAACCCGCCGAGTGTTTGCGCCGTTTGCGTGACGCCAAACTGCTGGCGGTGCGCAACAACGAACCCGGCCGCGTCACCGAAATCCTCGGCATCAAGGTTCAGCCCCTCACCTTCAACGAACTCGACGAAGCCTGGCAGCGCGCCGACCGCGACGCCGCCCGCACCATTGCGCGCGACTGGCAACGCGCTGCGCGGCGCATCGAAGGAGTGACCGTCGAAACGCTCGAATCCTGTGCGGCGATGTACCTGGCCTGCGAGGCGGTCATGAAAAAGCACGGCGCCGTCGGCATCACGATCAACTGCCTGGGCGGGTTCTATGGCGGCCACTTGCGCGCCTACCCGTGCCTGGGCTTCTGTGAGTTGAACAACCGCGGGCAGATCGGCGGTTGCGAATGCGATGTGCGCTCGGCGGTGACGATGCTCGTGGGCACGACGCTCACTCAGGGCCGACCCGGTTACATTTCCGACCCGGTGCTCGACATCGCCACGCGCCGGATCATCTACGCCCACTGCGTGGCGCCCACCAAGGTCTTCGGCCCTGACGGCCCGGCCAATCCTTTCGAGATTCTCACGCACTCGGAAGACCGCGCAGGCGCTTCGATGCGCTCGCTGCTGCCGCTCGGTTACATGACCACCTCGGTGGAGCTCGACGAGGGCAAAAAGGAAATTCTCCTGCACCGCGCCAGGGCCGTTGCCAACGACCCCGACGACCGGGCCTGCCGCACCAAACTCGCCGCCGAACCGGTGGGCGATTTTGAAAAGCTCTTCCGCGAGTGGGATCGCTGGGGCTGGCATCGAGTGACCTTTTACGGCGATCTACTCGAGCCGTTCCGCGCGCTCGGCCGGGCACTGGGCTGGAAGGTCACCGAAGAGGCCTGACCGGCGGAAAAGGACGCGCTCCTGCTGCGCCCGCAAGTTTGCACTCGCGCCGCGCGGCTCGATGAGGCTTCATGTTCGCGCCGATCGCCGGGCGATGAAGCTGCATTATCGCAAAATCGGCAGTGGCCCGCCGCTGTTGGTGCTGCACGGTCTGCTGGGCTCGCTCGACAACTGGCAGCCGGTCACCCAACGGCTGGCAGAGCGGTTCACCGTGTTTGCGCTCGATTTGCGCAATCACGGCCTCTCGCCGCACAGCCCGGACATGAGCCTGGAAACCCTCAGCGAGGACGTGGCGAAATTTGTGCGGGATCACGGGCTGGAGCGGATTCACCTATTGGGTCACTCTCTCGGCGGGCGGGTGGTGATGCATTTTGCCCTGCATCGCGCCGGCTCGGTCGAACGGCTCGTGGTGGCGGACATGTCCCCTCGCGCGCCCGATCCGGCGCGCGCCGTGGCTGTGCGGGCCATGCTCGCTGCGCTGCGCCGATTGCCCGTGCAAACCGCCCGAACCCGCGAAGAACTCGATGCGGCTCTCGCTCAGGACGTGCCGGACCCGGCGGCCCGGCAGTTTCTGCTCAAAAACCTGGTGCGTGAGCGCAACGGCGGCTTTCGATGGAAGGTCAACCTCGACGCGCTCTGGCAGAACCACTCGCGCCTGGCCGTGGCCGTGCACGCCCCCGTGCCCTGCCCGCGTCCGGCGTTGTTCCTGCGGGGGGAACGGTCGGATTTTGTGCTCCCTGCCGATGAACCGTTGATCCGGGAGCTTTTCCCATACGCCCAAATCCACACCGTTCCCAACGCGGGCCACTGGTTACAGGTGGAGCAGCCCGAATACGTGGCGGCGGTTATTCGGACGTTCCTGACCGGGCACACCGGCTCAGAACCGCGCATGCCCGTGCCAGGCCCACAAGCCGACGCGGCGCTGGGGAATTGAGTATGAACCCCAAACGGCTGGTCATCGTGGGAGGCGTCGCGGGTGGCGCCAGCGCGGCCGCTCGCGCGCGGCGTTTGTGCGAGCGGTGCGAGATCATCATTTTCGAGCGCGGCCCGCACGTGTCGTTTGCCAACTGCGGTCTGCCCTATTTTGTGGGCGGCGAAATCGTCGAACCGGACGCACTTCTGGTGCAAACCCCTGAAAGTCTCCGCGCCCGTTTCAACCTCGACGTGCGCGTGAACACCGAAGTGGCGCGCATTGACCGCGAGCGGCGCGTCGTGCTGGCCCGCGAATTGCCCGGCGGGCGCGAATACGAGCAACCTTACGACCGGCTTGTGTTATCCACCGGCGCCGCACCATTGCGCCCGCCCATTCCCGGCCTGGAGCGCGAGGGCCATTTCACTGTGCGCAACATCCCCGACGTGGAGCGCATCATGGCCTGGATTCGGGACTGTCGCGCCTGCCGCGCCGTCGTGGTCGGCGGCGGTTACATCGGGCTGGAGATGACCGAGCAACTGAGCCGGCGCGGCCTGCGCTTGACGGTCGTGGAGGCCCTGCCGCAGGTCATGGCGCCGCTCGACCCGGAGATGGCGGCGTGGCTGCACGCCGAGTTGCGCGCCCACAGCGTCACGCTGGTGCTCGGCGATCCGGTGAGCGCGTTTGAGTCGCCGCGGCCGGGGGAAACCGCGCGCGCCTCGGTGGTCGTGCTCCGAAGCGGACGTCGCATCGAGGCCGACGTGGTGGTGCTGGCGATGGGGGTGAAACCGGAAACAACACTGGCGCGCGCCGCGGGGCTGGAACTGGGCGCGCTCGGCGGCATCCGCGTCAACGAGCACCTCCAAACCACTGACCCAAACATCTACGCCGTGGGCGACGCGGTGGAAGTGCGCGATTTTGTTACGGGTCAGTGGGCGTTGATTCCGCTGGCCGGACCGGCGAACCGGCAGGGCCGAATTGCCGCCGATCACATTTTCGGCCGCCCGTCCCGTTACGAGGGCACGCTGGGGACGGCAATTTTGCGCCTGTTCAATCTCACCGCCGCCTGCACGGGCGCGAATGAAAAATGCCTTCGGCGTGCGGGCATTCGGTATGAGGCCTTGCACCTCCACCCAAACTCGCACGCGGGCTACTATCCGGGCGCCGAGCCGATCGCCATGAAAATCCTCTTCGCCCCCGACACCGGCCGGCTGCTCGGCGCGCAGGCCGTCGGACGCGAAGGCGTGGACAAGCGCATGGATGTCCTGGCGACCGCGCTCAAGGCGCGCATGACCGTGCACGAACTGGCGGACCTGGAACTTGCCTACGCGCCGCCGTTCGGCTCGGCCAAGGACCCGGTCAACCTGGCGGGCATGGCGGCCCAAAACGTCGTCGCGGGCGATGTGCGGCTCGCCCAGTGGCATCAGGTGGCGGCGCTCGATCCGTCTGAAACACTGCTGCTTGACGTGCGCACGCCCTCCGAACGCCAGAAGGGGTTCATTCCAGGGTCCGTTCACATCCCGCTCGACGAATTGCGAGCGCGGCTGGGTGAACTGCCGCGCGACAAGGAGTTGATCGTGTATTGCCAGAGCGGGCAGCGCTCGTATTTCGCCAGCCGGCTGCTTGCACAAAACGGCTTCCGCGTGCGCAACCTCACCGGTTCGTTCCGCACCTGGAAAACGGCCACCTCCGGCGGCTGACCGAACCCGGGGCGTCGCCCATCTCAGATCGTAAAAAGGAAAGGGCGTCCGCGAGGACGCCCTTTCGTGTTTCAGAGCGAAGCGGTGAAGTCAGCTCTTACGGGAATTGCAGGCGGTTGACGCCGGGCGCCGCCACCGAACCCGGGGCCAGGGCAAACACGCCCGCCGTGCGGCCGGCATCGCCGGTGTTGCGCAGCGCTTCCTGCAAGCGCGAGCGGCTGAAGCCCTGCACGCTGCCGTCGCCCAGGCCGACGTTGCCCTGTTTCTTGTGCATGTTGTCCATCCAGCCGGGCCCGGCGTTGGCTTGGAAGTTGGTTCCGACCGAAACGAAGTTCGGATACAGCGCGGTGGGCGGGTTGCCGTTGCCCATGTTGTGATCGCCCGTCAGGAACATCTGCGGGTAGGTCTCATCGCAGTCCACGCCAACGAAATAGCTCACGTTGAGGTCGTTGGTGTAAGGAATTTGGCTTGCGATGGTGGTCGTTGCGGCAAACGAGCTGGCCGGTTGCCGAGAGGATTCAAACTCCGAGGGGCAAAAGAGAACCTTCGGCGTGTTCAATTCGTTCGAAAGCACCATGAACATGCCGAAAACGCCCCGGCTCGTGGCCTGTGAGGCCGCAACGTTCCGAACGCCCACATGGATGTCCGCGCCGCCCATCCCGGCTGCCACGCGCATCGGATACATGTCATTGTTGTCCATCGCCCACTGGCGGAAGGCCAGACCGACCTGTTTGAGGTTGTTGGTGCAATTGATGCGTTGGGCCTTGGCTTTGGCGGCTGCCAGGGCCGGCAGCAGCATCGCCGCCAGAATCGCAATGATCGCGATGACGACGAGCAGCTCGATGAGCGTAAAGGCTCGTTTCCGTTGCAGAGTTTTCTTCATGTTGACTGCTTTCGTAATGGTTTGGTTGTTGTTTCGCCGACAGCCGCGGAAACCTTTTCCGCAATCGAACTGTCAATCCGCCACGCTCCAAGCAGTGCCGATGCCAGCGTGGATTTTCTCGGAAAATCGAGAAAATTCGAAGGTTGGCCCCGCCCAAGTTGCGCGGTTTTCACGCGCGATGCGCGAAGTTCGCGCGCCGGTGCTTTCGCCATGAAGCCTCTGGCGTGTCCGCACCAGGCCGGCATGTCGGCGGGGTTGATTTCGTATCGCGCGGAAGACCCTCCGACTGGCGAGGTTTATGGGAACAGAATCAGGTTCACCGGATCTCCGGTCTGACCGAGAGCCTGGCGCAACTTGAAGGAGGTAAAACGGTGGACGCTCCCATCTCTTAACGCCACATTGCCGAGCCGCCGGTGAATTCGGGCGGTCCAGCCTGGCGCCGTCGCATTCGGAGCAAAGGCATGCCCCAGGGAAATCGGCGCGTTGGCCGGGCTGCATCCAAAGGGATACTTGGCCGGATCGGCCCGCAACGTGTCATAAATGTTGCGGTCGCCGGTGAGGAATATCATCGGGTCTGTGGGCGGATTGGTGCGGATGGGAGACGACCAGCCGAAAATCCAATAATTCCCGCCCACAAAATACGAGACGGCCCGGTTGTCCCGAAAATCCGCGTCCGGTCCGACAGAGGCGAAATTCGTTCTGGGCAGCCGCTCGTCGGCCGGGCACACGACAAGCCGCGGTGTCTGGAGTTCATTGGAGATCACCTGAAAAACGCGGAAAACGTCGGCCACGGAAAGAACACCGCTCGGTGGAAACACGCCCCCTTCACTCACGGGTACTTCCATTGGGTGGCGATCATCATGGTCCAACCCCCAAACGCGGAAGCCGAGGCTGTTCTGTTTGAGGTGATTGACGCATTGGATGATTCGCGCCTGACGCTTGGCCTCTGCCAGGGCGGGCAGGAGCAATGCAGCCAGAATGGCGATGATGCCCATCACAACAAGCAACTCGATCAGGGTGAACGCTCCGCAGAGCGAAGGCTCATGGCGTTTCATATCGCCTCCAGGTTGGTTCAGGGCACGCGGCACATCCTCAGACGGCTGCATGCCGCAAAGTCATTAACACTGTCCGCAGGGCGGTGCTGCATTGCCCATGCCGAACCATGAAAGCCCCTCGCCATGCTTCAGATTCGAAGCCTTTCGCAATCCGCCTGCGCAAAAATCGCGCAACCGGCGCGAAACCGACGCATCACGCAGGTCTTCGTTGCTGCGAGGGCTGGCTCTGATAACCTCAAGCGCGTATGCCTTTCGATTCCTTTGGCGAGTTCGTCAACGCCCTGGAGCGCGCCGGCGAACTCAAGCGCGTCAGCCAACCGGTTGCGACAGAGTTGAAGATCACCGAATTGGCCGACCGCGAAATGAAGTCGCCCGGCGGCGGCAGGGCGTTGTTGTTCGAGAAGCTGACCGTCAACGGCGAGGTGTCGCCCTTTCCGCTCGCCATCAACACGATGGGTTCGTGGAAACGCATGGCGCTGGCGCTCGGCGCGGAGTCGGTCGAGGCCGTCGCTGCCGAGCCGGGCTCGCTCATCCAGGCCAACCCGCCCACGAGCTTCCGCGAGGCGATCAAACTGCTGGACTTGAACGACGATTGCCAGGGCTGGCAGGTCGAGACCTTGATGAAGAAACGGCTCTTGCTGCCCTGCTGTTGCTGCCCGGCCGGTTGAGTCGGCGCTTGCGACAATGGGTGGCGCAGGTGCGGATGCTTGGGGCGTGGTTGTGCTGGTGGCAACGGTGGGTGGCGCGGGTGTGGCCGAGGCACGTCCCGGGTCGGCCCGCTCTGGTCACCGCCAGCGCCTGAAGCTGTCGCTGCATCCGAAATCTCTGCCCGCCATCCCTGCTGAAGCCGGGGCGTGGCGGAGCTTTGCCCGGGAGCGGAAAGGGGCGCGCCTTTGGACCTGACTGACCCCCGAAAACACCTGGAAGTTGGGCGGGATTGCGTGCGGAGACGACTCGCCAAAGCAAAAATCTCTCCCACCCTCGCCGCGTGCGTGCACTCCGCAGCCTCAACCCGTCAACCCGATTCGCATCGTAATGGTTGAGGCTACCTCCTGTCTC
>JAOAIM010000092.1:14684-15025 GCA_026414705.1 Verrucomicrobiia bacterium | reverse complement strand
CAGAAAGCCCACGTCCGCCTCGGCCAGCATGGCCGTGTCGTTGTAGGAATCGCCCGCTGCGATGACGAAATAGTTCATGCGGCGGAACGCTGCGACCGCCTCGCGCTTCTGATCGCGGATGCGCAGTTGGTAGTCCACAATCCGATCCTCGCGCACCACCAGCCGGTGGCAGAGCAGCGTGGGATAGTTGAGCTGGCGCAACAACGGCGCCGCAAACTGCTCAAACGTGTCCGAGAGAATGATCACCTGCACCATCTCCCGCAGCGCGTCCAAAAACTCCCGCGCCCCGGGCAGCGGACGCAACGTGCCGATGACCCGCTGAATATCGGATAGCCCCAGGC
>JAOAIM010000092.1:0-14674 GCA_026414705.1 Verrucomicrobiia bacterium | reverse complement strand
GCCCCAGGCCGTGGCGCTCCAAAATAGCCAGCCGTCCGCGCATGAGCTTATCGTAATCGGGCTCGTCACGCGTGGTGCGGCGCAGTTCCGGAATCCCGGTTGCCTCCGCCACGGCAATCCAGATTTCGGGAGTCAACACTCCCTCCATGTCCAGGGTGACAATGCTTTGTTTCACGGCAGGCGAGTTTCAGGTGCAACGCGTCCGTTCACCAGAGCATCCCCGACGGCGACGCTACCGCCGTTTGGCCCGCCCGTTTCGGTGGGCCGGCAGGTCTTCCAGGGCCACGACATGCAACGGATCGAGCACGACCACGTTTCCCTTGCGGTCCGCCACCACGACCGAACGCGCGGTGAGGAACAAAAAATCCGGATGCGGCACCGGATACTTGTGACCGCTGGAAGTCACCACGGCGAACGGGCGAAATTCCTTCAACCGCTCCCGGATCAACTCAACGTTCATGCCGCCACTGTTTCAATCGCCATGTCGCGCGTCAAGCGGACGGCGCGGGTTTGAATTTGATCGCTCGCGGCCGGTTCCGGTCTTCCCGCCCTCCCCACCGACCCGTTGTTGTCTCACGAATAGCCCTCCGGCTCTGTCCACTTGTTGGGCAGCCGGCTCGGCCGCCCCACCTCTCAAAGGCCGGCCGTTTCGGTGAAACCCGGCCAGACATCCCGCGCGCGGCAACCCGGCCGCCGCTGGCAGACCTCCTGCTTGGCAAACGCCTGCAACATGAGCCCGAGCTGACACATGGATTCAGGCGTTCCTCCGAGAAGCCACGCGCAGTCATGAAGATTCAGATCACACAGACGACGGCAGCGCGCCGGGCGCGGCTTGCCTTTTCGTTGCTTGAAGTGGTCATCAGTGTCGCAGTGCTCTCGTTTATGCTCGTGACCCTTTATGGCGGCATCGCGTCGAGCTTCGCCATCATCCAGACCGCCCGCGAAAACCTGCGCGCCACGCAGATCATGCTCGAGCGCGTCGAGGGCATCCGCCTCTACAACTGGAATCAGCTCGTTTACAGCAACATGATCCCCACCTGGTTCACCAATTATTACTACCCGCTGGCCGGCCCCGGCGAATCCAAGGGCGTCGTTTACGTCGGCCGCATGCAAATCGAACCCGTCACGCTCAACCCTCCCGCCACCTACAGCGCCAATATGCGGCGCATCAACGTCACGATTTATTGGACCAATTATTACGGCCGGGGCCTCACCAACCGAATCGTTCGCAGCCGCAACATGGTCACGTATGCAGCGCGCCACGGCATCCAGAACTACGTCTTTTACAACTAAAGCCCTACGACGACGCGATGAAACCGCTTTTGAAAAGGGCTCGACAGGGCCGAAGCTCCGTGGGGGCTTCGTTGATTGAAACGCTCGTCGCCATCGCCGCCGGGATGGTCGTCATGGGCGCGATCGGCACCTTCTCGATCTTCACCGCCCGGAGCTTCGTCTCCTCGGGCAACTACGCCGACCTGGACCGCGACAGCTTCGCCGCGCTCGACACCCTCACGCGCGACATCCGCCAGTCCCGCGAACTGCTCGCCTTCTCCACCAATCGGCTCACGCTCCGCGACAACGACAACGCCACGCTCATTTACGAATACGAGCCGGCCACCCAGCGGCTGGTGCGCAGGAAAAACGGCGTCACCCAGGTGCTGCTCACCCAGTGCGACTTCCTGCGGTTTGCCATCTACCAACGCACCCCCGCCTCCGGCTGGAACTGGTATCCGGTCGCCACCAACGCCATTTCCACCACCAAGCTCATTGACGTGAGCTGGAAATGCTCGCGCAAAATCCTGGGCGCCAAACTCAACACCGAAAGCGTCCAGACCGCCAAGGTCGTCATTCGGAACTAACCTTCAACCGGATTGAACCATGAAACTGCAACGCCCCCCCACCCGCTCGCACGGCAACATCCTCATCGTGAGCCTGGTGCTCGCCGCAATCCTCGGCGTCACCCTCGCGGGCTACCTCATCATGACCCAGGCCCAGAACGCCGCCGTCGCCCGCTCCCAGATGTGGAACAGCGCCATCGTCGTGAGCGAAGCCGGCGTCGAAGACGCCCTGGCACTCATCAACAAATACGCCGGCAACTACGACGAGATCACCAACTGGTGCAAGCCCGCCTCCATCGCCGCCGACAACTGGACGCAACTGGGCAACAACACCTACTACGTGCGGCGCTTCCTGGGGCAGAGCTACTACGACGTGTACATCACCAACATCAACAATTCGCCGGTCATCAACTCCCGCGGCTACGTGCCCTGGGCCTACGTCTGGGGCGCCGCCGGCCCGTTGCTCGCCTCCGCCAACACCCCCAACGCCTCCCAGCCCCGCTATCTGAGTCGGAAACTTGAGGTCCAAACCAAATACGACGCGCTCTTCGCCGTCGCCATGGCCGCCGTCCAGGTCATTGACATGAACGGCAACAACGTCACCACCGACAGCTTCGACTCGGCCGACCCCAACCACAGCATCAACGGCCTCTACCCCTTCAGCAACCCGAGCATGGTCAAATCCAACGGGGACGTTTGCACGCTCGCCACCATCACCAACTCCATCAACATCGGCAACGCCAACATCAAGGGCGTCGCCCGCACCGGCCCCAATGGCACCGTCAGCATCGGCCCCAATGGCTACGTCACCGGCGGCGTCTATAACGACTTCAACGTCGTGTTCCCCGATGTCGTGCTCCCCACCACCAGTTGGTTGCCCGTCGCCACCCGCAACTACCGCGTTGGCGGCAAAACCTACGACTACGCCATCCTCACCAGCGGCGACTTTTGGCTCAACAGCCTCTCCACCTCCCTTTACATCGGCAGCAACATCAACGTGCGCCTCCTTCTGCTGGGCAACGTCAACCTCACCGGACAGGACGAAATCCGGATCGCACGAAATTCCCAGGTCAGATTCTACATGTCCGGCAGCAACTTCCGGGTCAACGGCAACGGCCTGGTCAACGACAACGGCAACGCCGCCAGCTTCTTCTACTTCGGCCTGCCCGGTAACACCGCCGTCGAATTCGGCGGCAACGGCACCTTCGTCGGCGCCATCTACGCCCCCCAGGCCGCCTTCCAGCTCAATGGCGGGGGTAGCAACCCCCGCGACTTCATCGGCGCCAGCGTCAGCCGAAACGTCAAAATGAACGGCCACTTCAAGTTCCACTACGACGAAAACCTCCGCCGCATCGGCCCCGGACGCGGCTACGTGGCCACCAACTGGAAGGAAACGTAAGCCGCGCTGCCGCTCACCAGCGCGGCGGCGGCGCCTTCGCAAAACTCGTCGCTCGCAGGTAAATCGGCTCCAGCGCGTCGGCGCGTTCGCACAGCGCGCGCCCCAACGCCAGCCGCGCCAGCACCGCCGCCCGCGGAAACACCACCCGACCGGAGTCAAACCAGCGCGTAACCTCGGGCCCGATTAACCAATCACCCGCCTGCGCGCGCACCTGAACTTCCGCGCGACCCACCAGCCGCAGCGGCGCCGTCTCCCGCCAGCCCGACGCTCCCAGTTCGTAGCGCGCCAGGTAAAACTCCCCGCGCTGCGCGTCCACCACCACGCTCACCGGCCCGGTCAGGCCGCTCTCCTGCGCCGTGGCCGCGATGCACTCCGCGCTGCTGACGCCGACCACGCCCACTCCGAATGGGTGTCCGCCCTCCGACTCGCTCCGCGCCCGCGCCAGTTGCCACCCTTGCGCCAGCGCTATCGCCGCCCGCACCCCCGTGTAAGAACCCGGCCCCAGCCCGACGGCAATGGCCTCGATCTGCTCCCGCTCGATGCCGGCTTCGCGCAATGCCCCTTCCACCAGCTCAAAGGGCCGCATCGCGTGTCCGCTACCGCCTTCAATCGCTTCGCCCACCGCGCGCACCGCGCCATCCGGTCCGGCGTCCAGCACCGCAACGCCGCGTTGCGGCGACGAAAACTCAAGCGCCAGAATCCTCATGGTGGATTCGCCGTTGCATCGGCCCGATCACCTCAATCCTCACGGCCCGCCACACCGACCGCCCGGCCGGCCGCACCGCGTTCGGCGCCGGGCGCATTCCGAATTTCTCCAGCCGCTCGGCCCATTCGATCACCGTCACGCCCTCCGGCTGCAGGTATTCCTCCAACCCCGCCGCCACAAACTGCTCCGCCGACTCGATCCGATACAAATCCAGATGAAACAGCGTGAGCCGCCCGCCGCTGTATTGATTCACGAGCGTGAACGTCGGCGAATGCACCCGCGCGCTGATGCCCAGCCCGCGCGCCAGACCCTTGACCAGTTGCGTCTTGCCCGCACCCAGCTCGCCCGTCAGGGCGAAGACCCAGCCACGTTGAGCCTCGCGCCCCCAGCGTTCGCCCAGCGCTTCAGTCTCCGCCGGATTGTTCGTGATCACCACCGGCATGGCGTCAATCCCGCGCGCCGTCGGCCCACAGCGAATCGGTCGTCGCCAGCATGATCACGTCGCGCGGCGGGCCGCAGGCATCGCGTCCGTTGTGCGCGCTGTTGACGGCGGTGTAAAACAGATGCCACCGCCCGCCCTGACGCACGAGTTGGTGGTTGGCGTAGATGCCGTAACAATCCGGCGCCGGCGACGCCCCGCGCGCCAGCCATGCCTGCCGCAGCGGCCGCTCCCACCGCACCCCATCCCGCGAAAAACACCATTCCACGTCCATCGTTTGCGCCGCGCAACGGTAGTGGCCCAGCACCCCCACGCGCCCGCGCCCCGTCCAGGTCACCGCCAGATAGTAAAACTGCTGGTCCGCCGGGTCGCCGCCGTCGCGCTGCACCACCCGTTCGCGCGTCTCAAAGTGCAACCCGTCCTCCGAGGTGTAGCGATCCACCACGCGGATCAACCCCGGCGCGTTGTCAAACTCGATGTAGGCGGGGTCGCCTTTCGGCACGGGCACCAACGCCACCGAATACATCTCAAACGTCCCGTCGGCCAACTGATACACGTTGGTCGCGTCGTTGGAGATCAACCGCGACGGCGCCAGCGGTTCCTCCGCAGGCCGGTTGCGGCTTGGCTCGCGGTGCAACACCACCCCGTCGGGCGAGGCCACCCCGTGCGCCGCCCGGTCATGCGGATGATACAGCACCGGACGCAGCGGGTTGAGCACCCGATACCGCCGCCCGTCGGAGCTGTCGGCGGCCAGGTAACGCAAAATCCCTTCGCCGTGCGCCCAGAAATAAATCCGATGCCGCCCGTTGCGCAGCCGCAGATGCACGACCTGCACCGGACGCCAGCCCTCGGGCAACCCGCCAATCGCAAACGGCGCGTCCGGCGGTTCGCCCGGCGAACACTGCGCCAACACTTTTTTCATCCGCTCGCCCGGCACCCCTTCCGCATACGCCAGCCCGTTGCGCCGCTTGCCCGAAACCGAATACCACAGCCGCCACGCGCCCCCACCCAGCGGCTCGGCCGGTGAGGTGAAATTCTCAATCCCGTCGCCCTCCCACGGCTCGGTCGGCTCCAGGATCACACCGTGCTTTTGCCACGCGGTGGGCGCGCACGGCATCGGCACCTCACCCGGAGCGGACTGCCGCGACCCGGACCACGAGCACGACGCCAGCGGCGCCGCCCCCGCCGCCACGCACGCCGTCTGCAAAAACACCCGACGCGAAACCATTCTCATACGCTCACTCCCGTTTCACGCTCCACGCTCCACGCTCCAACCCTTCAACCGCTCAACGACCTACCTCTCGCCGATTCAACCCATTTAACTCTTTTAACCCGTTCACCGCTCACTCCTCCGCTGCCGCCTCAAAATGCACGTAGCCGCGCGCGTCCAACACCTGCGCGCCGTGCCGGTCGCGCAACGTGAGCGTGTGGCCCTCCACGATTTTGCCGATGCACGTGAGCCGCAGATTCGGGAACTGTCTTTTCCATGCGTCCACCAACGCCACCGCGTCGCGGCTCGCCACGGTGAAGAGCAATTCAAAATCCTCCCCGTCGGTCAACGCCGCCGCCAGCGCCGGCTTGGCCACGTCGCCCCGGCGCGCCCGCTCTTTGGCCGCCCGGCTCACGGGAATCGCGCTCTTGAGCAGCTCGGCCCCGACGCCGCTGGCGCGCATCAGATGCCGCAAATCGCTCGCCAGCCCGTCGCTCAAATCAATCATCGCGTGAATCGCAAAGTGCTCCACCAGCCAGCGCGCCTCCGCCAGGCGCGGCTCGAAGTCCAGATGCCGACCCGCCAGCGAGCCGCCCAGCTCGCCCGTGACAAAAATCGCGTCGCCCGGTTGCGCGCCCGAACGCAGCACCGCCCTGCCACGCGGCACAAAACCCACCAGCGCCACCGAAATCCACTGCGACCCCGGACTCGCCGTCGTTTCACCGCCCACCACCGCCACGCCGTGCCGCCGCGCCAGCGCGTTCAGCCCGGCATAGACGCCCTCCACCCACGCCGGATCGAACCCTGCCGGCAGGCCGATCGTCACCAGCGCCGCCGACGGCGTCCCGCCCATCGCCGCCACATCGCTCAGACAACGGCCCAGCGCTTTGTGCCCGACCTTCTCCGGCGGCGACTCCTCGGTGAAATGCACCCCGCCCACCACCGCATCCGTCTTGAACAACAACCACCGATCCGCCGCGCCCGCATCCAACACCGCGCAATCATCCCCCGCGCCGACCACGACCGCCGCGTTGGTCGGCAACCCGCGCGTCAGACGTTCAATCAGTTCCCATTCGTTCATCTCGGTTGTGGAGTCGGCGGGACCAGCCGGGTCGCCCGCCCCGGGTCCAACGTTCATCCGCTCACCGCCGATTCGGCCACGTAAAACATCGCAAAGTTCAACGCGTTGAACAGCGCGTGCGCCGCAACCGGCGCCAGCAGATTACCCGTGCGCTCATACAGCCACGTCAACACCAGCGCAAACAACAGCAGCGGCAGAAACGTCGCCACGTTCCAGTGCACCACCGCGAACAACAGCGCCGTGCCCCACCAGGCCAGCCGCCGAAAACCCGCGCCCTTGAGCGCCGGATACAAAATCCCCCGGAACAAAATCTCCTCGGCCAGCGGCGCGAGCACCACCGCCACCATCCCCATGAGCATCCGATCCAACCAGGCCGCGCTCTCTCGCAACGCCTCCACGGCAGGCTGCACTTCCGGCTGCACGTTGAATCGCATCATCAACGCCGCCGAGACGAACTGCAACAGTTGCGCCACGGGCAAAAAAAGCGCCGCTGCCAGCGCGCCCCGGCCCAGTGCCCCCGCCGCGCGGTGGCCCAGGCCGAACGCCTCGCGCCAGCTCACGCCGTGCTCCCCCACGAACCCCCGCACCAAAATCAGCGCCGCACCCTGAAAACACACCGCCGCCAACACCGTGCGCGTGGTCAGACTCACCTCGCCCTTGGGCGCAAACTGCTGCGCCAGGCCCGCCAGCACCATGGCGGCATACAGACAGCCAAGCGTCGCCACCAGCCAGCCGCGCCGCAACGGCAACGGCGATTCCCCGTCCGTGTCAACCGGCCTGGCTCTCGACGGGTGCAACAGCACCAGCGTTGCCACGCCGAAGGCCGCCCCGGCCAGCGCGGCCGCAACGCTCCAGCCCACGCGCGCCGCACCCGACCCCTGCCAGCACCGGATCAACGCCAGCGCCACCGTGCCGAGCAACTGACACACAAACAGGCTCGTCGCCAGCCGCACCACCGCGCCCGCGCTCCAGCCTTGAATCGGCAACACGCCGTCAGGCTAGTCCGCTCCCCACAGCGTGACGAACGGAAATTTCCGCGCCCAATCCAGCATCCCGCTCCCGCCGCGTCGCTTGGGAATGCCTCTCCCTCGAGGGAGAGGGCAAGGGTGAGGGTGAGACATCGCACAGCCGTGAACATCGAACAACCAACATTGAACACCGAACATCGAATGGAGAAGGGGAGCGCACGCGTGCCGGTTTCGGCGTCCCGCCGAAAACATCGTTCCACCGACGGCTTTGAGCGCCGGAGGCGCGACCCCAACGGTAGCCCAGGGCAACGCCCTGGGTTGGCGACGCCCCCAAGTCCCTTCAAGCCCCGAAGCGGCGCAACAACTTTGAGCGGGTGTCCGAGCGTGGAGCGTCGGAGCGTGAGAGCGTAGCGCGGATTGGAAATCCGCCGTGCCGCCGACTGGCAGTCGGCAGCCCAACCAAAACCGCGACACCACCCCGCAAAACTCTGAACTTTGAACCCTGAACTTTGAACTTTGAACGGGGCCGTGCGTGCGTCACGGGTCCCTGTGTTGCCCATGGGCGACTTGGGAATTCCCTCTCCCTCGAGGGAGAGGGAAAGGGTGAGGGTGCGGCGCCGCAAACATTTGGACACCCTCCTGACCACGACGCGTTCTCCCTCACCCTGCCCCTCTCCCGCTGGGAGAGGGAGCGCGTGCGCCGCGCGCTGGAAAACATCGAACAACCAACATTGAACATCGAACATCGAATCCAAAAACCGGCGGCGTGAGCTTGCCGTGCGGCACGGCGAAATGTTATCCGGCAACCGCCCCGGCGCGCCGGTGGCTGCGCATCATGACATCACCCACCATTGTCTGGTTTCGGCTGGACCTGCGACTCGCAGACAACCCGGCGCTCCACACCACCGCCACGCGCGGCGGACCGGTCCTGCCGTTGTTCGTCTGGTCACCGGAGGAGGAAGCCCCCTGGGCACCGGGCGCCGCGTCGCGCTGGTGGCTGCATCATTCGCTGGCGGCACTGGACGCGCAGTTGCGCGCGCGCGGCTCGCGGCTGATCGTTCGGCGCGGCGCCAGTCTGCCAACGTTGCTCGAACTTGTCCGCGAAACCGGCGCGCGGGCCGTCTGCTGGAATCTTCGGATTGAGCCGGCAATCCGGGCACGGGATGCGTCGGTGGAGCGCGCCCTGACCGGGGAGGGCTGCGAGGTGCGGGCGTTCCATTCGGCGTTGCTGCACGAGCCGGAGGCCGTTCAAACCCGCGGTGGCGCTGGCCCGTTCCGCGTGTTCACGCCGTTCTGGCGGGCGTGTCTGGCGCTGCCCGACCCGCCGACCCCATCGCCGCCGCCCGAAACACTGCCCGCCCCGGCGCGCTGGCCCGCGTCCCTGCCGCTCGACGCGTTGGAATTGTTGCCCCGGCTCTCCTGGGCCGACGGTTTCCGGCCGTTGTGGCAACCGGGCGAAACCGGCGCCCGGGCGCGGCTGGAGCAGTTTCTTGCCGAGGGCCTGGAGCGTTACGGCGAGACCCGCGACCGACCTGATTGGGCCGGCACGTCGCGTCTCTCCCCGCATCTGCACTTTGGCGAAATCAGCCCGCGTCAGGTCTGGCACGCGGTGCGCGCGGCGGCGGAGCGACGCGGCTGGAGTCGCGCCCGATGGCGCCAATCGGTGTTTCTGACCGAGCTGGGCTGGCGAGAGTTCGCGCATCATTTGCTGCATCATTTTCCTCACACCACCGACGCCCCGCTGCGCGAGGAGTTCGCGCGGTTTCCGTGGCGGCGGGACGCCGCGTTGCTGCGCGCCTGGCAACGCGGGCGCACCGGTTATCCGATCGTGGACGCCGGACTGCGCGAGCTGTGGGCGACCGGCTGGATGCACAATCGCGTGCGCATGATCGTGGCGTCGTTCCTCGTCAAGGACCTGCTCTTGCCCTGGCAGGAGGGTGCACGCTGGTTTTGGGACACGCTGGTGGACGCCGACCTGGCCAACAACACGCTCGGCTGGCAGTGGAGCGCGGGCTGCGGCGCCGATGCCGCGCCGTTTTTCCGCATCTTCAATCCCGTCCTTCAAGGCCGCAAATTCGATCCCAACGGCGATTACGTGCGCCGTTGGTGTCCGGAACTGGCAGCGTTGCCCGATACATGGATTCACGAGCCGGACCGCGCGCCGGCGGACGTGTTGCAGCGTGCGGGCGTGGCGTTGGGCAAAACGTATCCGACGCCGGTGGTCAACCACACCATCGCGCGGGAGGTGGCCCTGGAGGCGTTTGCCGGGTTGCGCCGCGTGCCGTCGCCCCGGAGCACCCGCCCGGTGACGCAACGGGCCAAAGGATCATGAACCCTCGCGGCACTGCTCTGTGGGCCGTGGCGCACGACAAAGTCCTGGCGTCTTGCCCACGGGCCATCCGCAAAACGCATCGCAGCTTGTGGCGGGCTGTGAACCTGCGATTCCGCAGACCAACGTTTCGTGTTCCGGCCGCGTCGGACGGCTCTGACCCGCATGTTTCACACTCGTTGACTCTGATTTCATCGGCCTGGGGCTTCAGCCCGGTGGACGCGGGCAACATGCCTCGCCAGCCGTTTCAACGGCCTGGAACACGCTGCGAAAAGCCGCTGAAGCGGCGCCCGCCGGTTGATCGGCATCTGTTTGTCAGCGGGCTGAAGCCCGGTGTTGATGAGAAGTCTGTGAAACAGGCAGGCTGAAACATTCCGGCGCTGATGATGGGCTGGGTAAAAGCTTGGATCTGGCTCTCGGCGTGGGCGAGCGCGACCGGTTGGGCGCTTTCGGCCCTGGGCTGGCTCCATCGCACCGGCTACCTGGTGTCCGCCGCGCTCGCGCTGGGCCTCTGGCTGGCGCTGCGCGCGCGCGGTTCGCCCTCGGTGCCACGCGCCGGGGCGTTTTCGCAGGCGCGGTGGATCGGGATTCGGCTGCGGCGTTTTCAGCGGCTGTTGCCGCTGAGTTTTCTGATGTTCGCGGCGCTGGTGTTGGTGAGCGGGTTGATTTACGCGCCGTCGAATCACACCGGCTTGAGCTACCGGATTCCGCGCGTGCTGCACTGGCTGGCCGAGGAGGGCTGGCACTGGATTCACACGCCCAACTACCGGATGAACAACCGCGCCTGCGGCATGGAATGGCTTTCGACGCCGCTGCTGCTGTTCACGCGGTCGGACCGCGCGCTGTTCCTGCTGAACTTCGTGCCGTTTCTGCTGCTGCCCGGCTTGTGCTTCAGCCTGTTCCGGCAACTGGGCGTGGCGCCGCGCGTGGCGTGGCGCTGGATGTGGTTGTTGCCGACCGGCTACTCGTTTTTGCTGCAGGCCGGCGGCATCGGCAACGACGCTTTTCCCACCGTGTATGCGCTCGCGGCGGTGGATTTTGCGTTGCGGGCGCGGGCGTCGGGGCGGTTTTCCGACGCAGCAGCGTCGGGGCTGGCGGCGGCGCTGTTGGTGGGCGCGAAGGCGAGCAACCTGCCGCTGTTGTTGCCGTGGGCGGTGGCGTTTGCCGGCGCGTGGCGCGCGGTGCTGAGCCGGCCGGTGGCGGCGGGCGCGACCGCGGCGCTTGCTCTGCTGGTGTCGTTTTTGCCCACGGCGGTGCTCAACCTCAAGCACTGCGGCGACTGGTCGGGTCTGGTGCTCGAACGGGCCGGCATGGCGATGAAAGAGCCGCTGGTCGGTCTGTCGGGCAACGCGCTGCTGTTGTTCTCGAACAATTTTGTGCCGCCGTTTTTCCCCTGGGCCGGACGCTACAACGCGACGGTGCTGGAGGCATTGCCGTCGTTTATCGCGGGCCCGATGACGGCGAATTTCGAGCAGAGCTTCGAGCGGCTCTGGGAATTGCCGACCGAGGATTGGGCCGGACTGGGCTTTGGTTTGAGCGTGCTGGCGTTGCTGGGAACGATCGCCGCGCTGCGGGGGGGCGGGCTGCGATTGGGGCGGGGCGCGTGCAACGAACGGGCCGAGACCCGCCACGTGCTGGCACCGCGCTGGATTCGGCTGGGTGTGATGGCCGGTGCGTGGCTGGCGCTGGCCGCCTATGCGATGAAGTCGGGCATGGTCACGCCGGCGCGGCTGATCACGCCCTACTATCCACTCCTGCTGGCCGCGCCGCTGGCGTTGGCGGGCCAGACCGCAGTGATTCGGCGACGCTGGTGGCGCGGGGCGGAGGTGGTTGTGCTCTTGATCGCGCTGGGCGCGTTGGTGGTGACGCCGCCGCGTCCGCTCTGGCCCGCGCAAACGGTATTGTCCCGGCTCGTGGCGGCGCGCCCGGACAACGCGCTGTTGCGCCGGGCGCTGACGGTCTATGAGGTCTATGCGGTGCGGCCGGATTGTCTGGCGGCGGTGCGCGCGGTGTTGCCGCCGGACTTGCCCGTGGTGGGTTTCATCGCCACGGGCGATGATTTGGACATCTCGCTGTGGCGACCTTACGGCAGCCGGCGCGTGCGGCACTATCATCTGGACGACCCGGCGACGCGCTTGCGCGACGACGGCGTCGAGTGGGTCGTCATCGGCGGACTGCACTTGAGGCTGGAACAGCGCACGCTTGAATCGTGGCTGGCTCGGACCGGCGCGGAACGGGTGACGACGCTCACCCTGACGGTGAAAGCCAGCGAGGGCCCGCAGCCCTGGCACGTGGCGCGGTTGCCCCGGCCCTGAACCCGGTTTGTCCGTTTCAAGTTTCCTCCTCCGACTTGCCGACCGCCTGGCAACCAAAGCCGCTGACCTGGCGTGACGATGCGTTTGGGCGAGGCGGTGGGCGGTGCTGGCCTCGAAGGCCGGGGCGGTTCAAATGAAGGCTTGCCTGCGAACGGCCCGCTGGCTAGGGTTTGCCGCTCGTTTGGAAGGCGGCTGCGGCGGTCCATCAACAGTCGGGCGCGACCGGCCGCCAAACCGAGGTCAATTTTTATGGTGCGCATTCGTTTGAAACGCATCGGCGCGAAAAATCAGCCGGTGTTTCGCATCGTGGTGGCCGACGCGCGCAGCCCGCGCGACGGGCGCTGCATTGAGGAGCTGGGCACGTATTGGCCGCTCAAAGCGACCGACAACGTGAAGCTGGACCTCGAACGCGCCCGCTACTGGATCCGTCGCGGCGCGCAACCCACCGACACGGTGGCGAGTTTCATCCGGCGGTTGTCGCGCGCGGCGGCGGAAGCGGGCCCGGCGGCGCAACCCGGCGCGTCAAGCTAAACCCGTGCATCGTCATGCAGGCGTTCCTCGAATACGTCATCAAAGGTCTGGTCAGCAAACCGGACGCGGTGACGATTACGCCCGTCGAGCGCCAGGGCACGACCGTCTATGAGGTGCGCGTGGACGGCGCCGACATGGGCAAGGTCATCGGACGCCAGGGCATGACGATCAACGCGATTCGTTCGCTGGTGCTGGCCGGCAGCGCCAAACGCGGCCTGCGCTGCGCGGTCGAAGTGGTGGAGGACAGGTAAGCGCGCCGCCCCGTTCCGGGGCGGAATCGCCGGGTTGGAGCCATGCGAATTGACGTGCTCACCCTGTTTCCGGCGATGTTCACCGGGCCGCTGGACGAGAGCATCATCAAACGCGCCCGGGAGTCGGGGCTGCTGGATTTGCGCATCCACAATCTGCGCGATTGGGCGCATGACCGGCACAAAACCGTGGACGACCGCCCGTTTGGCGGCGGGCCGGGCATGTTGCTCAAGCCCGAGCCGATCTTTGAAGCCGTTGAGTCGCTGGCGACCGAGCGCACGCGCGTGATTCTGCTCACGCCCGCCGGGCGCACGTTCAACCAGCGCATCGCCCGCGAGCTGGCGCAGCAGGAGCATCTGTTGCTCATCACGGGCCACTATGAGGGGTTCGACGAACGCGTGCGCGAGGCGCTCGCCAATGACGAGTTGTCCATCGGCGATTACGTGCTCACCAGCGGGGCGTTGCCGGCGATGGTGATCATTGACGCGGTGGTGCGGTTGCTGCCCGGTGCCCTGGGTGACGCCGCCAGCGCGCATGAGGAATCCTTCAGCCCCGGTTGCCCGGGCCTGGAGTATCCGCAATACACCCGCCCGGCGGAATACCGCGGCATGAAGGTGCCGGAGGTGCTCCTTTCGGGCAATCACGAGGCCATTGCCCGGTGGCGCGCCGAACAGGCCCGACGCCGCACCCGGGAACGGCGACCGGATTTGATCGAAGCGGCGACCCGTGGCGCGACCGAGCCGCCGCCCGCGGGCCAGCCCGACAAGACGACAGAAGAGTGAGAACTTATGAACCAGGCATTGTTGGACAAAATCGAATCGGAGTTTTTGAAAAAGGACCCGCCCCGGTTCAACGTGGGCGACACGGTCCGGGTGCACACCCGTGTCATTGAGGGCGACCGGGAGCGGATTCAGGTTTTCACCGGTGTGGTCATTGGCCGTCGCGGTCACGGCGTCAATGAAACCTTCACCGTGCGGCGCATCAGCTACGGTGAGGGCGTCGAGCGCGTCTTCCCGTTGCATTCGCCGCGGATTGAGAAGATTGAGGTCGAACGCGCCGGTGCGGTGCGTCGAGCCAAGCTCACCTACCTGCGCAAACGCGTGGGCAAGGGCGCCACGTTGGTGCGCGAGCGGGAAGAAAAACCCAAACCGGCAGCGGGCGAAACAACAGCGAAGTGACCTTCGGTCAGACGCCGAGCGCCTGGGCAACGCCACCGGTAAGGTGCAGCCCGGCCGGCTCTTTCTCACCGGCTCGGCCCGGTTGCCTGCCGCAACGGGCCGGTCGGCCAAACGTCCGATTTTGAATCTGCGCTCCGCTCTGACGCCCCACGCCCTCGGCCCCCTGCGTGTCGGCGTCTTTGTATTGAAAAATTTTTTCGGCGGGACCGCCGAAAACGGCACGCGAGACGCGCGCGCTCACCATCGCCATTCGATGTTCGATGTTCTGCGGGACGCACGCACGCGCTCCCTCTCCCAGCGGGAGAGGGTTGGGGTGAGGGAGAACGCCTCGTGGACAAAAGGGTATTCAACCCAGATTTTGCATTTGAGCAGGGAGGTAAGGTTTTCACTCGGTCATCATGGAGTGAAATGGCTCTGTCTCTTATACACAT
>JAOAIM010000091.1 GCA_026414705.1 Verrucomicrobiia bacterium | reverse complement strand
CCGGCTCAATCGCGTGACCAGCTACACGCGCGACGCCTTGGGCCGCACCGCCTCCGTGACCGACCCCGAAAACCGCCTGGTCGAGTTCCGCTACAACGGCGCGGACCAGATCACCAATCTCATCACCTGGGTCGCCGGCCAGCCCCGCATCAAACACTTCGATTTTACCCCCAGCAAGGGATTCAGTAGCAGACCCCTTTGGCGACTTCAGACCCTTCCGAAGCGAGACACGTCTGAAAAGAAATTCCGCGCGCTCGGTTGATCGGTGCAGCGTTGGCCAGCGGCGTTAAATCCGGCGTTTTGATTGGAATCGCGGGGTGGGGGGTGGGCATAGTCGGCTCGGATGATTTCGGTGGTCGAATCGCAGCCCGCCGGGGCGGACCTGATCGCGCAGGTCGAGGAGTTTTTCTCGCCACGCGGCGTCCTGGCGCGGGCCAAAAATTTCGAGTATCGCCCGCAGCAACAGCAGATGGCCGTGGCGGTCGCGCGCGCGTTGCAGGCGGGTGAGCATCTGGTGGTGGAGGCGGGCACGGGCGTGGGCAAGTCGCTCGCCTACCTGGTGCCGGCGATTTTTTACGCGGTGGCGCACAAGAAGAAGGCGATTGTCTCGACGCACACGATCAATCTTCAGGAGCAGCTCACGGAGAAGGATTTGCCGATGTTGCGGGATGTGCTGGGGGCGCTCGATCCGCCGGTTCGGTTCAACTTCACGATGCTCAAGGGCCGGGCGAATTACCTGTGCACGCGCCGTCTGCACAAGGCGCTGCAGCAAAGCCATCAATTGTTCACGTCCTCGGAAACGGCCGAATTGCAGCGGATCGCCGAGTGGGCGCGCCGGACCACCGACGGCAGCTTGTCGGATTTCGACGTGGAGCCGGACCCGAAGGTCTGGGCGCAGGTGTGCTCGGAGCGCGGGTTGTGCTCGCCGAAGCTTTGCGGGCATCAATCCGACTTCGCCAAGCAATACGACCTGTGTTTTTTCCAGCGGGCGCGGGCCCGGATCATGTCGGCGGACGTGCTGGTGCTCAATCACACGCTGTTTTTCACGTTGCTGGGCAATCTGGAGGAGCAGAGCGACGAGGGCATCCTGTTCAAGAACGACTTTGTGATCTTTGACGAGGCGCATCAGGTCGAGCATGTGGCGTCGAAGCACATCGGGGTGAGCGTTTCGAGCGGGCAGGTGCGTTTTGCGCTGCAACGGCTCTGGAATCCGCGCACGGAAAAGGGCTTGTTCGCCACGTTGCGGCGCGGGGCGGACGTGGCGCTGGTGGCGGAGGCGCTGACGGCAGCGGATCATTTTTTCGAGGCGGTGGAGGCGGCGTGTGATGAAATTGCTGCGCGGGCCGGGCCGTCGGCGGGTTCGGATGCGGGTCGGCGGGGTCCGGGCGTGCGGGAGCGACGCGGGGCGAACGCTGCGGAAGCGCCGGAGCGGGCGGCAAGGGGCTGGACGGAGGTGCGGGTGCGGCGTCCGGAGCTGGTGCCCGACACGCTTACCGGGCCGATCCAGCGCGTGCGCGAGGCGGTGAGCAACCTCATTCAGATGAGCGATGACAAGGAGATCGGGCTGGAGTTGATGGATTGCAATCGGCGGTTGGACGAGTTGCGCGAGGCGATTCGGGTGTTTTTGGAGCAGAGCGCTCCGGATCACGTGTATTGGGTGGAGCGCACGGGCAAGGCGCAGAAGAACATCGCGCTCAACGCCGCGCCGGTGGATGTGTCCGGCTACCTGCGGCAATTGCTGTTTGAGAGTGGCACGAGCGTGATCCTGACGAGCGCGACGCTGGCGATGCGCAGCGCCGAGCGGGGCGCGCCACCGGCCAAGGGCGTTTCGGCTCAGAAGTCCGGCGCGAGCGGCGGGGCGGGCGGCGGGCTGGAGTATTTTGTGCGGCGGGTCGGGGCGGACGCGGCCACGCAACTGCAGGTTGGCACGCCGTTCGATTACGAGCGGCAGATGAAGGTTTACATCGTCAAGGCGATGCCTGATCCGCGCGAGCCGGAATATGCCGGGGCGCTGGAACATTGGATCGGACATTTTGTGCGGCGGACGCACGGCAAGGCGTTTGTGCTCTTCACCAGTTACCAACTGATGCTGGCGCTGGCGGAGCGGATGCGCGGTTTTTTTGAGGAATTGGGGCTGACGTTGCTGGTGCAGGGCACGGGCACGCCGCGCTCGACGATGTTGGAGAAGTTCAAGGCCGACGTGGACTCGGTGCTGTTTGGCACGGACAGTTTCTGGCAGGGGGTGGACGTGCCGGGGGAGGCGTTGAGCAACGTGATCATCACGCGGCTGCCGTTTGCGGTGCCGGATCATCCGTTGATTGAGGCGCGGATCGAGGCGATCGAGGCGCGGGGCGGCAATTCTTTCACGGAATACTCGTTGCCGGAGGCGATTCTGAAGTTTCGCCAGGGCGTCGGGCGGTTGATTCGCACCAAGACCGACACGGGCATCGTCGTGGTGCTGGACAATCGGATTTTGGCGAAGCACTACGGGCGGGCGTTTCTGGAGGCGCTGCCCAAGTGCCCGGTGGAAATTGTGGCCGGACCGAACGACTGAGGGAATGACGGGCGGGTTGGGCGGTTGAGGATTGGGGGCGCGGGAGCTGGTGGTGGTTTTTGAGGCGTTCCACACTTCGCAGGAATGAACTACCGGAGAAGCACGTGGGGGCGGGCGTGGGCCCGGGTTGGGTGGATCGGGTGCGCGCTTGCGCTGGCGGGCTGTGGCACACCGCGCGGGCCGGAGCTGACGCGGTTTGAGTTCGAGCGGCCGTTCATGGGCACGTTGTTCCGGGTGGTGTTTTACTGCGAGGATGCGTTGACGGCGCGGGCAGCGGCCGAGGCGGTGTTTGAGCGGGTGGCGGCGCTGGAGAAGGTGATGAGCGACTACGACCCGGAGAGCGAACTGATGCGGTTGTGTCAGTCGCCGCCCGGCGCGCCGGTGCGTGTGAGTGCCGAGTTGTTTGACGTGCTGGAGCGGGCGCAACGACTGGCAGCGACCACGGACGGGGCGTTTGACGTGACGATTGGTCCGCTGGCGCGGCTGTGGCGTCGGGCGCGGCGCACCGGCGAACTGCCCTCAGCCGCGGCTCTGGCGCGCGCGCGTGAATCGGTCGGCTGGCCAAACGTGCGGCTCGACGCCCGTGCCCGCACGGTGACGTTGCTGGCGCCGAGGATGCAACTGGACCTGGGCGGGATTGGGAAGGGTTACGCGGCCGACACGGCGCTTGCGGTTCTGAAGCAGCGCGGGATTTCGCGGGCGCTGGTCGCCGCTGGCGGTGACATCGCAGTTGGAGACGCGCCTCCGGGCAAACCGGGCTGGCGCGTGAGCATTGCGACGGCGTCTTTCGAGTCGGCGAGGGCGTCAAGCGCGTCGCCCGCCGGCCCGGGCGCGAGCGCGCCGCAGCTTGGGGCGCTGGTATTGCGAAATGCGGGGGTTTCGACTTCGGGCGATGCGGAGCAGTTCGTGGAGATTGGCGGACGCCGATATTCGCACATTGTTGATCCGCGCACGGGCGTGGGGCTGACCGAGCGGGTGCAAGTGACGGTGGTGGCGCGAAGGGCGACGGATTCGGACAGCGTGGCGACAGCGGTGAGCGTGCTGGGGCTGGCGCGGGGCTTGGCGTTTGTGGAGAAGCGGCGTGACCTGGCTGCGGTGATTCTACGCAGCGCGGACGCGGGCGTGGAGGTTCACGAATCGCGGCGGTTCAGGAAGATTCCGCGGGTTGAGGCGGATTCGCGTTCCGTCAGCGCCTCGGCGTGTGAGGCGATGGCCGGGCCTGCGGGGGCGGGGGTTCAGGGCGGGAATTGGTAGGGCAACGTGTCGGGCACGACGTAGACCTGCGTGGTCAGCTTCAGTGGGGCCAGTCCGCCGCCGCGCACGTAGGTCAGTTCCACGAAGAAGGCCTTCCAACCCTGCGGCGGCACGGAGACGATGCCGACAAACACGCCGCTGCCCTGATGCGGCAGGACGGTGCTGGTCCAGGCGGGGCCGATGACCGGATGGCGGAAGTCGCGCGCAGTGGGGTTGGTAGCCTGCCAGAGGCGCGCTTCGGTGGGGAGGTCCTCGGCGACGACGCGGATGGAATTGGAGTTTTGGAGCGTCCAGGTGAACCGGGGCAGGGGCACGTTGAAGAGGACCGACTGATAAAAGCCTTCGAGCGTGTCGGGATAATCCGATCCGCTGAGGGAATGGCCGGTGTTGGGCACGTAGCGGAGGTATTTGACGCCGGGCAAATCATCGAAGTAGAAGCGCGCCGAGTCGGGCAGGAAAAATTCGTCGCCGGTGGCGTTGATCAGGAGTTTGGGCAGGGCCAGCCGCTCGCGGTATTCGTAAGGTTCGACCAGTTCCATGAGGGCGCGGAACTGCGGGGTGCCGAACCAGTTCGGAATGCCCATGTCCACGTAGTCCTGGATGGCCGGCGCCCAGAAGCCGTAGGCGCGGTAGTGATGGGCGAAGGAGGGTTCGAGGTTCAGCAGGTCAATGACGATGGGCACGATGGCGACGACACGGCGATCCACGATGGCGGTGGTCCAGGTCGTCCAGCCGCGTTTGGAGGCGCCGGCGACGACGAAGCGGTCCACGGTCAGGCTGCCGCCGGTTGGGGTGGCGCAGAAGGCGGTGATGGTGTCCATGGCGCGAACGGCGGCCTTGGTCATCGGCAGGCGCGGTGGCCAGCGCTCGTCGCCGGTGCGCAGGAATTTGTCCCAGGCGTAAGCGATGAGC
This sequence comes from Verrucomicrobiia bacterium, assembly GCA_026414705.1. Classification (GTDB taxonomy): domain Bacteria; phylum Verrucomicrobiota; class Verrucomicrobiia; order Limisphaerales; family JAOAIM01; genus JAOAIM01. The sequence continues at coordinate 10,310 of JAOAIM010000091.1, read as the reverse complement.
GAATCTTCGCTGCGGGGGAAGGATTCGCCGGCGAAGGTGAGAGGTTGGTTGGGAATCATTTTGAGTTCGGCGACGATGGTGCGGGTGTTGGTGGCGATCTGGCGGAGGCGGGCGTCGGCACTGGTGGGCAGGGAGCCGGGGTTGCTGCCGCCGGACAGAACGAGCAGCGCGTGGCGGTTGGTGACGGTGGTGGGTTTGACCAGGATGAGCCAGTGCCGCCAGAGGGTGCGGTTGACCTCGTTGGTGGTGAGCCACTCCTGGGAGCGCATGTCAAAGACGAAGGTGGTTTGCGCGCCGGGCCCGACGATCGTGTTGGAGAGCGCCCAGCCGTAGTTGGTGTCGGGCCGGGCGACGTAGGTGTCGAGCGCGGTGGTGACGTCGCGCGCGCGATAGAATCGCTGGGGGAGATTGGTCGCCGTCAGATCGGCCCACAGGGAGGCGGGATTGGTTTGGGGGAAGGCGGTGGCGCGCAACCAGGTGAGCAGGTTGGTCGAGGTCTCGATTCGGTGCCAGCGGCCGGTGCCGCCCTGAAGGATGAGGTAAGGCTGCTGGTTGGAGACCGACAACTCCAGGTGCGTGCGTTCGGAAGCGGCACTCAGACCGGTCGCCACCAGCAGGCCGATGCACAGCAGCAACCGCATGTCATCGCGCGAAGCCGTTCGTTTCGGGTGGCACCGGTCTCGGGCAACGCATCTCAAAAGCGGGATGCCGTTTTGCATGGCGTGACTCCGCTGGAGTCAATTTCTTCCGGCCGGTCGGCGCGCTCAAGCTGATTTGGGGATGCCCCCAAAAGGTCGCACGGACGGCCACCCTTTCGGGCCAACCGTCCGTGCGATTGAACAGGGCCGAATCGCGCCCGCGATTACGGATAGACCAGCCGGAAGAAGCGCATGTCGCCGCTTGGCGGCACGGTATAGACGTATTCGGTGCCGATCTGCGAGATGCCGGAGCTGATGCGCGTCCAGGTCGGCGTGGTGAGGCTGGGGCTGGCCTCCAGGGCGTATGCGCCCAGCGGCCAGGAGAGTTGGACCGAGCCGCCCGGCCCGGGAGCGATGTTCAGGCTCGGCGTCGGGTACGGCATCCACGGAACGAACAACAGGTAGTTGAGGTAAATCTTCCGGGTGTCCTCACCCACCGTGCCGCGCATGGTGAGCCGGACGGTGTTGGTGCCGGCGAGGTTGAGCACCGCCGGGGTGCCGTCGGACTTGCGCAACGGCACGTAGTGGTAGTTGTCCCGGCGCAGTTGGTTGGGGATGTTGAAGACGCCCAGGGTGTTGGTGGTTTGGTTGGGCAGGGTCGGGTCGCTGGTGACCTGCTCGAGGGTTACGGCAGTCGCGCCGAAGCTGCTCACGCGGAGATAAACCAGATAGTTGGTGTCGGGGAACACGCGGGTGTAGTTGAGCCATTCGCCGACCTCGGTGCGGTTGACCTGGTATTCGCGCATGCTGTGGATGGCGTATTTCTGACGGGTGTTGTCGTTTCCGCGCAAGCCGTTGTCGAAGTTGTTGCCGTCCGGCACGGTGGGGAAATTTTTGTCCTGCACTTCGGGTTGCCCTTGAACCGTGCCGACGAGGTCGAACTGGCGATATTCGAAGAAGGGAAACTCCGGTGTGGTGCGGAAGTCATCAAAGTCCACGCCGTCCACGCCTCCAAGGTCCCAGTATCCGATGCCGCCACCATTGATGGGGGCACCGTTGGTGTTGTAGCCGGACACAGGGATGGGGTCGAGTTGATACTGACCGTTTGAATAGTTGTAGTCCTCACATTCGATGGTCTTGACCGGCGCGGTTTCCAGGAACGCATCGGTGAAGGTGTCAAACCAGAAGGTGTTGGTGCCGCGCCGGGTGCCGGTGGTGTCCACCAGTTCAATGCGGGCCGCATAGACCGTGTTGGGCAGCAATGTGCCGGGGGCGGTGCTGAAATTGATGTTGGTGCCGTTGGGCGGGAAGGGCGCCAACGCCGAGGACGCATCCACACCGTTGAGGTAGAGCTTGGTGGCGCTGGCATTGATGGTGCCACCGCCGAAGATTTGCGCGTTGAAGCTGATGCCGCTGGAGACGGGATGGAAGTTGGTGTAGCGGCGCGACGGGGTGCGGGTGACGACCTGCGGCGTGCCCGGTTCGGGATGCGCCAGCGCGGGTGCGGGCGCCACGTTCGGGTCGCTCGGGCCCGAATAGTAATTGTCGTACGTCACGTCCACCGTGCCGGTGGTGCCCTGGCGGCTGTAGCCCACGAACCCGCACGCGCCGCTGGTAAAGCCGCTGATGTCGTCGGCTTCCAACCGCACCAAAGGCCTGGTCAGGTCGAACATGTCATAGGCCTCGGCCACCAGGGCAGTGCCGACGCCCTTGAAGATGATGCGATAGGAGCGGCCCGGCTGGAAGGTGACCTCGGAGATTGCCAATGTGATGGTGCTGAAGCCGGCGTTGACGACATTGATTTGGAACTGGCCCTGCCGGCGGTTGCCGGGCAGTTCGCCGTATTGCGAAGCGTCATAGTTGCAAATGACGCCGCGCGCGTTCTGCGGGAGCATGTTGGTAGTCACCGTACCGGTGGTGTTATCGGTCATGCGGGCGAATAGCACAAAGGCCTGATTTTTATCGGTGCCGGGCCAATCCACGATATCAATCGCCACGTAAAAATCCGTGTATTCGTTGGTGCGATACCAAACGCCGACCGCCGGGGCTGCGCCCGGCACCGGGTTGGCCTGCAACCGCACGCCCTTGCCGCTGCCCACAGCCGGGAAGGTCGTTGTGACCAGCGCCGGGTTGATGGCCGAAAGAATCCAACCGGCAGCCCGGAATTGCGTGGTGTTGGAATACGAGTCGAAGTTATCGCTCACGACCGTTGAGCCCCGGGCGGGGGGTGCGCCCGTGAGCAAAAGCGCGGAGGTCAGAGCGAGCACCGTGCACATCGGAGAGCGGAACCACGCGCGAACGCGCCCAGCAGAACAGGGTGAATTGAGGTTGAGCGTCTTCATAACGAGTCTTGGGATTTATGGGTTTTGCCGTGCTACCAAGGATTACAGGGCAATTACGCACGGGCGCGTCATCGGGGTCAAGAATTTTCTTCAAATCCGGCCACAAGTTCCGCTCATTCATGCATGGCGCTGCCTCAAGCGGCCTTTCATTCGCAGGTCGGGCGCAACCGCGCGTTGCCTTCGCTTGCGGGCGCTTCGATGTCATCACATCCCACGACCCGCTCCAAAGGCTGCTGCGTCGCCGGACTTGGGCGGGACTTTTGGATTCGGCGCGTGCCGGGCTGGAATCCGGTGGGCCGGGCTTTGGTTCGACGCGATTGATTTGGAGTGCGAGCTTGCCTGAGGTGCGAGCGTGGCCATACTGCGCGGCCCGTGAAAATTGCAGTCGTTGGCATCGGCGGGATTCCTGTTGGAAAACACAACCTTCAGGACCCGCGCCTGAATCGCGCGCACGAGCTGGTTGAAGCGAAAAAGAAAACTTGCGCTCAGGTGGACGTGTTGCCGCCAGAGGCCGCGCGTGAGGCTGACGCCATCCTGGTTTCGCACGAGCGATGGCCGGATTTGATTTTGGAGGATTTGGAATTTGTGGAGACGCGACTGGGGCGGGCGTCTGCTCAGAACGAGCGGACGGCGCTGGAAAAAGCTCGCTGCGCGCTGGAGCAGGAACGACCGGTCAGCCGGGCGGGGCTGAGCGAGGAGGAAACGCGCCTGCTGCGAGGCTACCCGTTGGTGACGCATCGGCCGGTGACCGTCGCCACGCCAGATGAGGCCACGGAGCCGGAGGCGTTGATGCTCCGGGCGTTTGCGGCCGCGGGCTACATTTGTTTTCTAACGGTGGGCGGCAAGGAGAATCGGGCCTGGCCCATCCGGCGGGGTGCGACCGCCTGGGAAGCCGCCGGGGTCATTCATTCGGACATTCAACGCGGTTTCATCCGTGCGGAAGTGATCAGCTTCGAGGATTTTCTGAGTGCGGGCGGCGAAACCCCGGCCAAACGCGCCGGCAAGCTTCGCCTCGAACCGCGCCACTATGTGATGCAGGATTACGACGTGGTGAATTTTCGGTTCAACAAGTAACGCCCCGAGATTGGTGGTCACCTGCGGCCCGGGCGCGTTGGGATGACCCCGGCCCGGTGGCGGTGCTCGACGGGGCGGGCATTTTCAGAGCAAGCTCTCACGATGCAGGTCGAACTGCGCAGGACATTTCAATTTGAAGCGGCGCATCGGTTGCCGAAGCTGCCGCGCACCCACAAATGCTGGCGGCTGCACGGACACAGTTTCAAGGTCGAGGTCGCCGTGGCCGGCGAATGCGACCCACGCCTGGGGTGGTTGGTGGATTACGCCGAGATTGCCGCCGCCTTCAAACCGATTTGGGAAAAGCTCGACCACCGGTATCTCAACGAAATCCCGGGCCTGGAGAACCCGACCAGCGAAAACCTCGCAGCCTGGATCTGGAAACGGCTCAAGCCCCGGCTGCCGCAATTGACCGAGATCGTCGTAGCCGAGACCTGCACGGCCCGGTGCGTGTATCGGGGATCGTGAACCGCGCCGGGGTCGGCGGCCGGGGCGTCCCCTCGCGGCGTCAGAATCGGATGTTTCGCAGTGCCAGCGTCAGAAGCGTCAGTGCGAGCATCAGCCCTGCGGGGATGAACTTGCGCGTTTTGCCCAACCGGACCGCAAAGACCACCAGGAGCGCGGCCAGCAACACGTTGACCGCTCCGTGGCGGAAATGCGCGTCGAAGATGCCCGGAATCGCGCACAGCACCAGCGCTGCGGCAAACGCCACCGAACTGATGAGCGAAGCGCGGCTGCCCGCCCGCAAAAATCCCACCAGCCCGCCAACCACCAGCAACACGATGTAAATCCACAGCACGGCCTCTTGCATGAGGCCGCAGCCTGCCCTACTCGCCCTGCACCTCCAAGCTCAGAATCTCGCCCGGCTCGCACTCGGCGATCACCTCGAAGGGCCGGCAGCAAATCTCGCAGTCGGTCACAAACCGCTGAAACCCCGTGCTGGTGTCAATGACGAGCTCAAACCACTGCCCGCAAAATGGGCATTGCACCCGCTCGCTCACTTCCATGCTGCGAAGCTCCGCCCCGCCAACGCGCCCGTCAAGCCCGCAGCGCCCTGTGGCCATCCGAAGCGAACACCCCCAGCCCCGCGTGCAACGCGCAGAAAAAAAAGCCCGCGCGGCTGAAGAATCCAGGGGATGGATTTGAGCGTCACTCGTGAGACGTTCAGTCCGCACGGGCAGGTCGGCCCGCGCCCGGGCCGGGTTCAAGAAGACTCACCGGGCATGGAGATCGTCTTGAAGTTCCCCGGCGCGCCGAGCGCAATCCGACTCCCACCTCCCACTTCACCTTGTTAGCGACGGATGCCGGCGGGCAATTCGGGCCGTTGCAGCCCACAATGCCCAACGGCACGCCTTCATTTAACTCAAACCGCCCGACCCTCATGCTATCAGGCCCGTGGCGAATTTTGTTGTAGTCATTTTCCCCTACACCTGAACCGGGAACGGTTGGGCCCGCTCAAGCTGAAGGGGGCGCGCCCAGTTGGCTCCAGGCAATCGCCTGCTGCAGGAGTTCGTCGCCCGACCGGAGGTTCAGCTTGGCCTTGATACGTGCGCGGTAGGTCTCCACCGTGCGACGGTCCAAACCCAGTGCATGGGCGATTTGCGGGGAACTGAACCCCTGGCCGATGAGCGCAAAAACTTTCAACTCCCGGGGCGAAAGCGCGGCTGTGCCGGCCACGGCCGCACGCGACGCATTCCCGCAGAGCCGTTCCACGATTTTTTCAACCGCCGCCGCGCCCAGGTAACGCTGGCCCGCCCGCACCACATGCAGGGCGCGCACGATGTTGCGCGTCGCCTCCTGTTTGCTGATGTAGCCGTCTGCCCCCGCCGCCAGCGCGTGCTCGGCAAAGAGCGTTTCGTCATGCATCGAGACCACCAGCACGCGCACCGCCGGCCAGCGCGCGCGGATTTCCCGCAACAACTCCAGTCCGTGCGAATCCTTCAGCCGCAAATCCAGCAGCACGATGTCCGGCGACCGGGCCTGAAGCTGAGCGAGCGTGCCGGCGCGGTCGTCAGCCTGGCCGCACACCTCAAAGCCCGGTTCCGCGTTGATGATCTCCACCAGGCGTTCCCGCACCATGGGATGATCATCCACCACCAACACACGGGCGCGCCGGGCGGCGGCGTTGGCGCGACCTTTGCGGGGCGCGTTATGCGTGTTGCGTCTGCGCATGAGTTGGGAACGAATCCAGCGGCACCGAACACCACACCCGCGTGCCGTGAGCCGACGTTTTGACCTGAAACCGGGCGTTCAGGGCGCGAGCGCGATACTCCATGATGTGCAACCCCATCCCGGACGCCTCGCCCCGCTCGGCCAGAAGCCCCTGGCCGTCGTCGGTCACCGTCAGGTCAATCTGCCGGCGCGTGACGACGACGCGAATGGCCACCTGCCGCGCTCGGGCGTGCTTGAGGGCGTTGTTCACCGCCTCCTGGGCGATGCGGAACAGGTGCGTCGCTGCGGTGTTGTCGGGCAGCGGTACCGAATCGGGACACTCCACGGTGCAACGCACCGGATGATGCGCCGTCACCGTGGCCGCCAGGTTGCGCAACGCCTGCGCCAGACCGTCCCCGCCCAGTTGCACCGCCAGCAGCCCGCGCGCAACGCCCCGCGCCTCGGTGATCGCCGCGTCGAGCAACTCCGCCGCCTGCGAGGCCAGTGCCGCTTCCGGCAGGCCGCGCGCCTGAAGCCGCTCTTGCAGCCGCCGCAAGTCAAACCCCAGCGTGACCAACATCTGCCCCAGCCCGTCGTGCAGGTCCTGTCCAATCCGGGCCTGCTCCCGGTCGCTGACCTCCACCAACTGCTGTTCCAGGCGTTTGCGCTCCGTGATGTCGCGGATCACCGCCAGCGTGTGCATGCGCCCGTTGATCTCCACGCGGCGCGCGTTGACCTCCACCGGAAAGGCGCGACCGTCGCCACGCCGATGTTGCGTTTCCACCAACAACTGTCCCGCCCGCTGCAACTGCTGATCGAATTGCTGAAAATCCGACGCCGCCTCCGGCGCAAACAGCTCCGCAAAACTCCGCCCGCCTCCCTCCCCCGGCGGCCAACCATACGTCTCTAGGCCGCGATCGTTGATCTCAACCACGCGCCACTGATCATCGGCGAGCACGATGATGTCGTTGGCGTTTTTCATCACGTGCGCCAGCCGTTGGGCCAGCGCGCAGCGGTCGCGTTCCGCCGCGACCTGTTGACGCAGAAACTCCAGGTCGCGTTGTCGCCAGAGCAGGTTGACGCCCAGCGCCACCCCGAGCATGAGCACCATGAGCACCACGCCCAAGACCAGGCCCCGCTCCCGCACCGGCGCATACATCTCCTCCTCGTCCATCTTGGCCACCATCAGCCACGGCGAGTCGGCGATCGGTTCGATCGCGGCCAGCACCACGTTGCCCCGATAATCCCCGCCCTTGAGCACGCGCGGCTCGTCCGGGTCCAGCCTTGTCAACCCCGTCGCGTCCTGATCCAGCGGCGAACGCACCCGCAACGCCGCGTTGGTTTCAAACCGCAAATCGCTCGCCGACACCGTGCCCAGGTCATCGCATTGGATCACAAACGCCTCCGCCGTCCGGCTGATGCCCGGCCAGTATCGGATGCGGGGAAACAACACGCTCCGCGCATCCAACCGCAGCACCAGCAAGCCCACGCGTGCAGACATGCCTTCGCTCGTCTCCTCCTCCGGCAAAATCGGGTCCTGCCCGTTCACCAGCGCTCGCAACCGCAGCGGCACGATCAAACTCAATTGCGCCCCGTCCGGGTCGCCGACCGGCCGGTGCAACAACGTCAACAACACCTTTTGCCCATCCCACGCCTCACGTGCCGCCTCCGCTTCCACCGCGGTCAGTTCCCCGGGCGCGCTCGCCGGATGCACCAGGCGCGTGTTCAAATACCCGTCCAGCAACAACGCCTCCGAATAACGGCCGCGGGCCATCAACCGGCCCAGCCAGTCCAGAAAAATCTCCCGCACCCCGGGCGCCTGCGGGGTTTGTATCAACTCCCTGGCCCGTCGGGCCGCGAAGGGTGTGCCCATCACCAATCGCCCCTGCGCCAGATGATCGTTGCGCCAGTCGGTCAGCCACGCGGCCTTCAGCTCCGCCATCATGGCCAGCTCCTGGTGCACGCGCTCCCGCAGATTCGCCTGCTCCTTGCGCAGAAAATAAAACCCCACCAGCCCCAGCCCCGCGGTCAGAAACACCAACGTGAACGCCAGCCCGCGCCGAAACTTCAACGTGGATGAGGCCGACGCCGCATCCGGTTTCTCCAGCAACGCTTGGAGCATCCAGTTGTCCGGATACGCGGCAAACATCGTTCCCACCCCGAACAACACGCTCACGCACGCCGTGAGCCACTTCATCGTGGAAAAGCCCCGCCCGTAGATCATCGGCGTGCCCACCGCAAAGCCCAGCGCCGCCAGCAACCCGCTGCCACACACCAGCACTCCCAGCGTAAACGCCGCTCGCCGCCACCACAAAGCCCGACCCCGCGCCACCAGCAGACACCCCAATGCCCCCGCTGCTCCCAGAATCGTCAAGCCCGTGTGCAACGACATCCGACCGGGCTTCTCCGCGCCCGGCGTCAGCACACGCCCCAACCACTGCTCAAATTCGATCGGCACCGAAACCACCGGCCGCGCCAGCACCACCAGACTGGCCGCACCTGTCAGTCCAACGACCAACCAACCCAAACCCACGCTGATCCCGCGTTCGGGCCACCGATTCCGAACCCACAACGCCGCGTGGAGCAACCCCAGCAACGTCGCCGTGTGCAGCGACATGCCCAGGTGCGCCCGCAGGTCCATTGCCCAGGGCCACCACTGCGACCCCACCCGCAATGCCAACGCCAGCGCGCACGCCCCCAAGCCCAGGCACGCGCACCAGCCGATCATGCGCCGCGCCGCCAGTTCCGAAGCTGTCCCCGCATTCATGACCTCTGTCGGTCCCTGTCGCCGGGGTCACTTCCAGGGCCCGACGCCGGCCGCCCTCGACGTCGCATCCCACCTGCCCAAGGCTCGACCACCGGAGAACTTTTGGAAAAGTCGGGTTGCCGTTCTCACAGGGTTCGTATGCCTTTGGCCCGGCCCGATGGCAAGCTCGGAGGCCATGCGCCTTTCGCGCGCAACGGTTTCAGGGGCGCATCCGGTTTTTCGCAGAGCGCCTCTTTCGCTCATCAGCACCCGGCTTCAGGCGGGTGAACCGCAGCGGCGATGGCCGGGAACAGTTTCAACCGTTTGCCGCCGACTCGGATGCGTCAACGGGTCGGGGCACTCTGCGTCAAAGCTTCGAGCACCGCGCACAACGCGCTCAGGCGCGGCGCGGCCACACCCGCGCGCCGGGCCTCCCGCAACGGCAGCAGAAACAGGCTTTCCAGCTCGAGCGGCCGACCCAGTTCAAAGTCCAGCAGCGTCGAGGCCTTGTAGGCGCCCATTTCGCGCGTGCGCCGAATTTGTTTCTCGGCCAGGTCGGGGGACAACGAGAAGCCGAGCGCCGCCGCGATCGCGATCACTTCATGCATCAACTCGCGCACGAGCCGTTCCCAGCGCGGGTCGGCGAGGAGTCGGTCGGTCGTCAGACACGGGCCCAGCGGGCGACGCCGAATTTCCTCCGGCTGCGGATCGAGCAGGGCGTCGTGGCCGGCGGCCGAGGCCACGCCAAGCCCGTTGAAGGGGATGTTCCAGACGAGCTTTTCCCAGTGCGCTTGCGCCAGGTTGTCGGTGACCTGGCAGGGGACGCCCGCGCGACGGAAGTGTTCGGCAATCGCGTGGGTGCGCGGTTGCGCCGGCCGCTGGTATTCGCCCAGCACAATCAGCCCGTGCGCCAGATGTTCGATGACGCCCGGGGCGGTCCGATTCAGACAAACAAAGCACAGGCCGCCGAGGATTTGGTCGGGGCTGAACAGGCGGGCGAGTTGTTCCTCGTTGCCGAGCCCGTTTTGGAGCGTGAGCACGCCCGTGTGCGCCCCGACCAGCGGCGGCAACAGGCTCGGGAACTGATCGTTGGCGGTGGTCTTCAGGCCAATGAGCACCAGGTCCGCCGGGCCGATCTCCCCCGGCGCGCGCGCCGCCACAGGGCGCACGCAAAAATCCCCGTCCACGCTGCGAATCTCGACGCCGCGCTGGCGCACCACCTCGTAATCACTCCGCAGCAGAAAATGCACTTCGTGTCCGGCCCGACACAGTTTGGCGCCGTAGAAACTGCCCACGGCGCCGCAGCCGACGACGGCGACCTTCATCGGCACGGGATTAAGCGGCAGCCTCCCATCCCACGCA
>JAOAIM010000090.1 GCA_026414705.1 Verrucomicrobiia bacterium | reverse complement strand
AAGGTGTCACAGGCGGCCAGCAGGGCGCGTTGGCCGCGCGATTGCACACGATGAGCGAGCTTGGCGGCAGTGGTGGTTTTGCCCGTGCCGTTGACCCCGACGAGCGTGACGACGGTCAGTCCCTCGGGCGCACGCTTCAGCTCGCCGTTGCTCGCAAGGAGATTTTTTTCCACCTCGGCACGGGCGATTTCGAACACGTCCGGGCGCGCGGGGCCGGCGGTTTCGTAGGCGCGTTTGACGGCGGTGAGGAGTTGCCGGGTGATGGTCGGGCCGAGGTCGGCGGCCAGCAGAGCCGCTTCGAGTTCCTCGATGGTCTCGCTGGTAAGCTTGGGCGAGCGGGTGACAATGCGGTGGAGTTCGTCGGCCAGACGCTGATGCGTTTTGGCCAGGCCGGCTTTGATTTTGTCGAACAATCCCATAATGCGATGCGTGGAAACGAGAAGCGGGTGTCGCGGCGTGCAGCCGGGCGCAGGGGTTCACGCCGGGGCGGGGCGCACGGGGGCGTTGCTGCGGCGTCGGGCGCGGCGGCGTCGGGCGGTTTGAAGGGCTTCGACGTAAGCGTAGGGCAGTTTGATGGAGCCGATGAGGGGGCGGCCCTTGCTGTCGCCGTGGCAGTCGGAGCCACCGGTGATGAGCAAGCCGTGCTGGGTGGCCATGGCGAGGTAGCGTTGGGTGGCTTCCTCGGAGTGTTTGGTGTGGAAACACTCCAGGCCGTCGAGGCCCTCGGCGGCGAGCACGGGGATGAGATGGTCGGCGTGGTTGAGGACGGGATGGGCGAGGACGGCCAGGCCGCCGGCCTGGTGGATAAGAGCGATAGCCTCGCGGGCGGAGATGCGCGTTTTGGGCACCCAGGCAGGGCGGTCGCGTTTCAAGAACCGCTCGAAGGCCTCGTCAAGGGTGCTGCAGTGGCCGCGCTCGACCAGGGAGCGGGCGACGTGCGGGCGGCCGGGCGAGTTGCATTGTGCCAGGGCAAAGACCGTCTCGGCTTGCAAGGGCACATTGAGGGCTTGAAGCCGCGCACACATTTCGCGGATGCGGTTCTGGCGGGCGCGCTGAAACCGGGCCAGTTCGGCCAACAACCGGGGGTGGGTCACGTCAATGAAATAACCCAGGATGTGGACTTCGGCGCCGTTGTGCTCGGCGGTCAGTTCGGTGCCGGGAATGAATTCCAGGCCGTGCACGGCGCAGGCCGTGCGCATGGGCTCGCAACCCTCGACCGAGTCGTGGTCGGTGAGCGCCAGCGCGCTCAAGCCGTGGCGGCGGGCGTGGGCAACGAGTTCCTCGGGCGTGAAGGTGCCGTCGGAGAATCGCGAATGCAGGTGCAGGTCGGCAAACATGCTCACAACGGGCCGGGCGCGGCGGCGCGAAGCGGGCGGCCAAGCTCCGGGACGCCGCCGGGCATTCACTTGACCGTGCGCGCCGGGCGCATCAGTTCGGCGCGGATGCGGTCGAGCACGCCGTTGACGAACTTGCCACTGTCGGCGGTGGAGAATTTTTTGGCGATGTCCACCGCTTCGTTGATGCTCACGACCGGCGGGATGTCCTCCCGGTGAAGCATTTCGTAAACGGCCAGTCGCATGACGTTGCGATCCACCACTGCCAGGCGGTTGAAGTCCCAGTTTTTGAGGTATTTGCGGATGAGCGCGTCAATTTCGTCGCGGTGCTCGATCACGCCACGGATCAGGGGTTCGGCAAACTGGCGTTCTTCAAGTTCCTCGGGCGTGGGCGGCGGCAGGGTGACCGGCTCGCCCCAGTGCGCCGGCGCCTTGTCCTCAGCCCAGGCGGCCTGGCGCTGGGACTCCCAGAATTCCTGCAGGGCCTGGTCCAGGTCGTCGGCTGGATTCAGGTCGAACTGAAACAGGAATTGCACGGCGCGTTCGCGCGCTTCACGTCGTCGTCCCATACCGTCCAGCCCAACATGCCGCAGGCCCTGATTTGCGCCAACGAAAAAACTCGCTGGCGGAGGCCCGGCGCGCGGACGGGTCTGGTGTTGAGGACGGACGGCGTGGCCGGGGCGATCGCTTCAAAACCCCGGGTTTGACGCGGCAAAGGGCAGAAATGGCCTGCAAAAAAATCTTTGACAAGAAAGGGCCTGCTGATTAGAGAGGGAAGCATTCGGGTAGCAGTACGTTTCTTCAGCGGGGTTCCCCACCCCCACCTCCTTGGCGTCTGCTGCCCGAATTTTTATCGGTGCGGTCTTGACGCCGGTCGCGCGCTTTCCTACGTTCAACACGCCAGCGGGGGCGTAGCTCAATTGGTTAGAGCGCTGCCCTGTCACGGCAGAGGTTACGGGTTCGAGCCCCGCCGCTCCCGCCATTTCCCCCGACTGATTTCATCGGAAACGCGCTTGCCCGCCGCTTGCCGGGGCGCATGATGGCGTCATGGCGCTGGATTTGCGTTCCCTGCCCAAGGTGCTCCTGCATGATCATCTCGACGGCGGGTTGCGTCCGCAAACGATCATCGAACTGGCCCGTCAGGTGGGTTACACGGGTCTGCCCACCGATGACCCGGAGGAACTGGCGCGCTGGTTTCACCAGAACGCCAATCGGGGTTCGCTGGCGCTTTATCTGGAAGGCTTCAAGCACACCATTGCGGTCATGCAAACCCGCGCGGCGCTGGAACGGGTCGCCTTTGAGTTCATCGAGGACATGTATCACGACGGGGTGGTGTATGCGGAAGTGCGGTTTGCGCCGTGCTTTCATCGGGAACGGGGGCTGACCGACGAGGCGATTGTGGACAGCGTGCTCGATGGCCTGCGCCGGGGCGAAGAGAAATACGGCGTGCGCTGGGGACTGATCCTGTGCGCGATGCGCGACCGGACCGATTCGCTGGAGACGGCGGAACTGGCAATTGATTTTCGCACGCGGGGCGTTGTGGGATTTGATCTGGCGGGGGAGGAGGCCGGGCATCCGCCCAAGAAACACGCCGAGGCGTTTGCGGCGATTCAGCGCGCCAACTTTTACTCCACGTTGCACGCGGGCGAGACCTTCGGCGTGGCGAGCATCTGGCAGGCGTTGCAGATTTGCGGCGCACACCGGCTCGGCCACGCCACGCGGTTGGTGGACGACATGACGATTGTGGACGGAAAGATCGTCAAGCTTGGCACGCTGGCCCAATACATTCTGGATCGGCGCATTCCGCTGGAAATCTGCCTTTCGAGCAACGTGCACACCGGCTCGGTGCCCTCGCTGCGCGAGCATCCGTTCAAGATGTTTTTCGACCGCGGCTTCCGCGTCACCCTCAACACCGACGACCGGCTCATGAGCGACACGACGCTGACGAAGGAATTTCAAATTGCGATGGAGACCTTCGGGCTGACGCTCGACAACCTGGAGAAACTCACGCTCAACGCGATCAAAAGCGCCTTCCTGCCGTTCGACGAGCGCATCCGGCTCATCTACCAGGTCATCAAGCCCGGTTACGAACGCGCCCGGCGCAGCCTTTGAGCGGTGCGCGGCTCAGCGGAAGAGTTTTTTCGCCTTCTCGAAAAAGCTCTGGCGGATCGGATGCACGCTCTCGTCGCACAGCTCGGCGAATTCCTGGAGCTTGGCGCGCTGCGCGGCGGTGAGGCGGGCGGGGATTTCGACGTTGATGCGTACGTGCAGGTCGCCCTGGCCGTAGCCCTGGACGTTTTTGACGCCCTTGCCCTTGAGCCGGAACATCGTGCCGGGCTGGGTGCCGGGCGGGATTTTAATAGTCGCCTTGCCGTCGAGCGTGGGCACTTCGATTTCACCGCCCAGAGCCGCCTGCACCATGCTCACGGGCACTTCGCAGTAGAGGTCGTCGCCGTCGCGTTGAAAAATCTCATGGGGTTTGACGTGCAGCACCACGTAAAGGTCGCCCGGGGGTCCGCCGCGCAAGCCCGCCTCGCCGTTGCCTGCTGAGCGGAGGCGCGAGCCGGACTCGACACCCGCCGGGATGCGAAGGCGGATTTTCGAGGTGCGCTCGCGCCGGCCCTCGCCGTGACAGGCCTTGCACGGTCTCTCGATCACACGTCCCGCGCCACGGCATTGCGGACAGGTTTGGGCGATGCTGAAGATGCCGCGCGAGGTGACGACCTGGCCGCGCCCGTGGCAGGTGGGACAGGTGCGCGTGCGCGAGCCGGCTTCCACGCCCGAACCGTTGCAGGTCTCGCAACGGTCGAGTTTGTGGACGGTGATTTCCTTCTCGCAGCCCCGCACCGCCTCCTCAAAGGAGATTTCCAGGTCGTAGCGCAAATCGTCGCCACGCTGCGGCTGGGTGGGATCGGGCCGCACGCCGAAAAATTCGTCGAAGAGGCTGCTGCCGCCGAAGACCTCGCGGAAAATCTCGAAGGGATCGTGGAATCCGCCGGTGAAGCCGCCGCCGGCGCGGGCGGCGCGGGCGCGCGGGTCGAACGCGGCGTGGCCGTATTCATCATAAGCGGCGCGTTTTTGGGGATCGCTGAGCACCTCGTAGGCCTCGGCCAGTTCCTTGAATTTTTCCTCGGCGGTTTTGTCGCCCGGGTTGCGGTCGGGATGATACTGGAGGGCGAGCTTGCGGTAGGCCTTTTTGATGGCCTCCGCGTCGGCGTCGCGGGGCACGCCCAGCACCTCGTAGTAATCCCGTTTGGCCATGGCCGGGTGATTGGGGTTTGGTGATCGGCGATCGGTGACGGGTTGTTGGTTAAATGGGTGATGGGTGATTGGTCAGACGAGGGGTTCGTGATTGGTTAGAGGGGTTGACAGCGCAAGCGCACGGGGCGCGGCGATGCACGGGCTGATCGGATTCATCGGACGCATGCTCCAGACGTTTAAGACGTTTGCGAGGAGGTTGGCGCGGGTTTTTTGGCGACCACCACGGCGGCGGGTCGCAAGAGCCGGTCGCGCAACCGATAGCCCTTGCGCACCTGGCGCACGACGTGGCCTTCGGGCACGGCGGCGGTTTCTTCCTCGGCCACCGCCTCGTGCCAGCGCGGGTCAAACGGCTGGGCCGAGGCGTCAATCTCCTCCAAGCCCGCCTCGGCCAGAACGCTCCGGAGTTGCTGTTGAATCATGGCGACGCCCGACTGAAGCGCGTTCAGGTTGCGCTGGGGGCCGGATTGCGCATCCACGGTGCGGGCGTCCGGGCAGGCGGCCAGGGCCATCTCCAAATTGTCCAGCACCGGCAGAAGCTTCTGGAGCAGCGCGGCGTTGGCGAACTGGAGGGTTTCCTGCCGCTCGCGGGCAACGCGCTTTTTGTAATTGTCGAAGTCGGCTGCGGTGCGGAGCAGCTTGTCCCAGTATTCGTCGGCTTTGGCGGCGCGCTGTTTGAGTTCCTCCAACTGTTCCTCGGTCAACGTGCTGGGCGAAACGGGCAGGACGGGTTCCGGGGTGGCCGCCTGGTTTTGAGTCTCGGGCGACGTGGCACAGGCCGTCGGGGCCGGCGCCGCGTCCGAACCCGTGCCCGAGCCGGGCGCGTTCGCTCCGGCGGAAGACACTTCGGTTTTGGCGTCGGCTTGTTTCATGCGCTCAACATCCTTTCGCATTTTCGAGTCGCCAAGAATAGAGCATGGAGAAAAGCCCGGCAACAGCCAAGCCAGCCAGGCGACGGGCGCGGGCGCGGCGGGCTTCAGCGCGCGAAGAATTTCTGGATTTCGCGGATGACCTCGATGAAGCGGTCCACCTCGGCGCGCGTGTTGTAAAAGTAAAAACTCGCGCGCGCGGTGGATTCGATCCCCAGCCGGCGCATGAGCGGTTGGGTGCAGTGATGGCCGCCACGCAACGCGATGCCCGCGCGGTCGGCGAGGGTCACCACGTCATGCGCGTGGACGTCGTTGAGCAGAAAGCTCACCAGGCCGGCGCGGCCGACTTTCGGGCCGAAGAGCCGCACGTTGCCGAGCGCGGCGAGCCGCTCGTAGGCGTAGTGCGCCAGTTCCTGATCGTGTTGCCAGATGTGCTCGCGTCCGAGCGCGTCCAGGTAATCCATGGCCGCGTGCAGGCCGATGGGCCCGGAGATGTCCGGCGTGCCGGCCTCGAAGCGGTGCGGGGGCTTTTTGAACTCGGTGCGGTGGTATTGAACCGAGAGGATCATTTCGCCGCCGCCCTGCCAGGGCGGGAGGTTTTCGAGAATTTCGGCGCGTCCGTAAAGCACGCCAATGCCGGTGGGGCCGCAGATTTTGTGGCCGGAAAAAGCGAGGAAATCGCAGCCGATGGCCTGGACGTCCAGCGGCATGTGTCCGGCGCTTTGGGCGGCGTCCACCAGCGTGACGACGCCGCGTTGGCGGGCGCGGGCGCAGAGGTCGGCGACGGGGTTGACCGTGCCCATGGAGTTGGAAATGTGCACCATCGCAAAGAGCTTCACCGGCGGGGACAGCAACGCGTCGAGCTTCGAGAGGTCCAGTTCGGCTTCGTCGCCGGTGACCGGCACGAAGGCGAGTCGCGCGCCGGTGCGTTGGGCCAGCAACTGCCAGGGCACGAGGTTGCTGTGGTGTTCCAGTTCGGTGAGCAGGATCACGTCGCCGGGTTTGAGGTTGGCGTGGCCCCAGGCGTGGGCGACGAGGTTGATGCTTTCAGTCGTGCCGCGGGTGAAGATGATTTCCTCGGCGCTGCGGGCCCGGATGAATTGGGCCACGCGCGCCCGTGCCGCCTCGTAAGCGGCGGTGGCGCGGTTGCTCAATTCGTGAATGCCGCGATGCACGTTGGCATTGTCGCGCTCGTAGAACCGGCGCAACGCCTCGATCACCGCCCGCGGTTTCTGGGACGTGGCGGCGTTGTCGAAGTAAATGAGCGGTTGCCCGTGCACCTGCTGATCGAGGATCGGGAAATCCGCGCGCACGCGTTCCCAGTCCGGGCGCGCGGCTCGAGTGCGGGGCGCGGGCGGCGGTGCAGGTTGGGCCGGGGCAACGTGCATCAGACCTCGACTTTGATGTCCCGGCCCTCGACGACGACTTTGAAAGTTTTCACGCCCTCGAAGGCCGGCGGGGTGAGCGCGCTGCCGTTGGTCAGGTCGAATTCCGCTCCGTGCCACGGGCAGGTGACCTTGGTGCCCTCGACCGTGCCCTCGGCCAGCGACGCCCCGGCGTGCGTACAGGTGTCTTCAATGGCGTAGATCGTGCCCCCGACGTTGAACAGGGCGATGCGGTTGCCTTCGACGTCGAACGCCGCCGCGCTGCCCGGCGGCAGGCTTTGCGTGTCGGTAACTTTGACGAGTTTGGCCATGGGGTGAACGGGGTTTCGGGTTTTGGCCGATTCGCGCTTTGCAAGCGGGAGGCCAGCGGGTTCAAAGCAGGCCGAGCTGGAGTTTGGCCGCCTCGCTCATCATGTGTTGATTCCAGGGCGGGTCCCAGACCAGTTCGACGTTGGCTTCGTCAATGGGTTCGAGCGACAGGAGTTTGTTTTGCACGTCCTGGGCGAGCACTGGCCCCATGCCGCAACCGGGCGCGGTGAGCGTCATCTTCACGTCGGCGCGGTAGCGGTTTTCGCCCACGGGGGTGAGCTGGCAATCGTAGATCAGGCCCAGGTCCACGATGTTGACGGGGATTTCCGGGTCATAACAGGTTTTGAGCGTTTCCCAAACCTTTTTTTCGAGTTCCTCGCGCGTGACCGGGCCGGAGAAGGTGGCGCTCTGGGTCGGGGTCGGCACGGGCAACCCTAGGGCGTCGGCATCGCGCGCGTCAATGCGATACATGTTGCCGTTGACGATGACGGTGAAGCTGCCGCCCAGCGATTGGGTGATGTAGGCCTGCTCGCCCTTCATGAGCGTGACCTTGGTGCCGACCGGCACGATGGCCGCTTCCACATCGCGCGTCAGCGTTTTGGGTTCGTTCGCATTCATACGATCCTCAGGTGGTTCTCGGTTTTGTTCCGTTGAAATCATCGCCACAAAGCCGGCTGAAATCAACGGCGGGATGGGGGAGGCCGTCCACCGCCCGCAAGTGACCGGGCGGCTCGCTAAAAAGCGGGGGGTATTCACCAATGCCCGGACGACGCCTCATCCCACTTGGAGCAGGGCGCGGCTGCGCTCGCGGATGCGTTTCTGACGTTCGGCGTGGCGGAGGGCCGCGCGAGCCAGCTCCTCGAACAGTTCCGGAAAGACCAGCAGCGGCACCGGGGTCGCCCACGCCAGCGCGGCGGCTTCGTTGGCCGCGCGCCGCAGCGGGGCAAACAGCTCCGGGTCGGCGGTCGTTTCGAGCCGCTGGCGCAGCAACCGCGCCTTGAGTCGCTCCAGTTCCGTTTCGTGCAGTGCGCGGAAGGGCACCGGCGGCGCCGGCGTCACCTCAAACCGCGTCTCCGGCCCGAAACGGGTCGGCACTGTCCGTCGCGTCGCATTCATGGCTGGCCTCTGTTGCCGTTCTGGTCCCGAACCCTGGGACCGTTCGCCCAACGAAAAACCCGCGATTGCCGGGCAATCGCGGGTTTTCCAAAACTCTTGTTCGCTGGTTCAGAACACGAAATCCGCGTTGCCCGACAGCAAACCGGCGTGCGTCCGGCGGGAGACCTGCCCGCCGAAGCACTGCGCGGTTTGCATCACGATCAACACGGTCATCATGTCTGTGACGCGGACAGATAACCCTTCTGTAAAAGGTTTGTCAACGTTGCAAGGCGGCGTTGACGCGCCGGCGGGCTGCGTTTGGGCGGGGTTCGGGGCGGTTCGATCCGCCCTGGGGCCGGTCAGTACAAGGCGCCGTCGTCGAGGGGATTGAAGATGCGCCGGAAGCCCATTTGCTCGCGGGTCAGGCGGCGGATTTCGGCGTGGCCGTCCATGAAGGTGAGGGTTGAGTTGCCGCGGTGGCGTTTGTCCTCGGCGTAAATCATGCGCACCTGGGTGGGCGGGTTTTTGATGCCCGAGCGGTTGAAGACGCTGGTCTGGTCATCCTTGACGTCGTAGTTGACGAAATCGAGCACGCGTTCGGAGCTCAATTCGAGGAACAGCGCAATGTCGGAGACGCGCCCTGGAATCGCCGCCAGCTTCTGGCCGCCCGAGCCGACCGCGGAGTAGCGGCCGGTCAAATGCCACGTGCTGTAGCTGATGTTGTTGATGGTGTAGTGCAGGCCCGGATCAACGGGCAACTTGGTCACCGGCCAGGAGGGGCAGCGCACCACCGGGGCGTTGGACTGGCAAATGGCGCGGATGTAGTTCTGGTCGTTGCCCCGGCTCTCATCGAACTGAATGGCGAGGTATTTGGCCAGCGGGCCGATGAGGAAGAACCCGCCCTGCCAGGTGCCCACGGGCAGCTTGTCCTCACTGTCGTTGGTGTACATCACCGCCGCCAGGCCGATTTGTTTCATGTTGCCGACGCACTTGATTTGTTGGGCTTTGGCCTTGGCCGCCGCCAGCGCCGGCAACAGCATCGCTGCGAGGATGGCAATGATGGCGATGACCACCAGCAGTTCAATCAACGTAAAAGCTTCACGGCGCGATGTTCGGTGTTTCATGGCGACCTTTCACTTTGCGAGGCGTTGAATGGTTTCAAATCAACGGACTGCGGCGCGTTTGAGGTGGGCCGGTCCACCCGCCACGGCCGCGGGCGATTGCGACCGCGTGGTCAAGGGACGAACTGCACCGTCGGGCTCGATCACGCGGGGGCACTCGAAACCGAGCGCGAGCAGGCCGGCGCGAAGTTGTTCGATTTGCTCGGGTGGGAGCGGACGCAAGGGTCGGCGGCAATGCGGGCTGGGGAAGCGATTCATGAGCCAGCGGCAGATTTTCATGCGCTGGTGCGCCTCGCCGCCCGGTTCGCCAAAGTGATACACCAGCCGCGACAGGGGCGCGACAATCCGCTGCGCGCGCCGGGCGCGGGGTAAATCACCATCCAGCGCCGCATCCACAATCTCGACCATCAGCTCCGGCACCAACGCCGCGAACCCGATCAGCGCGCCGTCAGCCCCCTCCAGCAGCGACGGCAGCAGAAATTCGTCCTGACAGGTGACGATGGAGACGTGGGGTGCGGCGGCTTTGAGCTGCTCGTAATCGTAACGGCAGCGGCTCATGTCGCGCGTGCCCATTTTGATCATCACCACCTGCGGGATTTTCACCATCTCGAGCATTTCCTCGAGCGTGTAGGCCGCTTTGGTCCAGGCCGGATACTGGTGGATGATGATGGGCAGGTTGGCGCCTGCGGCCACGTCCTCGATGAAACCCACGGCGGTGCGGCTGCTGCGGCCAAAGCGCAACCAGTGATGCGTGGGCATGAGCAGGATGGCATCGGCCCCCGCTTCTTTGGCTTCCAGCGCGTGATCAATGGCCTCCAGGCTGCCCTCGGCCATGACGCCGGAAACCACTTTGACCCGGCTGGCGGCCTGTCGCACCGTGCGCGCCAGCCAGCGGGTGACCTGTGCGCGCTCGCGCGGGCGCAGCGACATGATTTCACCCGTGTGCCCGTTACAAACCAAACCCTTGATGCCGGGCACCCGAAGCATGTCGGCGAAATACCCGCACAGCCCCTCCTCATCCAGCGACTCGTCGCTGTGAAACGCACACAACGTCGCGGCGAACACCCCGGCCCACTCGTGACTACGCCAGTTGGTCTCCATGCGCGGCTCCAAATGCCAATCCCCCGGCCCGAACCCGCCTCGGCACAACCATGTGCTCGACTGCCGAATCCGCCCGGTCCTGCACTTGAAAATACGACTCGCCGCGGCTTCGGGCCTAATGCTTTCTGGACATGCTCGCCATGTCCCCGAAGCATCTGAACGGGCGCGACCCGCAACGACCCTTCGGCGCCGGCCCCTGCCCGGGATTGCGGATGCGCGTTGAGCGCGGTCGTCAACCTTGAAAACGGCGGTTCAGAGCCCCGGATGAAACATCGCAGTGCAAGCAAGGGGACGCCTCTGCGGAGAACCGGTGGTTCACCCGGCGGGTGAAAACCATTTTCCGACAACCATCCGCATGGAATCCCGGTTCCATGGGTGGCTGAGCAACCCGACTCCGCCGCAACCGCTATTTCGAGAGCGTTCCATCCCTTGCCCGGCAACGCGGCCTTTTGGGGGCGGGGCGCAGCGGGTGCCGTTTCGCGGATCAACACATCACCAGCGGCCAGGGGAGGGCATGGCTGTCGCGCGGCACAGGGCCGCCAAAGGCAGGTTTGAAGACCCTGCGGGGAAGTCCGGCGCCCACCGGCTCACGGCGACGCACAAACCCACAGCACCCGGCCGATTTGGCCGGCGCCGACTTCCCCGCACCGGTCTTTCCTGACGGCCCACGGTGACGCTCCCGGAAGCTCGAACTCCGCCGCCGCTCAGCGTTTGCGACCTGAAGTCGCAAAACGCCGCGGCAAGCCGGATTTCAAGGGCACAAGTTCATGGGCTTCCGGGTCGTCAATCTCCTGTGGGCTGGGCACGGGAGGCGCGGGCAATTGGAGCAACGGCGCGTTGCCTGTCTCCTTGCACAGCGCTCCGGATTGGATTTCGCTGTCAACGCCGTTGCGTTCCAACGCTTCGCGATAGAGTCGCGCCATTCACTCCGGTTTATAACGACCTGCCGGGTTTCTGGGAACTGTGCGTTTGAATGCACACCTGTCGGCTGCGCAAGCCCCCTCCTTGGAATGACTTGGCCCCCACCGGCAAATTTTGCAGGCCCCGGGTGAACCGGGCCTCAGCCCGGCGAAACCCCAAACCCGCCAGTGGCCGCCCAGCACCGCCGCTACGGCCGCACGAACGGGATTTCGGTCACGCGCGCGAGGACTTCGCCCGCGTCAGTCCGGAGCGCCAGCTCCGTCCCCACGGCGGCCAGCTCACGACGCACGTAACCCAGGGCGATGTGCGCTTGAAGCGTCGGCGAGAAAACCGCGCTGGTGATGCGGCCCACCTCCCGCCCGTCCTTGAACAACGGCTGATCCCTGGCGGGCGTCGCCGCCGCGCCGGACTCCACGCGCAAACCACACAGTCGCCGGTTCACGTGGCCAATGGAATGGATGCGATTGAGCACTTCCTGGCCGATGTAACACCCCTTGCGATAGCTCACGGCCCGTTCTTCAATGCCGCATTCCGGCGGCAGATGCCTCGCGTCCATGTCCGCTCCAAAACGCGGAATGCCCGCCTCCACGCGCGCGACCTCAAACGCGACCCAACCGCAGGCCTTTCCTCCGACCGCTTCGGCGTCCGCCAGCAATCGGCTCGCAACCGCCTCCAGACATTCCACTGGGGCGAACACGTCGTATCCGGGCAAGCCCACTCGCGGATGGCACACGAGGTAAATTTCACCGGGAGCCGCCCCACCCGACCGAACCCAGCGCATGGGTGCTGCGGGGACTTCATCGAACCACCCCGCCGCCTGCACCACCGCCCCGGCTTTTGGCCCGTGCACACTCACCAGCCCGTAGTGCGGCGCCACGTCCACCACCTGCACGTCATCTGCCACGATGTATTTCTCCAGCCGTTCGGTCACAACCCGCGTCAGTCCCGGCTCGAAATCCAAAAGCAACTCCTCCGGCAGCACGAAGATGTTCAGGTCACTGATCATCCGGCCCTTGGCGCTGACCAACGCCGCATAACAACCTTCCCCCACGCGCAACCGTTGCACATCGTTGGTCACCTGCCCGTGAAGAAACCGGACGCGATCCGCTCCCAGCAGGCAGACCCGCCCGCGTGCGCTGAGGTCAATCACGCCCGCCGCCCCGCGCAACGCCGCGTGCTCCGCCGACGCATCGCCGTAATCCATCACCAGCACCGCACCGTTCACCTCGCCGAACCGCGCGCCGCGCTCCTCATGCAACCCGCGCAATGTCGCCTGCTTCGTGGCGTTCACGCCTGCAGATTGACCGGGTTTGGCGGCGGACGCAACCGGCCCACTGCCTGGCAACCGTTTCCCCGGCGCGGCTTGTCCCCACGCCTTGGCCCGCGCGGCCCGCCGGTTGCCCACCCAACCCAGCGTTCAACTGAGTCGTGGACAACCCGCGCCGTTCCGACTTAACGTCCGTTGCCATGAAAATGAATCTTCGTCTCTTTCCACTCCCGCTCCTGACGTGCCTGCTCGTCTGCAACGCGACGGCGCAACCCGACACCAATCGCCCCCCGCGCGACGCCCGCCCGCCCGCTCCACCCCGCGCATCCGGCCCGGGCGCGACCGACTTCACCGCTCAAACCCTGCCGCACTCCGACGCCGAAAAACGCATCCTGCCCGTGCTCGACGACGTGGACCGCAACCAGCGCCGCGGCAGCATGAGCGTGCCCGTGCAGGACGGACGCCTCCTCCGGTTGCTCACCGAATCCCTCGGCGCGCAGCACGTGGTCGAAATCGGCACCTCGGTCGGCTACTCCGCCCTGTGGTTCTGCCTGGCGCTCGAAAAAACCGGCGGACGCCTTACCACCTTTGAAATTGACGAGGGCCGTGCCGCGCGCGCCCGCGATAATTTCCGCCGCGCCGGCGTCGAAGATCGCGTCACCCTGGTGCTGGGCGACGCGCACGAAACGGTCAAGCAGCTCAAGTCGCCGATTGACATCCTGTTCCTCGACGCGGACAAGGAGGGCTACCTCGATTACCTCAACAAGCTCCTGCCGCTGGTGCGTCCGGGCGGCCTGGTCATCGCCCACAACATGGACGCGCGCATGGCCGACCCGCGCTACGTCCGGGCCATCACCAACAACCCCGCCCTCGAAACCGTGTTTCTCAACGTGGAGGGCTCCGGCATCGGTGTGACGATGAAAAAACGCTGAACCGCCCGCCGCATGAGCCGCGCACCCGGCGGCAGGCCACACGACCGCCCGGGTCACACCGCCGACGCGGCGCGCGCGATGAACGCCCGGCCCACACCGCAATTGTCGCTCTTCGACGCGGTATGCCTCATCGTCGGCATCATCATCGGCGCCGGGATTTATCAGATGTCCCCCACCATCGCCGCGGGCGCGGGCGGGCCGTGGCAACTTTTGGGCCTGTGGCTGCTGGGCGGCGCGCTCTCGCTCTGCGGCGCGCTCTGTTACGCGGAACTGGCCAGCGCCTGGCCCCGCCAGGGCGGCGACTACGTTTACCTGAGCCGCGCCTACGGGCGCTGGGCCGGATTCCTCTTTGCCTGGGCGCAGTTGGCCATTGTGCGACCGGGCGACATCGCCGTGATGGCGTTTGCGTTTGCGACCTACGCCGTTGCCTGCTTCAGCCCGCCGCCGATGCTGGGTTTTTTGCGCACCGAGCCGGCGCTGGCCGCAGCGGCGGTCATCGGGCTGACGCTCATCAACGTGCTCGGCGTGCGCGAGGGCAAATGGACGCAAAACCTGCTCACCACCGCCAAGGCGCTGGGGCTGGTGCTGATTGTCGCAGCCGCGTTTGCCGCGCCGACCCGCCCGGAGCCGGTGGCGCAGCCCGGGGCGATTCCCTGGAGTCTGGCGCTGATTTTTGTGCTCTTCACCTACGGCGGTTGGAACGAGATGGCCTACGTGGCGGCGGAAGTGAAGCGACCGGAACGCAACATCCTGCGCGCGCTCGCGCTGGGACTGGGCGCGGTCACGCTGTTGTATCTGCTCGTCAACGCCGCCTTCGTGTATGCGCTGGGATTCGACGGCTTGAGGGCGTCGCAGACGGTGGCGGCTGATGCGGTGCGCGGCGTGTTTCCTGAAGCAAGCACGCGCCTGATCAGCGCGCTCATCTGCATCTCCGCGCTCGGCGCGGTGAACGGACTGATCTTCACCGGCGCGCGCATCTCCTACGCGTTGGGCGCGGATCACCGCCTCTTCCGCTGGCTCGGCCAATGGCATCCCCGACGCGCCACGCCGGCGGCGGCGCTGATGGTGCAGGGCGCTCTGGCGCTGGTGTTGGTGCTGGCGCTGGGTTCGTTTGTGAGCGCGGTCCTTTACACCGCCAGCGCCGTCTATGCGTTTTATCTGGGCACGACCCTGGCCGTGATCGTGTTGCGTCGCAAAGAACCGCACGTGCCCCGGCCTGTCCGCGTGCCGGGGTATCCGGTGACGCCGCTGGTGTTTGCGGGCGTGTGCGCGTGGTTGATCTGGAGCGCGGCGGTTTACAAACCGCTCATGGCGCTGTTCACCGGCGCCGTGCTCGCCTTTGGGGGCGTGTTGTGGTTCTGGAGCCGCCGGCTCGAACGATGAGGCCCCCGGCGATGTGGCGCGTCAGGGCTTGGGGCGTCAGAGCGTCGGAGCGTGGAGTGTCGGAGCGTGGAGTGTCGG
>JAOAIM010000008.1:11532-47581 GCA_026414705.1 Verrucomicrobiia bacterium | reverse complement strand
GTATAAGAGACAGCTGCGGTACTGTGCGGAGCCCCGGCTGTGGGCCCCGCGGCTTCTGACATTCCGCCGTTCCTGAGTTCCTGCTTTCCAAACGGGTCTGCGTCCCGAACGCGCCACATCCCGGAAGGTGTCCGGGAGAAAATCCTGAAAATCCTGTTCATCCTGTCCAAGTCAGCCGCGTCGTGAACGCACCGAACGGCGAATGGCGCTGTCGCCCCGAATCCGATTGAGGGGCACTTTGTCCACGGCCGATTCGGAGCGGCGTCCAAAAGGCTGAAGAACGAACTCAAGCGTAAAACCAAGGATGAACTCATGAACTCAGGAAGATTTGGCGACAGTTTTTTTGAGCCGAAGCCGATTCTTGAGTTTCTGAGTTCATCCTTGATGGTCTTTGAGGCCTGCCAGCCGCCCAGCAGTTTCAATTTGGAACTCGGGTAATCAGGAACGACCAAACCTGCCCCGGCGCACCGGATTGAAGGATGAACTCATGAACTCAGGAAGAGTTGGGAACATTTTTTGAGCCGATGCTGATTCTTGAATTCATCCGTTCGCCCTTCCCAACCTCCGCCGTTTTCCGGCTTTTCTGAGTTCCAAATGGGACAAAGGCCGCGGGGTGGGCAAGCAAACGGCGCATCGTGCGGTTAGGTCTGCTGGGCCGGGGTGTGAACACATTTTTCTGGCGGCGCGCCATCCCTTGGGTCACAGATGCCCGCATGAACAATTCCTTGGTCTCGCGCTTCCTGTGTTTGGCCCTCAGCGGCATGGCGGGGGTTCTCCAAGCCACGGCGCGCCCGCCGAACATTGTGATCATTCTTGCCGACGATCTCGGTTACGGCGACCTGGGCTGCTACGGGCATCCGACGATCCGCACGCCGAACCTCGACCGCATGGCCGCCGAGGGGATGCGTTTCACGGACTTTTACATGGCCGGTTGCGTGTGCACGCCCAGTCGGGCGGCGCTGCTGACCGGGCGGTTGCCCATCCGCAACGGCATGGCCGGCTCGCACAGCACGCGCGTGATTGGCAGCCGTCACACTGGCGGACTGCCGCAAAGCGAAATCACCATCGCGCGCGCCCTCCGCGCGCGCGGTTACGCCACGATGTGCATCGGCAAGTGGCATTTGGCCGGCGGCACGCCCGATGCCCTGCCCACGCGACACGGGTTTGACGCCTTTTACGGCTTGCGCTGGTCCAACGACATGGAAGCCGGCGGCAAGAAAAGCCCCGACGAAGCCGGTCGCACGCGCGATGACCCGCTCTGGTGGAACTGCGCGCTACTGCGCGACGAAACCATCCTCGAGCAGCCCACCGACATCCGCACGCTCACCGCCCGTTACACCCAGGAAGCCGTCCGCTTCATCCGCGCGCACAAAAGACGGCCGTTTCTCCTCTACCTGGCGCATACGTATCCGCACACGCCGTTATTCGCGACGGCGCGGTTCCAGGGCCAAAGCCCGCGCGGGCTTTACGGCGACGTGGTGGAGGAACTTGATTGGAGCGTCGGCCAGGTGCTGGAAGCGTTGCGACGCGAGCGGCTGGACAAAAATACCTTGGTGTTTTTCACCAGCGACAACGGCCCGTGGTTGCAGCGCAAACTCGACGGCGGCTCGGCCGGCCTGCTACGCGAGGGCAAGGGCAGCACCTGGGAGGGCGGGATGCGCGTGCCAGGGATTGCATGGTGGCCGGGAAAAATTCCACCCGGCGTCGTCACGCGCGAGCTGGCGTGTGCCATGGACCTGTTCAACACCAGCCTGAAACTGGCCGGCACGGCGATTCCCGGCGACCGTATCCTGGACGGCGTGGACCTTTCGCCGGTGTTGTTCGACAACGGCAAGAGTTTGCGCGAGGTGATGTTCTACTATCGCGGGGATGAGCTGTTCGCGGTGCGCAAGGGGCCGTTCAAGGCGCACTTCATCCCCGCGCCCGGTTACGGGTCGGGTGGACGCGCACCCGTGTTCGAGAGACACGATCCGCCGTTGTTGTTTCACCTGGGGCGCGATCCGTCCGAGCAATTTGACGTGGCGCACGAACACCCGGAGGTCCTTGCGGAGATCGCGCGCGAAGTCGAAAAGCATCGTGCGGGTCTGCAGCCCGCCCCGCCGCAGTATTGAGCCGGCGCGATTTGGCCGGCCGACCCAGCACCGAGGTCTGGCCATGGACGGAGCACGCGCGGGCGGCTGAGTCGCGAAACTGCTGAAATGTTGGAACGTCCGAGCGTCGCTGCGCGTGGGCGTGGAGTGAGGGGGTTTTGCCTCGCGCCAACTGTGCGAAACGAGTCGCGTGGCCGTGCGCGCGCGGTGTCCTGCCAGATGAAAGCCCGGCGACCGGGAAACCTCAGCTTTCGATGACGTTAATTTCGACGGGCTCGACCTTGACGCCGGTTTTTTCGAGCCACTTGATGGCGGCTTTGACTTCCGCGCGCGGGCCGTCGAGTTCCAGGCACACCAGGCCGATTTCGTCGGTGACGCTGGCCTGGCGGATGTTGGTGACGACCTTGAAGCGGTGGCCGACCTCCCAGATGAGCGGTTTTTGGATGAGCCGTTGCGGATACATCAGCCACAACCGCATCCGTTCGGGTTGGTTCGGGTCGGTCGGTTTGGGTTTTTTGGCGGCGCGTTGCATCGCTTCAAGGATTCAGGGTTTGGCCGCCGCGTCAATGTCGCGCTGGTGCGCGCTCAACCGCCGGCGATGGCGGGGATGATGCTGATTTCGTCGCCGTCCTTGAGCGGCGTTTGCTGGTTCTGGAGGAAGCGGATGTCCTCCTCGTTGACGTAGACATTGACGAAACGGCGCACCTCGCCCTTCTCATCGAGCAGCCGCTCCTGGATGCCGGGGAAACGCTGTTGCAACTCGGCGAGCGCTTCGCCGACGGTCGAGCCGTTGACCTCGACCAGTTCCTGGTTGTTGGTGAGCTTTCGCAACGGTGTCGGAATGCGAACGGTTTTGGCCATAGTGCTGGAATCCTTTCGGGGGTTGGCGGCGCGTCGGAGCGCAAACGGCCCGCGCGCGGACCGCGACCGATTCAACTTTTCAACGCCTTTTCCTCCTGCGCCATGAGCGCTTCAAATTCTCTGAGGCTGGGCCGGATTTCGCGCGGTTTGCCCAGGTAACCGTTGACCGCGTCGAGAGTCTTGAGGCCGTTGCCGGTGATGCAGATCACGACCGAATCCTGGGGCGCGATTTTGCCCGAGGCGATGAGTTTGCGCGTCACGCCCACGGTCACGCCGCCGGCGGTCTCGGTGAAAATCCCTTCGGTCTCGGCCAGCAACCGCATCGCGTCGCGGATTTCGTCGTCGGTCACGTCATCGGCCGCGCCGCCGGTTTCCTTGATGGCGCGCAGCGCGTAGAAGCCGTCGGCCGGCGTGCCGATGGCCAGCGACTTGGCGATGGTGTCGGGCTTGACGGGCTTGAAAAAGTCCAGCCCCGCCTTGTGCGCGGTGGAGATGGGCGAGCAGCCGGTGGCCTGCGCGCCGTGGACGCGGTAGGGCGTTTCGGGCGCCAGGCCCAGCTTGATGCATTCCTGGTAGCCTTTGTGAATTTTGGTGAGCAACGAGCCGGAGGCCATCGGCACGACGGTGTGTTGCGGCACGCGCCAGCCAAGTTGCTCGACGACCTCGAAGGCGAAGCTCTTCGAGCCTTCGGCGTAGTAGGGCCGCATGTTCACGTTCACAAACGCCCAGCCGAACTTGCCCGCGATCTCGGCGCAGAGCCGGTTGACCTCGTCGTAATGGCCCTTGATGCCGATGACGTGCGCGCCGTAAATGAGCGAGTTGAGAATCTTGCCCTGTTCGAGGTCCGCCGGGATGAAGACGTAGGCTTTCAAGCCGGCGGCGGCGGCGTTGGCGGCGACCGCGTTGGCCAGGTTGCCCGTGGAGGCGCACGCCACGGTATCAAAGCCCAGCTCGCGCGCGCGGCTCAACGCCACGCTCACCACGCGGTCCTTGAACGAGAGCGTGGGGAAATTGACCGCGTCATTTTTGATCCACGCTTCGCGGATGCCGAGTTTTTTGGCGAGCCGGTCAGCCCGGATCAACGGCGTGAAGCCCACCTGCAGGCCCACGGTTGGCTCGTGCGCCACCGGCAGCAATTCACGGTAACGCCACATGGACTTGGGCCGGGACTGAATCGCGGCGCGCGTGAGCACGCGCTTGATCCGCTCGTAATCGTAGGCCACCTCCAGCGGCCCGAAATCAAACTCGCACACATGCGTCGCGGTCAGCGGGTATTCCCGCCCGCACTCGCGGCACTTGAGTGCCCTCATGAAACCATCGTGTTTTTCCATAGCTCGACTTTTTCGCAAATCGCTTCACCCCCGACGCAGCCCTCCGGCGCGGGGCAAACAAAAAGCCCCGCCTCATGGAGAGAAGGGGCTGCACGATTTGCGCACGCTTCTCATTTTTCCCCGGCACCCGCCGGGGCTGGAATTGGCACCTGGACGTTGAAGCTGCGCCTTCAACCGGTTGCCGTGGCGTCATCGGGCCAGTCCCTCAGCCACTCTACATGAGACCGTTATATCAACGGATGCGGATAGATTGATTTGGGGACACCACCTTGTCAAAAATTTTTTTGGCCCGCCGGGCGGAAGGTTTTTTCCTCCCCAAATGCCGTCTGAAACCCGGCAGTCGAAGGCTGCGCCGAGGTCGCGGCCACCGGCGGCCGCGCTCACTCGCCGCCGGGCAACAGCCGTTCGTAGTCGTGCACCGTGCCGTCGTCCAGACAGCAGGTGATGATTTCCCGACCGAGCGGGTCGAGATCGGGCTCCAGAAAATCTTTCACGCAGCGGTGGAAAAACCTCCGCAGAATCGCGGCCCCCTGGTCGTAGCCTTCCTCGCCGACCTCGGGCTGCGTTTCCACCTGCAAAAACCAGCGGGCGATGAAGCTGCCCTCGACCTGCAACTGGTGCATCGTGTAACCGAGCAACGGACAGCGGGCCGGGCGCAACTGATCGGGACGGAAACGCGCGACGCCGCGTCGGGCCAGGTATTCACGAGCGATCCATTGCGGCATGAAGCCCACGCGCCAGGCGCCGACGTATTGATTGGGGCAAAGAATCTGGCGCATGCGGGTGCTCTCGGCGAACTGGCGCAACAGCAGGTTGGCCTGGTCCACCCGCCGACCCGTCGCAAAGGGCCAGTAGGAACCGACACCTTCGCTGCTCATGCCCTCGGTTTCGACGATGCTGGGATTGTCGTGCCCGCGCGGGGAGACCAGTCGCCAGAGCCACGCCAGCGCCGGGGGCAGCAGATGAAACAACCCGATGATGCCGTAGGTGGGTTTTTCGCGCGTACACGGCGGCGTGCGCACGCCAAAGCTGCGGATGTCCACCACCACCGGCCCTTCAACCACCCCCGGATACACCCGGCGCGGGATGATGACGCGCGGGTTGGGACACGGTTTGCCGGGCGCGTCCTGGGTGTGTTCCCAGATGAGCGCGCGGCTGCGCGGCACGGCGTCAATGTTCAAAAACAGCAACGGTTCGGGCGGTTCGGCGGTGAGCTTTTCCAGGTAAATGTCCGTGCCGTAATGCTGGATGTGGTTGACGCGCACGAACCACGCGCTTTCGGCATCAACGAGCGTGAGCTTGCCGCTGCCCTCCTGCAAGGATGGATGGCACAGCGCCATGTCATCGGTCACCGGGCGCAGATCGCACGAGCGGGGAATTTGCAGGTAACGGCGCTCACCGCTGATGATGTTTTCGCCGAGCAAAAGCCGACCGTCCGGTTCGCGGTGCGCGCTTTCGAGCATCTCGCTTTTGCCGCCGCCGCTTGCGCCCTCGTGCATGATCGTGACCACGTTGTCGTAAGGGGTGATGACCTGGACGGTGGAGCAATGGTTCGTGACCCAGCCCTCGCGCTCGCCCAGCCCGATGAGCACGCCATAGACGCCCTTCTTGGCGCTGGGGCCCGGATACAAATTGTAGGAAAACAACTCGTGCAACCCGTCGCAGCGGCGATGCACCACCACCTGTTTGCCGTTGAAATGGGTATGCCGGAAAACGGGCGCGACGTAAATGATCGCGCGCGGGGTGAAGTTGGGTGGCAACTGTTCGGGCGGCACCATGCCCTGAAGCAGGGCCAGCCCCAGGGCGAAAAATCCGGCGTTGGCCGGCGCCACCACCAGCGCGTCCAATCCCAGCCCCACGCCGCCGGCCACAAACGCAAACGCCGCCAGGTCCTGCTCCTGCAACCACCGGAAGGTTTCGAGTCGCACCGGCTCAAATGGCCGGCCAAACCGCTGCTGAAAGGTGGGCTTGTTGGTGGGTTGATCGTCACCGATCACCAGGCAGTCCGGGTCGCGCCGCCGCATATACGGCTCGGTGTAGTTGGCCACCACACCGTTGCGCACCCGCGCGACAGTCGCCTCCACAAAACGACCGCGACCGGGCACGTCATACGCCACCTCGTAGTAGTCCCGGTCCGGCCCCCCGCAGGCCATGTCCACCAGTTCCTGAATGCTGTGCGGAACGACAACACTCCGGCACCGGGTGAAAATCTCGATCGCCTCCGGCGGCGCGTTGAAGCGCTTCAGTTCCGGTCGCAACTTCGGTTCAACTTCTGCCGTTACAATCATGCACGTGCTGTGATGCTTGCCCGACGGACGCCAGCGCGGGCCGCCTCGGCACCACGCTGGACGGTCTCGTGAACTTCGGGCCGGGCCAATTTGCGCCAGCTTGGTCAAGCCTTTTGCGCTCGTCAAGCCGGGGATTGGAAACCCCGGCGGCGAGTCCTTGTGCCAGCCGAACCGCTTTTGGTGTCGCGTGCGCCCTGTTGGCCGGCGTGCACGCCGTGGCGGGCATCAAAACCTGAAACACCGCGTCCACGCGCCGCGCAGTGCCTCCGTTCAACGCTCGTCATGGCCGGGAGCTTCAAAGGTCAGCAAGCCGGGGACGATGGGCGACTCGCGCGCAGACCGGGCGTTTGAGGAGCGTCCGTTTTTCTTGCTGCGAGGTCAGTTTGCGATCAGGCTCACAAGAGATTCACCATGAAGCCTTTTGTAACCGTTTGCCGTTCTGCGGGGGCGTCTGCCCGCTGGTGGTCTGTGGCGATCCTGGCTTTGACCCTGTCGGCGGGGGCCGCGCCGCGCCACGTCTATTTGACCTGGCAGGGTGACCCAAGCCGAACGATGACAGTGAACTACCAGACTTGGGAGCGTGGGGAAGCCAGCTCGGTCTATTACGACGTTCGACCCCGCGGTGGACGGCCCGAGGCCTACCGTTATCGTGCGCAAGGCAGCGCGCATCAAATCCCGGGCCTTGAGGACGGGCGCTGGATTCATTGGGTGGAGCTAACCGGGTTGAAGCCGGGACGCACCTATTACTTCATCGCCGGCGACCCTCGGAATGGATTCAGCGCCGAACGTCAGTTTCGCACCGTGCCGTCGGGGCGCGCGCCGCTGCGCTTCATTGTGGGCGGCGACATGGGCGTGGGCGCGAACGTGCCCAAACTGCTCCAACATGCGGCGCGGCTGGCGCCCGACTTCTGCGTGGTGGGCGGCGATCTGGCCTACGCCAACGGCATGCTCACCAACTACCCGCGCTGGGACGCGTGGCTCGACCACTGGCAAACGAACATGATCACGCCCTCGGGGCTGACCATTCCGATGGTCCTGGCCATTGGCAATCATGAAATCCGCCGTGGCGCGACGAACCTCTCGCCCACCAACGCGCCTTTTTTCTTTGGTTATTTCGCGCAGGACCGTCACCGCAGCTACCGCAGCCTGACCTTTGGGCGCAACCTCGTTGTGTTGATCCTCGACAGCGGCCACGCCGCAGCGCACGACGGCCCTCAAGCCGCCTGGCTTGAGGATCAGCTCGCCCGGCACCGGCACGTCCCGTATCGCATGGCGGTTTATCATGTGCCGCTTTATCCGAGCCACCGCGCTTACGACGGCGCCGGCTCGGTCAAAGGTCGCGACGTCTGGCTGCCCCTGTTCGACCGGTATCGCCTCACCACGGCGTTTGAACACCACGACCACACCTTCAAACGCACGCACCTGCTGCGGCACAACCAGCCCGATCCGCAGGGAACACTTTATCTTGGCGACGGTTGCCTCGGCATGCCGGCGCGCTCCGTGGAGCCGCAGTTGCGATGGTATCTGGTCAAAGCTGCCAGCCTGGAACATTTCTGGTGCGTGGACATCAACCGTCGGGGCGTCGAATACCGCGCCTACGATCTGGACGGACGCGTCTTCGATGTGTATCCGCCCACCGCGCGTGGCGCCGCAGAAGCCGAGGCCTATTACCAGACCCTGCCCCTCGGCAAGCGCAGCGTTCCCCCAACTGCCGCTGCCAACTGACGCTCCTGCCGCTGTTTCATCCTCCAAGCAGCGCTTGCACCCCGCCCTCGTTCGGGATGCCGGGCAACCGCGAGTCGCCGCTCGCGGACGTCGTCCGGCTTTCGAGACCGCGTTCAGGCTGAGCGGCCGGCCTTGAAAAAAGCATTTGAACCACGGATCAAGCCGATCCTCATCGGTCGGCAAGGGCTCGCGACCGATTCGGACTTCAGCCCAAGGGCAGAGCAATCCGACAGAACAACCGGTGTTTATGCGCGCAGCCGGGAATGTGGACTTTTCTGCCCGGATTCAGCCGCCGGATTGATGATGTGTTCCTGCCGCGCAGCAAGGTCAAATGCGCCCGGATGGCCGCCCGCCGCGCGCGAAAATTTTGACACCGCTCGGCTCGAGCGCCGACACCACCTCCTACGGCCTGGACGCCCAAAAAAACGGGGCCTGCGCGCCGAAGGGGCTCGCGTGATGCCCCGCGTTGGTGAGCGTGAGGATTTCGTGGCCGGCAGCCAGCAGCCGCACAGCAATATGGCGACCTGAAAAACCGAACGCGCCCGTGACCACCACGCACATTCAACGACCGGATGAATCGAGTTGAGCAACCACGAAAGACACGAAACACACGAAGGGTGAAAAGGGCCTCGGCAGATTACGGGTCCGAGGTCTGGCGGACACACGTCCAAGAGCGAATCGCCCGTCGTTATAAACCGGGTTTTTTCGTTTCTTTGGTGCGATTCCCGGTTGAAAGCGCCCTCGGAATGCTTGTTCCACTGTCGCCGGAGCGTCGCCGCAGTCACGTTTTTCTCCGTGCGCGGCGGGCGCCTACTTCTTCATGAACGGCGCGAACAGATCAATCGGCACGGGCACAAAGGTGGTCGTGTTGTGCTCGCTGGAGATTTCGCGCATCGTCTGGAGGAAGCGCAACTGGAGCGCGATCGGTTCGCGGGCGATCATCTGCGCGGCCTGCACCATTTTCTCGGCGGCCTGATATTCGCCCTCGGCGTTGACGATCTTGGCGCGGCGTTCGCGTTCGGCCTCGGCCTGTTTGGCCATCGCCCGCTTCATGCCGTCGGGCAACGTCACATCCTTGACCTCGACAGCGGTCACCTTGACGCCCCAGGGATCGGTCTGCCGGTCAATGATTTCCTGCAACGTCTGGTTGATTTTTTCGCGGTGCGCCAGCAGGTCGTCCATTTCCGCCTGACCGAGCACGCTCCGCAGCGTCGTTTGCGCGATCAACGAGGTCGCCTTCCAGTAGTTCTCGACCTTCACGACGGCGGAGACCGGGTCAATGACCCGGAAATACACCACCGCGTCCACGGTCACCGGCACGTTGTCGCGCGTCATGACCTCCTGCTTGGACACGTCAATGGTCACGACGCGCAGGTCCATTTTCACCATCCGGTCCACCAGGGGGATGAGGAAGATCAGGCCCGGACCTTTGGCGCCGAGCAGTTTGCCCAGACGGAAGATGACCCCGCGCTCGTATTCGCGCAGGATGCGCACCATCTGCGGCAACACGATGCTGGCGAGGATGAAAATGGCGACGATCCACGGCGCCAGCCGAAACAGTCCCACCAGGGTTTCAGGAACAGGCATAGGCTTCTCCTCAGCTTGTCTTGGGTTTGACTTTCAACAACAGGCCGGTGACGGCGACGATTTCCACCGGTTGCCCGCTTTCAATCGGGGTGTCGCTCACCGCGTTCCAATACTCGCCCTCCACAAACACTTTTCCGCCGCCGGCGTCAATCCGCGAAATCGCCCGCCCCGTCTCGCCAATCATCGCCTCCCGCCCGGCGCGCACCGGCCAGAGTTGCGCCCGCAGACCCGCGCCGACCACGAAGATGAAAAACAGGGCCGTGATCACGACGCCGGGGATGATGTAGGTGAGGGCCAGGCGAAAACCCGGCTCGGCCTTGTTGAAGAGCATCACCGCGCCCAGCAGAAACGCAATGACGCCCCCGGCGGTCAACACGCCGTGCGACGCCGCGTAAATGTCCGCAATGAAAAGCAGGATTGCCAGAACGATGAGCGCCAGCCCGGCCACGTTCACCGGCAGAATCGCCGCCATATACAGCGCCAGGATCAACGCAATCGCGCCCACCACACCGGGAATGATCGCGCCCGGATTGCTCAACTCGCCGATGATCCCGTAGATCGCAATCAGCATGAGCAAAAACATCACCTCCGGCCGCCAGAGCACTTGAAAAATCCGCTCGCGCAGCACCATCGGAATCTCCGCCACCTTCGCGTTGGCCGTGCGGAGGGTCTTGTCATTGATTTCGCGCCCGTCAATTTGCCGGAGCAGATCGGGCAGGTCTTTGGCAATGAGGTCAATGACGTTGAGCTCCAGCGCCTTTTCCTCGCTGATGGCGGCGCTTTCCTTCACCGCCGAGCGCGCCCACTCCACGTTGCGCTTGCGCCGGGCCGCGATCGTCTCGATGTAACTGGCCGCAAAGTTGGCCAGCTTTTGCTTCATCGTCTCGTCAGGTTTCTCGTCGCCGCCGGCGGGGCTGCCGATGGAAACCGGATGGGCCGCGCCGATGCTGGTGGTGGGCGCCATGGCCGCAATGTCGGCCGCCAGCGTGATGAAACACCCGGCGCTGCCCGCGTGCGCGCCCGGCGGCGCCACATACACCACCACCGGCACTTTCGAGGCCAGGAACTTCTGCACGATCACCTTGGTCGAATCGAGCAGCCCGCCCGGCGTGTCGAGCTCAATGACGAGGCACTCGTCTTCGCGCTCCCCGGACAGGTCAATCGCGCGCGAAATGTAACTGGCCGTCGCCGGCCCGATCGCGCCCTCGATGCGAATCAGTCCCACCTGCGGCGCCCGCGCCGACGTCGCGTCCCGCTCCACCTCCGCCTCTGCGCCGGAATCCGACGCCGCGCGCGCCGACACCAGCGCCAGAGTCGCAAAAACGATTGTGAACCCGCGCAGCATTGAATCCCTCGTCACAAGCCAACTTAGCAAAGGCGTCCCCGCCCGCAAAGGCATTTCCCGCCCAACGCGCGCGCCGACATCGGGAATGCTGTTGCACCGCCCCGTTCGTTGGCGTAAGAAAACGCCATGAACTTGCGGAAGTGGGTTTTGCCGATTTGCCTCATCGCTGCGTGTTGCATCCCCACAGCCCTGCCCGCGTCCGATGCCGCCGAGGCCGGGGCGGTGACGGAGGTCGTGAAGCCCAAGTCCAAAAAGGACAAACCCGCCAAAGCCCGGAAGGCCAGGCCCCCCGGAAAAGCCGAGCGCGAGAAAGCCTCATCCGAACCGCAAAAGCCCGCCGCGGCTGCCGTGCAACTTCCAACCCTCGAAACGCCGGCGCCGCCGATTCCGCCCGCCAAGCAGGCCCAGCTCGACGAATTGCTGCGCAAATACAAGGCCGACCAGATCACGCCCGAAGAATACCACCGCGAACGCGCCCGGATTCTGGCCGAACCCTGACTCGACGCGACCGGCCACCGTCCACCCGCGCACTGCATGTCCTCGCCCATCGCCACCACGCGCTTCGTCACCCTCGCCACCTACGCGGCCAACCGACCGGTCGAGGGCGAGGTCGTCACCGTGCTCGACTCGATGCACGACGCGCGCGGCCTCAAGCTCATGCCCACCTATTCGCGCGCGCTGCCGCAACACTCCATCCATGAGTTGATCGCCACCGACGAAACCGACAAGCAGCCCGGCCAAACCGCCGACCGCATCGCGTATCTGGCGTTCTTCGAGGTCGCGCGCGGAGGCTGCGTGTTGGTGGGCGAGACGTTGCTGCTCGACGGCGAACCGATCGGCAAGGTGCTGGGCTTTGACGAAACGCACGAGCCGAATCACCTCAACATCATCGTCGGTGTCGCGCAGCGCCGCACCGGACGCGAGTTGCACTTTGCCCCGGGCCGCAAAATCCGGTTCGAGCGCCGCTGAGCGTGCCGGGGATTCGATCATGGGCCAACCGCGCCCCAACCGTTAACGCCATGCCGCCGAAATACCGCTTCCAGTTCTACAAGCAATTGCACAAGAGCGCCCCGGCCATCTACGCCGAGGCCAAAAAGTTCGCCGACGAAATCGGCCTGCCCGCCGCCTTGCGCGGCAACATCGGCCTGACCGGCGCGGTGTCCAGTTGCCACGCGCTCCTGAGCGCCGAGGTCGCTCGCGCCATCGAGACCGCCTCGCGCAAGGTCATCGAAAACAAATTCCTCGTGGAGGAAATCCGCGAACTGGTCAAAGACGTCTATGGGGACGGTTTCGACGCCGCGCCGATCAACACCTGCGAAGCGGCGTTGTGGGTGAGCTTCGACACGCTGGTGACCCCGCCGCTTGCCGGGCGCGGCCCGAGCTATCGCGCCCGTTACCTCGCGCCGCTGGAGCGCCATCTCCATCACCAGGGCGGTTACGGACGCCCCTTTCCGCCGCGGTTCAAAGATTTGTTCGCCGACCGGGGCGTGACGGCGGGCGAACTGGGCTTTTCGGGCAAACGCCTTGAAAACACCGACGCCGTGTTCGTGCCCATGGAAGGCGCACGCTACGAAATCCACGGCATCAAACAACATCCCGCCGTGCTGCTGGGCGGCGTGGACGCGGCGGAAACCCTCGCCCGCCTCGAACAAACCGCCGCCCGTCACGCGCCGTTCCTGACCGCGGTCACCTCCCTGGGCTACGACACGCCCGGCTACGGATACGGCGAGCGCGACGCCGACGGCACGCCGCTGCTGCAAAAGGGCCTGGCCCGGCTCGCGCGCGATTACGGCGTGCCCTACATCGTGGACAACGCCTGGGGCGTGCCCTTCATCGGCGCCGACCCCCGCAAACTCGGCGCCGACGTGATGGTGTATTCGATGGACAAGGCCGCCGGCGCGCCGACCGTGGGGTTGATCATCGGACGCGAGGACGTGCTTGTGCCGATTCGCCGCGCGCTGGGCTATCACTCCGATCGCTCCGGGGCGGGCTTTTCCTACGGCAAGGCGGCCTACGTCACCAACGATCCGGGCAAGGAGGCGCTCGTGGGCCTGATTGCCGCGCTGAAAATCTTGCGCGATCGCCCGCAGATGATGACCGCGCCGCTGGACCGGCTGTTCGCCATCGTGCAGGAGGAGTTTCGCGCCCTGCCCCAACATTTCCAACCCGACCTGCGCATCTGCAAAAGCCTCAATTCCCTCGCCATCGAGATCAATTACGAGAACACCTGGAAGGCCGACCGCCCCGGCATCCCCATCTTCACCATCGAGGACATGTATGCGGGCACAAACCTCTTCCAGAGCGGCATGGCGCAAATGGGCATCATCCCGACCATCGCCTACGACGCGAACATTTTCATTTCGCCCGGCCTGGGCACGCTCGACCCGGACGGCCACTTGCTCGAAACCGAAACGCGGTTGATAATTCGGGCGTTGGTGGGTCTGATCAACATCACCTGCAAACATGCCGGCGTCGCCTGAAACCGCCCCGGTCAACCCCCGCGACCGCATCGTGGACGCGGTGGACGTGGAAAGCTTCGTGCTGTGCGAGAGCGAACGCGAGGCGCGCGAGGTCATCGGCCAACTCATGGCCGCAATGGGCTTCGACCGGCACGTGATCGTGTCCCTGGACTTCAACGGGCCGGGCGCGCACTTCCGCGCGCGCGGTTACGTCAACAAACCCGGCGACCGTTACACCTGGCTGCGCCCATGAAAATCCTGCTCGCTCCCCTCGACCCGGTGCACGACGCGGGACTCAAGCTCATCCGCCGTCGGCTCGAAGCCCTCGGTTACACCTGCGTGCTCCTGCCCCCGGACATCACGGTGGAGGAAATCGGCGAGGCCGCCCTGCGCGAGCAGGTGGACATGATCTTCATCGGGCGCACCGTCGGCTACGGCGTCGAGCAGCTTTTCCAGCGCGTGCGCGACGTGCTCACACGCCAGGGCGTCTTCGGCAAAATCCGCGTCGCCATTGGCGGCATGGCCGTGACCGACGAACTGGCCAAACGCCTCGGCTTCGAGGGCGGCTACGGCCCCCACACGACCATCGAGGAAATCCACGCCCTCATCGAACGCAATCCGGAGCTGGCCCGCCACGTCACGCACCCGGTCAAACACAAACCCGCCTTCCCCTTCCGCCACGATTACCGCGTCAAGCTCGCCGAAACGCGCCGTTACCTCGACCGCATCGTGGACAACATCCTCGAATGGACCGAGGGCAAAACCTCCCCCGGCATCCGCCGCGCCCGCATTACCGAGGCCCAACTCCGCGAGGTCAAAGGCTCGGTCGAGGATTACACCGCGTTGCCGTTCACCCGCGAATACCTCGCACTTTGCGACCCGGTCGTGGTGGACTTCTTCCAGAAGAACATCTGCCCACCCACCGTCCGGCAACTGTCCCAGGACGAAATCGCCGCCTACTTCCGGCGCATCGAACAGGCCCAACAACAGTTCCACCCGCGCGTCCTCCAGCATGATCGCAAGCAACCGCTCGTGTTCATCCAATACGGCACCGGTTGCCCGATGATGGACGGCCTGCACATCAAGGTTGCCGAAAGCCGCGGTGCCGACGGAGTGCTGCACTTTGACCCGGCCTGGGGCGCGCGCACTGAGGGCCTGCTCGACGGCTACCTCACCAACGCCGAAGACGGCACACCCGTCACCTACGCCAACCTCGCCCTCATCAAACGCTCCCTCGACCGTGCCACGCTCTGGAGCGTGCGCGCCCATCGCGGCCTCAACACGCCCGAAATCGTCGTGCTCGCCGCCTATCTCGGCGCCGACCTGACCAAGATCAACATCCCCTACGGCTCGCTTTGCGGCGGCACCGACCCCGCCCGGCTCACCGTGGACGGCGTCGAAGCCGTGCGCCTGGCCGCGCGATTCGGAATGCCCTTCGACATCCCCACCAACGAGGAACTCGCCGGCGTGCCGCCGCACAAGGCCTTCGCCGGCATGTTGATCATGGCCCAACTCGGCCGCCGCCTCGGCGCCAAACCCATCCTCAAACCGCTCCTGTGCCACGGCCCGCACATCCTCGTTCAGGGCTGGATGGAGCAGAACTACGTGGACTACAACTGCGCCAAAATCCGCGCCCTCCAGGCCGTCGCCGATTTCCCCATCTGGCCCGGTGAACCCATCGGCTTCATGACCCACGACGAGGAAAAAGTTCGCTCCGCCGCCACCACCGCCCTCCACGCCGCCCTGTGCGCCTCGCTGGGCGTGGACGCCGTCACCGTCGCCTCGACCGACGAAGCCTTCTCGCGCGGCCCCATCACCGCCGCCGCCCGCGCCTCCGCCCTCGACGGCATCGCCGAAACTTTCCGCTTCTTCGGCCAGACCGACATCGCCCCCAGCGCGCGCGTGAAAGAATGGACCGAACAACTCGTCGAACAGATCAATCGCACCCTCAAAGCCGTCGCCGACGCGCCGTCATTTGTTGAAGCCCTTTACGGCGGCCTGCTCGGCGACCGCGAAGATGGTGTGTATCCGGGCCGCGCGGGCCGAAACTCGGTTATCGTCGAAGCCGCCCCCGCTGCCAGCACCGCCCGCGCCTGCCGCGCTGCGGCTGCGCGCAAACGACCCGCGCGCCAGAGCATGCTGCTCCGCGCCACCAAACCCGCACGCCGTTGCGCGTGAGCCAACGACCGCACCCCGCCCTGGCCCGTCTCCATCCGGCCCGCCAGGACCTCGACCCGCTACCGCCCCTGTCAAAATTGCCGTCATGTTGCGCCGCGTTCCCGAACCCGAACTGATGCGCGCCGCCGCTCAGGCCCGCGCCTACGCGCACGCCGACTTTGAATCCGCCCACAGCGCCTACCCGAGGCTCTTCGCCCAACGATTTCCCAACGCGCCCGCCCGCGCGCGCGTGCTCGACCTGGGCTGCGGCCCCTGCGATGTGACCTTGCGCTTCGCGCGCGCTTATCCGGGCTGGCGCTTCGATGCCGTGGACGGTTCCGCCGCGATGCTTCGTTACGCCCGCATCGCACTGGCCCGCGAACCCGAAGTCGCCCGCCGCATCCGGCTCATTCGTGGCCGCGTCCCCGCTGTGCGCCTGCCGGCCCGCGCGTATGACGTAATTCTGGCCAGCAGTTTTCTGCATCACCTCCACGACCCGCAGGTGCTCTGGCAAACAATCCGGCGCTGCGGCCGCGCCGGAGCGTGCGTCTTCATCGCCGACCTGCGCCGCCCAACCAGTCGCGCGCGGGCGCGCGTGCTGACGCGCCGTTACGCCGCCGGCGAGCCGACCGTTCTGCAACGCGACTTTTTCAACTCCCTGCTGGCGGCGTTCACGCCGGACGAAGTGCGTGCCCAGTTGCGCGCTGCGGGATTGACCGTCCTGAAGGTCGAGCCCATCGGCAACCGGCATCTGATTGTGTTTGGCCGGGTTCAGGTGACTTGAGCCAGCCGCTGTTCGCGCCGGCGGTGTGTCGTCACGCAATCGGCCAACTCGCCAATTGCCAGCACCGAACCTGCGCCCTACCTTGCGCGCGCTTATGGAAAAAATCGTCATCATCGGCTCCGGCTGCGCGGGCTGGACGGCGGCCATTTACGCCGCGCGCGCCAACCTGCGCCCGCTGGTGCTCACCGGGGCGCAGCCCGGCGGCCTGCTCACTACCACCACGATCGTCGAAAACTACCCCGGCTTCCCCGAAGGCGTGGACGGCTACGAGTTGATGACCCGCATGCAAAAGCAGGCCGAACGCTTCGGCGCTCAAACCCGTTTCGCCACGGTCGAAGCCGTGGACTTCTCGCGCCGGCCGTTCCGACTCACCGTGGACGGCGAACCGCTCGAGGCGCAGGCGGTCATCATTGCCACCGGCGCAAGTCACCGCCGACTCGGCCTGGAAAGCGAGGCGAAGCTCGAGACCCGCGGCGTGACCTATTGCGCCACGTGCGACGGCGCGTTGCCCATCTTCCGCAACCAGCCGCTGGTCGTGGTCGGCGGTGGCGACTCCGCGTGCGAAGAGGCGCTTTACCTGACCCGGTTCGGCTCCATTGTGTATCTGGTGCACCGGCGCGACGCCTTGCGCGCGTCCAAAATCATGGCTGATCGCGCGCTGTCGCATCCGAAAATCAAACCCGTCTGGAACGCCGTCGTTGCGGACATTCTCGACCCGGAGGCCGGCAAGGTCACGGGCGTGCGACTCCGGAACGTGAAGACCGGCGCGGAAGAAACGCTCCCCTGCGCCGGGGTCTTCATCGCCATCGGCCACGTGCCCAACACGGGCCTGTTCAGGGGCCAGGTGAAAATGGACGAGGCCGGTTACATCCTGCCCGAACGCGGCACGATGACCAGCGTGCCGGGCGTATTTGTGGCGGGTGATTGCGCCGACCGCGTCTATCGGCAGGCCGTCACCGCAGCCGGCATGGGCTGCGCGGCCGCCATTGACGCCGAGCGCTATCTCGCCTCAATCGAATCCGCCCACTGACCGCCCGTCGAGGCTGCCCCAACTGATTTCCCCACCCGGCGAGCATTCCCGGCCGGCGCTCCGAAAAGCACCGCCGGTCCGATCGCGCCGGTGCTGCCGGACCGAAGCCGTGCGCGCAAATCCGCCGTGCCCGCGCGTGGCCCGGAGAGCGCACGCCGCGCACGCGGCCGGCAACCTCCGGCGCCGTTGCAAACTCTCCTCGAAAAAAATCTCACGGGCGGTTAGTGTCCGGGCATGACAGCACTGCCGCGCCCGGATGTGATTTTCACCCACGAGAGCGACCTGGACGGATTGCTCTCCGGCGTGCTGTTGCAGCGGCTGGCCCGGAAGCTGTTCGGGGCCGACGTGCCCCTGGAAGCTTACCATTACAACCAGTGGCGCCAGCGCGAGTTGCGCGAAAAGGCCGCGTGGGTTGCCGATTTTACGTTCGAGGCGCGCCTGGATCGGCCCAACTGGCTCGTGGTGGACCATCACGTCACCGAGGCGGCTCCCCCCGAACACGCGCTTTTGATCCATGACCTGAACAAATCCGCCGCCCTGCTGTGCTACGAGTTGTGCCGGCAGCACGGGCTGGCTTCGCCTCAACTCGACCGGCTCGTGCACCTGAACAACGTCGCGGATTTGTTCCTGGAGGACGACCCCGATTTCCTGCTGGCGTGCGATTACGCCAGCCTGGTCAAGCACTACCAGTTTTGGAACTTGCACGCGCTGCTCAACGGCCAGATCGAACGGCTGCTCGACCATCCGCTCCTGGAGGTCATGGAGGTCAAGCGCCGCGTCGAAAACCCCCTCGGCTACGAATGGAGTCGCGCCAACGTCATCGAGATCAGTCCCACCGTCGGCTTCGTGGACACGGTCATCGGCAACAACAACCTGATCGTGCACCAGTTGCTGGAGCGACGCGCGACCCCCTACCCGGTGCTGGTGACGCTGTTCCGGCGGGCCAACAACCTCATCATCGCCAGCTTCCGCAGTCGCAACGGGGAGGCCCTCAAAGTGGCCGAAAAATTTCAGGGCGGCGGCCATGCCAACGCCGCCGGCGCCCTGCTCCCCAAATCCATCCGGCAGATTGACGACGCCATCGAGTATCTGCGCCTGGTGCTCAACCCCAAGCGCGGCGCGCCGCTCAACAGCTTGGAGAACCTCTTTGCCCAGATCGAATCATCCTCCAAGACCTGACCAACGCCGGCGCCGCCCCGCTTCGTTCATTCGATGTTCGATGTTGGCTGTTCGTTGTTCGATGTTGCGCGCCGTCGGCGGAGCGCTCTCCCTCTCCCAGCGGGAGAGGGTTGGGGTGAGGGAGAACGCGTCGTTGGGAGGCAGGTGTTCCTGTGCTGGCGAAGTTTCACCCTCACCCTTTGCCCTCTCCCTCGAGGGAGAGGGCATTCCCCAAGCGGCTGCCCTTGGCCAGCGTCTGGCCCAAGCGCCCCTGCGGGCCCGGTTCAAAGGGCTAACGTTCTGGTCGCGCCTTCGGCGCTAACAGCGGTGGGTTAAACGATGTTTTCGGTGGAATGCCGGAAACGGCACGCGAGACGCGCGCGCTCCCCGCCTCATTCGATGTTCGATGTTGGCTGTTCGTTGTTCGATGTTGCGCGCCGTCGGCGGTGCGCTCTCCCTCTCCCAGCGGGAGAGGGTTGGG
The DNA here is from genome assembly GCA_026414705.1 of Verrucomicrobiia bacterium. Lineage (GTDB taxonomy): Bacteria > Verrucomicrobiota > Verrucomicrobiia > Limisphaerales > JAOAIM01 > JAOAIM01. The sequence continues at coordinate 28,285 of JAOAIM010000008.1, read as the reverse complement.
GTGAGGGAGAACGCCTCGTGGGCACCAAGCCATCCAAATGTTTGCGGAGTCTCACCCTCACCCTGACCCTCTCCCTTGAGGGAGAGGGAATTCCCGCACCGCGCTTCGCCTGCGCGAGAGCATTTTGGAGTGCGGCGGCTTATCGCCGCGTTCGATTTGCCGACTGGAAGCCGGCGCTACGCCCCACGCCTCTACGCGCCCTGCGACAGCCGCTGCGTGGCACGCCTTGCGGTGCGGCGTGTTTTCCGGCTTCAACCGGGCTGTTCGGCCGACCATACTCCGCGCCATGAACAATCAGCGCGCCGGTTTCATCAAGGAAGACCCGTGGCGGATTTTCCGCATCATGGCCGAGTTTGTGGACTCGTTTGAGATTCTGTCGCGCGTGAGCCCGGCGGTGACGATCTTTGGCTCGGCGCGGATGCCGCGGCGCAGTCCGTGGTATCGGGCCGCCGAGACGCTCGGTTACGAGCTGGCGCGCAACAATCTGGCGGTGATCACCGGCGGCGGGCCGGGCATCATGGAGGCGGCCAACAAGGGCGCCGCGCGAGCGGGCGGCAAATCCGTGGGCCTGAACATCGAGCTGCCCAACGAGCAGGAATGCAACCGTTACGTGAACATTCCCATCCACTTTCACTACTTCTTCGCGCGCAAGGTCTGTTTCGCCAAATACAGCATCGCGTTCATTTTCATGCCCGGCGGCTACGGCACGCTCGATGAGTTCGCCGAAATCATCACGCTGGTGCAGACGCAGCGGATTCCGAAATTCCCGCTCATCCTGTTCGGGCGCAGTTTCTGGAGCGGCGCGTTGCGCTGGATGAAAAACCAAATGGCGCGTCCGGGTTACATCTCGCCGGAAGACCTCGAACTGGTGCATGTGACCGATGACACCGCCAGGGCGGTCAAAATCATCCTCGATTACGAGCGGGAGGTGGGCGCGCCGGAAACCGTGCCGATGGCCTTCACGTGAACGGACTGGTGATCCGGGAAATCGCCGCGCCGCCCGCGCCCGAGGCGTTGCTCGAAGCGCTGCGCGGGCAACCGGGCGTCGTATTGCTCCGCAGCGCGCTGTTTGAGTCGCCGCATGCCCGCTACTCGTTGCTGACCGCCCGGCCGTTTTTGCGGTTTCGTTCCTTCGGCTCGCGCTGCGAGCTGGCGTATGCCGGTTGGCCGGGCGCGCCGACGCGTCAGGAAGCGCACTTTGGCAATCCCTGGCAGGTGCTGGATGCGCTCATGGGCCGCTACGAGTTGCTCGAGGAAGCCGACCTGCCGTTTCCGCTCGGCGGCTGTTTCGGTTATTGGGGCTACGACCTGAAAAATTTCGTCGAGCCGAAACTGCGCCGTCGCGCGCTCAACGATCTGGAACTGCCCGACTGCCATCTGGGCTTTTACGACAGCCTGGTCGTGTTTGATCACCGGCTGGGCCGCGCCTGGATTGTGGCGACAGGGCTGGCGGCGGACGGCTCGCGCAGCGCGGCGCGGGCGCGGGAGCAGGCGGCGTTTTGGCAGGCGGTGGTCGAGCGCGCGGGTTCGGAATCCGAAAGCCCCGGCGTGTCGGTGTCCGCGTCAACGGCCTCCGACGACGCCGGCACGGCCACGCCTGCGGAGGTTCGCTCCAACCTGACTCGTGACCAGTTTCTCGTCGCCGTCGAGCGTGCGCAGCGTTACATCCGCTCGGGCGACATTTACCAGGTCAATCTCTCGCAGCGGTTGAGCGCGCCCTGCGCGATGACCGGGCGGGAATTATTTTTGCGGCTGCTGGCCGCCTCGCCCGCGCCGTTTGCAGCGTATTTGGACTGCGGAGATTTCGAGATCGCGTCGTCCTCGCCGGAGCAATTTTTGCGCTTGAGCGGCGCGCACGTGCTGACGCGCCCGATCAAGGGCACGCGCCCGCGCTCGCCCGACCCGGTGCGGGACGCGCAACTGGCGTGGGAACTCCAAACCAGTCCGAAGGAACTGGCCGAACTGGTCATGATCACCGACCTGTTGCGCAACGATCTGGGCAAGGTGTGCGAATTCGGGTCGGTGCAGGTGCCCGACTTGGCGCGGCTGGAGCGGTATCCGCAGGTGCAGCATCTGGTTTCGACGGTTGAGGGGCGGCTGCGGCCGGAGGTGACGCATTTCGCGGCACTCGCGGCGTGTTTTCCGGGTGGCAGCATCACCGGCGCGCCGAAGTTCCGCGCGATGGAGATCATTGACGAACTCGAACCGGTGACGCGCGGGCCGTATTGCGGCTGTCACGGGTATCTGGGGTTCAATCGCGAAAGCCAGCTCAGCATCACGATTCGCACGGCGATTTGTCAGGGAGGGATGGCGCATTTCCACGTCGGCGCGGGCATCGTGGCCGATTCGGTGCCGGAAGCGGAATACGAGGAGACGCTGGCGAAAGCGGCAGGATTTCTGGCGGCACTTCCAACGGGATCGGATCGCAGGGTCGGGACGGGCTTCAGGGTGAGTGCGAGTCCAGCGCCACAACGCTGAAGTCAAACCGATCCCGGCCCGACAATAGAGGGCCGAGACGCTCGCCACGCCGACCGCACGGACGATTTGAGGATTGCTCGTAAGAGAGCGCGCCGCGTATTTCGCGTTTATTCGGGCGGTTTGGGTGCGTCGGCGGGCGATTTGGCAGCGGCGTCCTTCGGCGCGGCGCCCGATTCGCGCAACTCAGCGGGCGGGCGACCGTAACTGCCGCCGGTGATCCGGTGCAGCCAGCCCTGGTCGTAGAGGTAGGAGTGAATCCACCAGAGCAGGAAGATCACCAGCAGCACGCGGGGCCAGAGGGCGGATTTCTCGGCGTAACGGTCGGTCATGTCAACCGACGCGCCGGGGGGCAGCTTGGCGATGCGGGTGAGGCTGGCGCCGAAGGGCACGTTGATGCGGGCACGGGCGTTCACGGCCCAGCCGTTGGCGTCGAGAATGGGCCCGAGGTTGCGCTTGCGCAGTTTCATGTAGGCCAGGATGAGCGAAGGGCCGGAGATCAAGAGCATCAGACCGATGAGAATCAGCGGGAATTGCCAGGGCGCGATGCCCTTGAACAGGCCCATGAAGTAGGCGATGGCGGTGCTCAGCGCGCCGAAGGCGACGCCGAGGGCGGCCACCGTGCCCACGTCCACCTTTTTGGCCTCGGCAGGCTTGGCCTTGTCGGCCGTGGCGACGGTTGCCGCCGTGCTTTCAAGTTTGGCGGTGGAGGCGGCCTCGGCGGCGGCGGCGCGTTTGGCGATTTGTTCCTCGATGAAGCGGACGAGTTTTTTGTAGGGCATCCAAAACGCCTGCCGGAGGCTGATCGGGTTGGAAACGATTTTGGTGATGGTGGCGTCCCAATCGCGGCCCTGGCGGTCGTAGAAGACGCCGTTGCGCCCCACCAGCAGGTGGTCGTCATCGCCCTGGGTGAAGACGGCGACGATGGAGCGTTTTTCACCGGTGGCTTTGCGCGTGCAGTCGCAGTAGGCCAGATACGCACCGGCCAGGCCGGCCAGGGCGGCGTGGCGTCCGGCATCCTCCACGGGCAGGCACAGGGCGCAGGAGCGTTGATCCAGGTAGAGCGAGCCGCACTGGAAGATGGCCGGGCGCTGGCCCTCGTAGAAGTTGCGGAAGTTGACGAAGTTGATGCAGAGGGTGTGCAGGTCGCGGACGTAGCGACAGAGCTTTTCGACGTTGGCGATGGCGGTGGCTTCGGGTTCGAGGGCCTTGTCTTTGGCGATGAGTTCCTCAATGCGCTTGCGGGCGGGGCTGGACAGGATGGCACGCACGCGTGCGATGCCGAGTTTTTCGACGGCGGCGCCGTGTTTGGTGGTCTGCCAGGAGTCAAACGGCGCCAGGCGCGCCTGCAGAGCCAGCCAGTCGGCTTCGGTCAGCTCGGTGCGGTCGCCCAGGAGGGGCTTGACGGCCTGCTCGCGCAACGCGGCCACGGCGGCGGCGTGGGCGGGATTGACCGGCCCGCTCAAGGGCAGCGGTTTGCCCGGCGCGATGGGGGCGAGCGGAAACCCGGCGATTTCGGCGACCGTGATGCTGAGGTCGCGCGCAGCCACGGCGAGGTATTCCTCCTCGCGCCGGTTGAGTGCGGTGAGGGCGCGCGGGTCGTAAGCGGCGAGTCGGCAGCGGCCGAAGTAATCGTCAAGCTTGGATTTGATGGCGCGCACGGCGGCGCTGGCGGCGGCGGTGGCCTCGCCCAGGGGCAAAATGGTCTTGGCGTCGGCTTCGGCCTGTTTCATCCACGCGTCGAAGGCGGCGCACTCGGTGAAAAAGGCTTCGACCTTGGCGGCGTCCACGCCGGGTTTGCCGGAGCGGTCGGAGACCGGGCCCACGCAGGCGATGATGTCGTTGATAACGGCGCGGGTCTCGTCGTCGGAGGCGGATTCGGGGATGATGACGCCGTCGCCGTTGAAGGTGGTGTTGGCGAAGGTGCGGTTGGCGTCGCAGGCGTCGGCGAGGGTGATGGCGGTGGCGTCGGGCTTGCCGAGGTTGGCGCAAATCTGGCGGGCTGAGGCGAGGAGTTGTTTGCCTTCGGGGGTGGCATCGTTGATGGCGGCCAGGGGCAGCGAGTCGCCGCCGCGCACCAGGTCGTCAGGATTTTTGAGCATGGTGCAGGCCCAACGGACGGCGGCGAGCAGTTCGGGGGCGCGGATGCGACCATCGCCGTCGCTGTCCACCAGCGCGGCGGTTTTGGGATCGAATTCGAGGCTGCTGGTGGGGCAGGCCAGGGCGACCCAGAGTTTTTGGTCGAGCTGGTCGAGGTGTTGGAGGTCGGCGCCGGTGTCGAGTTTGACCTGATCGAAGCCGCCGGCGCGGAAGAATCTCCAAGTGTGGGCGTTTTTGGTGTTCATGGCGTGGTGTTTTGGTTTGGTGGGGTCAAGGTCGCTCGGGTTTTGGAGAGTTCTCGTTGGAATCGCTACGGGTCAGGGCGTGAGGCGACGGGCAGGATCATTCGAGACGGGAGCGGTCGGCCGTGGATGGTGAAAAGGCTGGCAGGTCTTGCGACCTGCCAGCCTTTGAGGTTGTGCAATTCCGGTTAGTAAACCGTGGTGCTTTCGGTTTCTTCCACCGGACGCGTCAGCTCATCGCAGGTGAGCGTGACGCGGTTGCGGGAGTCGCCGGCTTTGACGCCTTTGATCTTGATGGTGTAGGTGACGGCCTGCTTGGGCGCGATGCTGGCGACGGGCGGGAAGTTGACCGTCTGACCGCTGATGCTGCCCTGCGGCGTGCTGACGGGCTGAACTTCCTCGTCGTAGTTGGCCACGACCTTGACGTTGTGGATGGGCGCGAAGCCCTGGTTGGTGACCTTGATGGTGTAGGTGGTCTGCTCGCCGACCTGAATCGGATCGGGATCGTCCACGACCTCGAGCAGCACGGCGGCGATACCCTTCCAAAGCGTGCAGGCTTCGGCCGAGTCCTTCAGGCCCGCGGCGGAAGCGGTGACGCTGTTGCAATGATTGCCTGCCGTGTTGGAGGTGAGCTTGATGCTGAGGTTCTTCTTTTCACCCGGCTTGAGGGTGATGGTCCAGGTGGCCCGGTTGCCGGAGACCGACGCGCCCGGGGCTTCGACGATGGAAGTGCCCGCCGGGGCGGTGTCGGTCACGACCACGTCGGTGAGCTGGGTGTCACCAGTGTTGGAGACGACGATCTGGTAATCGGCGTGGCGACCCAGGATTTGTTCCTTGGTGCCGGATTTCTCGATCTTCAGACCGGGCTGCTGCACGACGGTGCAGGCTTCGGCCTTGACCTGACCGGCGTTGGCGCTGCTGGCGGTGGCGACGTTGCAGAAGCGACCGCGTTGCGTGGCCTTGAAGGTGACGGTGGCCGGCTTGGACTGCCCGGGGCCGATGTCGCCCAGGTTGATCGTCACCGGCTGGCCGCCCATGCCCTGCGGCACCGGGTCGGTGAGCACGACGTTCTTGGCGACGGCGCTGCCGGTGTTGCGCACCACGACGTTGTAGGTGACGTCGGAGTTGATGAGCGCGGTGGCCGGGCCGGTCTTCTCAATCGCGAGCACCGGTTTGCCCACGAGCGTGGCGGCGCAGGTGCGCGGATCGGCGCTGACGGAGGCGCAGTTGACAATTTTGCCCTCCTGCTCGGCCTTCAACCAGAGTTTGATGGTGCGGGTTTCACCGGCCTCCAGGTCGCCGATGCGCCAGACCAACCGGTCGCCTTCCACGGTGGCTGCCGGTTCGCTGCGCACATAGCTGGCGCCAGCAGGAATCACGTCGCGGACAACGACGTTGGCGGCGCACGCCTGGGCGGTCAGCTTCAACTCCGCCATGAACTCGCTGCCCAACGTCGCTTCAGCGGGCATGCTCTTGGTCATGCGGATCAGGCCCCAGGTCGGGTCGCTGCAAGTGACCTTGGGTGCGGGAGGAGGCGGCGGCGCCGGAGCCGGCTTGGGGGCTGGTGCCGGTGGCGGAGGAGGCGGCGTCCGCTCTCGCGAACTCATGTAGGGAGAACGGCCGGTGTAGAAGCCGCGCGGGACTTCGTATTCGCTACGGTATTGTCGGTTCCACTCGAATTGCGGGTCAGCCTGGCCCTTGGCCAAACAGGTCTTGCTCGGCGTCAGGGCGCTAACAACACAAATCGCTAGCCACAGTGGTATTCTGTTTTTCATTTTCGAAGGGTTTTGGGTTTGTGTTTCGGTTACAAGCACTGCCAGTTTGCACAGTGCGGCGCCTGAGGGCAAGCCTTTGTTTTTGAAATTCTTCCGGAAAATTTCTACAAACGTGCACAGAAATTCAGGAGGCCGCTTTGCCGTCTTCTGTATCCGCCAGAGGTTTCGAACCGCGAAACAGCGCGGCCTACAAGCCCAACGGAATCAAGAGGTTGCATCGCTCGGCTGCCGATGAATTGGCGCTTTATTGGCCTGGAATGCGCACCGACCTCTCGCCGGCGCAAAGGCAAGGCGAGAAAGTTGCCGGCTCAAGGCGCCAGCAGGGCGATTCACCGTGCGGGTGAACGCGGCTCTGCCGAAACGGTCCGGTTTGAATCCGTGTTCCATCCGTAGCCTGGCAACACCAGCTCCGGGAACGGCCCTTTTGAATGTTTCAGAAGTGGCGTTTCAAGCCGCCGGCACGATCACGGCACGTGGCACGAGCCCGCTGGCATTGCGGCTTGAGTTTGGGCGCAGGCCAGCCCATGTTGCGCCGCGAGGCGAGAGCCGGGCACAACGATGGACGCAGGGCTAAAACGATTCATCCAAAACTGGCTGATCACGACACTGGCCGTGCTGGTGGCGGTGTATGTCGTGCCGGGCATTGATTTCGATCGCAGCAGCCTTTGGACGCCGTTTGTAACGTCGCTGGTGTTGGGCATTCTCAATGCGTTCATTCGGCCGGTGCTGATGTTTTTTGCGCTGCCATTGGTGATTTTCACGCTCGGCCTGTTCACGCTCGTGATCAACGCGCTGCTGCTTTATCTGGTGGGGCTGATTTTGGGCGACTATTTCGAGGTGGAGAGTTTCTGGTCGGCCTTTTTGGGTTCGCTCATCATCAGTGTGGTTTCGGTTGCGCTCAACCTGCTCACGGGCACGAGCCGCGCCCGCGTGACCTTCCGACACCGCCCGCGCCCGCCGGAATCCAACGACGGCCCGACGATTGACGTGTGAGGCGGCGTCGCGCTCGCGCTGTCTGACGCTTGCTGCGCCGGCTGGCCGGGGGGCGCTCAATTGACAGCGCCGCGCTGGTGGCTAGACTGCCCGCCCTTTTATGAATGCAAGACCGCATGTGGCCGTGGTGGGCGCGACGGGCGCCGTTGGGGTGGAGATGGTCAAGACGCTGGAGCGCCGGAATTTCCCGGTGAGCCGGCTCACGTTGCTGGCTTCGGCGCGTTCGGTCGGCAAGACGCTGCGCTTCCGGGGCGAGGATATCCCGGTTCGGGAACTGACGAAGGATTCGTTCAAGGGCGTGGACCTTGCGTTGTTCAGCGCCGGGAGCGGGATTTCCAGGGAGTTTGCGCCGATTGCCGCGCGGGATGGCTGCGTGGTGGTGGACAACTCCAGCGCCTTTCGGATGGACGAGACCGTGCCGCTGGTCATCCCGGAGATCAACGCCGCCGACGTGAAGTGGCACAAGGGCATCATTGCCAATCCGAATTGCACGACGGCGATCACGCTCATGGCGTTGTATCCGTTGCACGCGGCGTTTTTCTGCAAGCGAATTTTTGCGGCCAGTTATCAGGCTGTTTCGGGCACGGGCGCCAAGGCCATCGCCGAGTTGAAACAGCAGGTGGAACAAATCGTCCGGGGCGAACCGATTACGCGCCAGGTGTATCCGCATCAGATCGCCTTCAACGTGTTGCCGCAGGTGGACTCGTTCCTGCCGACCGGTTACACGAAGGAGGAGATGAAGATGGAGAACGAAGGCCGCAAGATCATGCATCATCCGACGTTTCGGGCGAGCGTCACGTGCGTGCGGGTGCCGGTGTATCGGTCGCATTCGGTGGCGGTGAGCGCCGAGTTCGAGAAGCCGGTGAGCGTGGAGGCGGCGCGCGAGGTGTTGCGCAAGGCGCCGGGGCTGGACGTGGTGGACGAACCGGAGAAGAGTCGCTATCCGATGCCGTTGTTCACGTCCGAGAAGGACAATTGCGAAGTGGGCCGGTTGCGAAAGGACTGTGCGTTCGACAACGGGCTGGCGTTCTGGGTCAGCGGCGATCAACTGCTCAAGGGCGCGGCGCTCAACGCTGTGCAGATTGCGGAGGAGCTGCTCAAAAGCTGAGCGCGAAAACCGGACGCAGGCTTCAAGGGGCGTTCAACGCCCCATTTTGTGCATCGGACGTTTGCTCCCGCCCCGAGACGAATCGGACCAGCTTTTCCCAATCAATGGATTTGTCGTCTCGGCAAAACTCCCTGATGAACTGCTCGGTGAAGCGGTTGATGACCTTCGCGTATTCCCTCTGGAACGCCTCGTTGCGCTCTTTGGCGCGGCATCCCAAGGGTTCGATCATCGCCGTGTAAAGGTTCTCGTCGCCCGAAATGAAACTCCAGAAGCTCTGGCCGCACTTTTTGAGGTAATCGCCCTTGTCTTCCGCTGATTCAGTTCCGTAGCAGCAACCATTGACAGCGATGACGTTCCGCGCTGGCGCATTGCGGCGCAGGATCTGTTTTGCCTTGCGAAAGTTCTGAACCATTTTCTTGATCTGGCCGCTGTTGCCCCAATTCGGACCGGACTTGATGGAAACCAGATACCAGACCCCGTCCCGTTCGAATTCCAGGTCCACACCCTCAGCGGAAGATTTGCGGCCGCCGAAAGCCTTCTGACATACAAACACCGCAAGACCCTCCAAAAAACCGCCAAACAGCGTTTCCTCCTGAGACGAAAGGTGCGCGTCGAGAATCCCTTTGACCAGGTCTCCGGCCACCGTGATGTGCTTGGCTTTGAACAGGTAAGGATTCTTGCGCTTCAGGACTCGACGGAGCTGCAAACGCGAAAGGCTTTCGAGCCGACGTTGATGGAACTGCGGGATATGGTCCTCGACGTATCGGGCGATTTCCTCAGCGCTGATCGGGTGCATGGTTCGTGGGCGTTTCAAAAAGGGTGGCTGTTGCCGGTTCGATGCTCTGTCGGGCCAGTTCGACGTATTCTCTGACCAACTCGATGCCCACGGAATTGCGCCCCAACCGCAAAGCCACAGCGCAGGTCGTCCCCGATCCGACAAACGGATCCAGAACCCAGTCGCCTTCGTCGGTAAAAAGCTTGATAAACCACTCCGGCAGGGCTTCGGGAAAAGCGGCGCTATGGCGCTTGTTGCTGCATTCGGTGGCCAGGTGCAAGACGTTGGTCGGATACGCCATCTCCCGATACAACCAGTTGGCGATGTTCTTGCCAAAACCACTGCCGACCTGGGAGTTGAATCGAATCACATCGTTTTTGCCGAGCGACTTCATCCGCGTCTCCTTCCAATCGCCCATCGGCACCATGACCGCTTCCTGCCGCATTTTGAATCGGCGGGTCTTGTTGAACTGGAGGCAACGTTCCCATGCATCCCGAAAGCGATTCGGCCATTTGCCCGGATAACAATTTTTTTTGTGCCAGATGAACTCCTCGGTCCAAAGCCATCCCTGACGTCGCAGCGCCAGGATCAACTCGATCACGAAAGTGTGGCGCTCCCCGTTCTCGGCCTTTTCCTTGATGTTCAAGATGAACGTGCCGGTCGGCTTGAGCACCCGCAGGAACTGCTCGCTTCGGGGCAAAAACCAATCCACGTATTTCTCCGGGGGCACGCCGCCATAAGTGTGCTTCCGGCGGTCAGCGTAGGGCGGTGAGGTGACAATCAGATCGAACGTGTTGTCCGCGTATTCTCGCAGCACGTCCAGACAATCGCCGTGTTTGATCTCCGCTGTCGTGATGCGCATGGTTTGACGGTTTTATCTGGTCACACCCGAAATCCTACGGTGCAACCTTTGCCCCTACAAGGGCGGCGTGTCGAGCCCCTTTAATTGGAACGCGGGACGTCGCTTGGCGGCGCCGCGACCTCCACGACCTGGCCCACTCACGCGCCCACGCGTTTACGATTCTGATCCCGATGGCCCTGGCAGCGTCCATCAAGTTGACGAGCACAGGCAAACGGCCTGTCCTGCTCAGCACTGACGGCTCCGGCAGGGCTTCGGGTGTTTTCGGGCGGGCCAGGTCAGCAACCTCAGCAACGGCCCGATCATCCCCGGCGACACCTCAACCAATAGCGCCCTCGCCCGGCGCGGGCCGACGGATTGCCGGTGCGGGATTGGAATCGGCAACGTGGTCGCCCGCAAAGGCGGCCGCTCTCAAGCGCCTCCTGCCCATGCCGTTGCGCGACGCTGTCCCTGAGGCCAAAACAAACAGCACTTGGCTCGACTCCACGCCCGACCATGCTACAATGCCGCTGTGATAACCACCGATTCGGCCACCAGCGCACCTCGAAAGCTCAACCTCCGCCGACCCGACATCATGGCGGCGGTGCAAGCCCAGGTGCTTTCACACTACCGCAGCGAACTGGTCGAGCGGCTGCGGGCCAACGGCCACGTGCTCCGCACCGACACCCTCACCATCAAACTCGCCAAGGAATTCGGCTTCTGCTATGGCGTCGAGCGCGCCATTGACCTGGCCTACGCCGCGCGCAAGTCGTTTCCGCCCGAAACGCCCATCTACCTGTTGGGCGAAATCATCCACAACCCCGAGGTCAACGACCAAATCCGCAACCTCGGCATCACAATGATTTCCAACCGGCCCACCGACGAAGAGATCAATCGCCTGCGCCCTGACGACGTCGTGATCATCCCGGCTTTCGGCACCGAGGTCGCCACCCGGCGCAAACTCGAAGAGAAGGGCTGCATCCTGGTGGACACGACCTGCGGCGACGTGATGAGCGTCTGGAAGCGCGTGCGCCAGTATTCGCGCGAGTCGGTCACCAGCATCATCCACGGCAAGGCGCACCACGAGGAAACCAAGGCCACCACCTCCCAGGCCACCGCCTACGGCAACGGCCATTACCTGGTCGTGTATAATCTCGAGGAAACCGATTACGTCTGCCGCTACATCCTCGAAGGCGGCAACAAGCAGGAGTTCCTCCAGAAATTCAAAGGCGCGTATTCGCCCGGCTTCGACCCCGACGTTCACCTCCAGGCCATCGGTGTCGCCAACCAAACCACCATGCTCCGCGGCGAAACCGAAGAGGTCCAACGCCGCCTGCGCGACGCCATGATCCGCAAATACGGCGAGGCGGAGCTGCCCAAACACTTCCGGTATTTCGACACAATTTGCGGCGCCACGCAGGACCGCCAGGACGCCCTCCAAAAACTCCTGGCGGAACCGCTCGACCTGCTCATCGTCATCGGCGGCTACAACTCTTCCAACACCTCGCACCTGGCCGAGATGGGCGAAGCGCGCCTCCCGACCTACTTCATCAAAAACGCCTCCAAAATGGTTTCCGACCGGCTCATCCGGCACTACAACCTTCACTTGAAGCAGGAGGTCGAAACTCGCGATTGGTTGCCGCCGGGCCACGTCATTGTCGGCATCACCGCCGGGGCCTCCTGCCCCAACAACCTCATCGAAGACGTGATCCGTCGGCTTTGCGAACTGCGCGGCATTGACATCCGCCCGCTGCTGGCGGCTTGAGCCACCGCCGCCCGCCACGCCCACATCCGGTCTGTCCCAAAGAGCCTTCCGTTTCCAAGTTGTTTCGCCTCAACAGCTTGCGGCGATGCTCCACCCCGCGCGACGGCCGGAAATCGGGTTGACGCCGGCATTTCCGCACCCCTAACCTACCGTTGCGAACCGCCCCGGCGCGTGGTGCGTTGGGGCGGGACGATTTTATGGCTCAGGGTTATTGCGTTAAATGCAAGGCCAGGAAAGAGATCGCCGACGCCGTTGAAGAAACCATGAAAAACGGGCGCAAGGCCATCAAGGGCAAGTGTCCGACCTGCGGCGCGGTGATGTTCAAAATCCTGGGCGGGAAGGTCGCTACCGCAACCACACCCGATAACCCCGCTGCGCCTCCGACCCCGGCTGCGTCCTGACCATGTCCCAACAACTCGCTTACGTCATCATCACGCCCTACTCCCTGCACAAATCCCGCACGGGAGGCATCATCAGCCGCTTGATCTCCCGCACCGGCCTGGAACTGGTCGCCGCCCGCATGTTCGCGCCCGGCCCGGAATTGACCCAAAAATACGCCGACGCCATCGTCTCGCCCAACGACCCGCAGGACAAATTCATCCAGGAACTCCTGCGCGATTACGTGCTCAAGAATTTCATGCCCGACCCCAAAACCGGGCGCCGCCGTCGCGTCATGATGCTCCTGTTCAGGGGCGAGGACGCCGTCCGCAAAATCCGCTCCGTCATCGGCAACCTCAGCCCTGACCGGCTCGTCGGCGAAACCATCCGCGACACCTACGGCGACCTGATCATGGAAGACGGCAAGGTGCGCTACTTCGAGCCGGCCGTGCTCGCCGCGCCCACGCCCGACGAAGCCGAAGCCAAGCTCAAACTCTGGGCCCGTTACTCCGACACCGACGGCGGGGGGCTTGAAAACGTCATCGCCTACCCGCCGGACGCCAGCCCTGAGCGCACGCTGGTGCTCATCAAGCCGGACAATTTCCGTTTCCCCACCGGCCGACCCGGCAACGTCATTGACTTCTTCTCGCGCACCGGCCTGTTCATCGTCGGAATCAAGGTCCATCGCATGAGCGTGGCCGAGGCCATGGAATTTTACGCGCCCGTGCGGGAAGTTCTCCGCTCCAAACTCAAAGGCGTCGTCGCCGCCCGCGCCAAAGCCGCCCTCGAAAAAGAGTTCGGTTTCACCCTTTCCAGCGACGAAGAGCGCGCCCTGGGCGAGCTGCTGGGGCCGGGCTTCGGCGAAAGCCAGTTCGCCAGCATCGTCCGCTTCATGTCCGGGCGCGCCCCCTCGGAATGTCCCCCCGACCAGTTGCGGCAGCCCGGCACGGAGAAGTGCATCGCCCTCATCTACGAGGGCCTCAACGCCGTCGCCAAAATCCGCGACGTCCTCGGCCCAACCGACCCTTCCAAAGCCCCGCCCGGCTCGATCCGACGCGAGTTCGGCTCCAACATCATGGTCAACGCCGCCCACGCGAGCGATTCGCCCGAAAGCGCCCGGCGCGAAATGGCCATCGTCAACGTCGGCGAAAACAATTTCCGCCGCGAAGTGGAGGCCTTTTACGGCGGGCTTTGATCACCGCTGGGCACCGGCGGACGCGCCGTCACCAGACCGCGGGTTTCACTCCCACAACTCTGCCCGCTCGCGCAATCGTTCCAGCAACCGCGCGTCGGCTGCCGGGAATGCGTGTTGCGCCAGTTCATCCGCCCTGACCCACCGGATCGCCGCGCATCCCAGCGGCTGCGGTTCGCCCGCGATCAAACGGCACCGGAAAAATTTGATCCGCACCCGCCGCTCCGGATACGCGTGCTCAACCGTCTCAACCTCCTCGTCCACCGTGACCTCCACGCCCAACTCCTCGCGTAACTCGCGCGCCAGGCACTCCTCAAAACTCTCACCCGGCTCGCGCTTGCCCCCCGGAAACTCCCACAGCCCGCCCAGGTGCGCCGCCGCGTCCCGTCGCGTGATCAGCAGCCGTCCCTGGCGGAAAATCAGCGCCGCGCTGACCTCAATCGTTTGCACGATGGCACGAGTGATCGGTTAAATGGTTGAAGAGTGATTCGGCGCTCATGCGGGCCGGGAGTGGGCAATACGTTCATCCATCAACGCGACGATGCGGCAGAGCGTTCGCACCCCTGAGCGCTGGCGCGGCATGGCGAGAAGTTATCCAGCATCAAGACCCCCGCGCACTCCTGGCACACACGCTCCCATTCAACCCATTTAACCATTTAACCCATTTAACCATTTAACCATTCATTAACGAACCCCTTTAACCGTTGCCCCCCGCTCTGACGCTCCAACGCTCCACGTCTGCCCGCCCTCAACGCCCCACGCTCTTGTAAATCCAGCCGGCCCGTTCCATTTCCGCCGGGTCAAACAGGTTGCGCCCGTCGAACATGATCGGATGCGTCAGGGCGCGTCGGGCGCGTTCCAGATCAAGCTGCTTGAACTGTTCCCACTCGGTCGCGATCACCAGCGCGTCGCAACCTTCGGCCACCGCGTTCATGTCCTCGACATACGTCACACCCTGGAGCACCGCTTTGGCTTTCTCCATCGCCTTGGGATCGTGGACGCGCAGTTTTGCCCCCTCGCGCAACAGCCGCTGACACAGTTCGATCGCGGGCGAGTTGCGCACATCGTCGGTGTTTTGTTTGAACGCCAGCCCCAGCACGCCGAGCGTCTTGTCCTTGAGCACCCAGAGCGTGTCGCTGATTTTTTTTACGAAGCGGTCCATTTGCTCGGCGTTGATGCGCTGCACCTCCTTGAGCAGGCGGAAATCGTAACCCAGTTGCTCGGCAATCTTGATGAACGCGCTCAGGTCCTTCGGGAAACAACTCCCGCCAAACCCCAGCCCCGCGTCCAAAAACCGCCGACCGATGCGCGAGTCCATCCCCATCCCGTTGGCCACCTCCACCACGTTCGCACCCGTCGCCTCGCACAAAATCGAAATCGCGTTGATGTAGGAAATCTTCAGCGCCAGAAACGAGTTCGACGCGTGCTTGATCAGCTCCGCCGAGTTGATGTCCGTGACGATGATCGGCGCGTTGAACGGCGCGTATATCTCCTTCATGGCGGCGACCGGCCGCTGCGACCGCACACCAATCACAATCCGGTCGGGCTTCATCAGGTCCTGCACCGCAAACCCCTCGCGCAGAAACTCCGGGTTGCTGACCACGTCAAATTCCACCGCCGCACGGCAGTATCGTTTGATCGTCTCGGCCACCTTCTCACCCGTCTTCACCGGCACGGTGCTCTTGTCCACAACGATCTTGTAGCTCGTCATTGCGCCGGCGATTTCCCGCGCCACCTTCTCGATGAAACTCAAATCCACCGACCCGTCCGGGTTCGGCGGCGTCGGCACCGCGATGAACACCACGTCCGACTTCTCCACCCCCTCGGCGATCGAATCGGTGAACTCCAGCCGACCCGCCGCCACGTTCGCGTGCACCAGTTCCTCCAGCCCCGGCTCGTAAATCGGAATCCCACCGGCGCGCAACAACCGCACCTTCGCCTCGTCGTTGTCCACGCACACGACATGATGCCCGACCTCGGCGAAGCACGCCCCCGTCGTCAGTCCCACGTAACCCGTTCCAATGATGCTCAGCCGCATAAATCCACACCGAAAACTAGCTCAATCCCGCCCCGCACCGGCTCAGCGCGCCCCTGCTTGCCGCCGGGGAAAAGCAAACCCCGACCGGGCTGCCTCTCACGGGTCTGTCACGAGCCCTTTGCGCCGTTCCACGGCTGCGCGTCAGGGCTGCGCCGGCTTGGTGTCTGCCGGCGCGGCTGAAGCGGCGGGGGAGGCGCCGGTCGCAGCGGACGCCGTGGCCGGGGCCGGCTGCTTGCTGCGCAACTCGTGCAATCGGAACACCGCTTCGTTCCCCAGCGAGCTTTGCGCCTGCGTGCGGGTCAACTCCTCGTAAAGCTCACGCGCCTCGTCGAACTTGCCCTGCGCCTCATACAGACGCGCCAGGGCGAACTTGGCCTGCGGCGTCGCCACGTCATGCGGCAACCGCCGCACCAGCTCCTGATAGGCTTGCAACGCCGCCTCCCGCTGGCCCTGGGCTTCCAGCGACGCCGCCACCCCCAGCATCGCCTGACCCCGAAAGGGATTGTCGGGAAACTCCCGCAGGCAACGTTGGAATTCCGCCTGCGCCTCCGCGTATTTGCCCTCCTCGAACAGTCGCTCCGCCGCCAGCAACAACGCCCGCGCCCCGGCTGTCGTACGCGGGTGCGACGCGGCCACTTTCCGATACGCCCCCGCCACGTCGGCCGCCGCGCCCCCGGACATACTGGCAATCATTGCCTCCGACAACGCCAGGCTGGCTTTGACCTCCCGCTGGCTGTCGGCCCAGAAATAGTAGGAAATCACCAGAGACGCCACGAGCACCAGGCCCGCTCCCCAAAACACCCGTTTGCGGTTCAACTCGAACCACGCCCACGCGCGCTCAAACAGCGTCAAACCCGCCTCGTGCTGCTCCATAACGGCCCGCCAATCTCCCGACGCACCCCCCGAAACGCAAGCCCGAAAACTCCGAACACCTCATCCCCAACGGCAACCGACGGTGGACTCCATCCGTTGGTGCTTTTGATCCGGGCCCAGTTCATCCTTGGGAACTTCCTATTGCGCCAAAAGTCCCTGTCACCCAAACCGCCTTGCCCTTCCAGAACGAAGCAAGCCAGC
>JAOAIM010000008.1:0-11522 GCA_026414705.1 Verrucomicrobiia bacterium | reverse complement strand
CAGCCGATGGCCCTCCGGCCTCCTCGGTCCATTGCCCGCGAATGGGAATGCTCTGAAGCAACCGACTCCCCGGTCGGGTGCCGATTTGCTTGATGGCTCATTAGCTGGTGCATCCCTTGGGTGACACCGACGTTTGGCACAACGCGTCGGTTTGGCCCCCTTTCTGGCCCGGCTCGGTGACAATCTTTTTGGCGCAAATCCCCGTCCGCCTCGCGAAGAATGTGGTGGTGCTTAAAAGTCTCGCACCCGCCGTCCGCCCCCCTCGCCGCCGCCGCGAGCGGGCGAGCGCGGCTCGGCCGAGGGCGCCGGGGCCGGTGGCGTGGAGAAAGACGGCGCCGCAGGCGCCGGTGCGAATGACGGCGCCGGACGCATCGGGGCCGGCCCCAAGCTCGGCGCGCTGGGACCCGGAGCAATCGAGGGCGCGCGCGGGGCAGGCGACACCGGCGCCGGCGCCGAAAACGTGCGGGGCGATGGCGCGCTGGGCGCGGGCGGCGCTGACATCTGAATCGCCGGCGACTCGCGCCGCACCGACGGCGGGGACGGCGGCGCAAACGGCGTCACGTTCCGGGACGGCTCGGTCCGTTCCACGCGCGGCGTGGACGGCGCGAAGGGTGTCACGACACGCGACGGCTCGTTGCGTTCAATGCGCGGAGAAGGACTCGACGGGCGACTGACCGACGGCGGCGTGAACCGCTCGGTCACGTTGGGGCGGGACGCCTCGACGCGCGGGCTTGGCGCCGCGGCGGATGCGCCCTCGTCAGAGCCGCGCGGCGTCCAGTAATGCGTCGTGCGCGAGGTTTCATTACGCGCCAGGGTCGGCGAGCGATTTTCCGTTGCACTGCGGCTGCCGGGCCGTTCGGTGTCGCGCCGTCCGATCACGACGACCGAGCTGGAAGGCGGCTTGGGCGCCGGGGCGACGTTTTCGCGCGCGGGCGGGTCGGCTGGCGGCGCTGCCGGAGGTTGTTCAGTCGGCGTGACCGGAGCCGGCTGAGTGCGTGCGGTTGGGATTTGTTGGAGGCGCGATGCCGGTTTGGTTTCTGATCGCGCCACGGGCGTTTCGGGTTGCACCGCGGGTCCCGGTTGCGGGCGTGCGGATGGAGTCAGCGTGCGATTTGGACGCTCCTGGCCGCGCAAGGTGAGCGGGGCACTGCGCGATGCGGAGCGGTTTTCGGCGTCGGCAACGTCGCGCGAGCGCGACTCAACGCGAGCGCGGGCTGGCCCGACATGGACAGAAGGCGGTTCGCCCGTTGGGACGGCGGGTCGTGCCGCCGGGGTTTCGCGCGTGCGAGCGCGAGCTTCCGGTCGTTCGGAGTCGGCGGGCGCCGGAGCGAGCGCCGATGGGCCAGACTCGCTGCGAGAGAATGCGTTCGCCAGGCGGCTTCGCGGAGCGGCCTCGAACGCGGCTGCGCCCTTGGTATCGGGCGGCGCGGGATGCGCGCGGGAGGCGTCGCGCAGGCGCGATGGGGACGCGTCGCCGGCGACGGCGTTTTCGGGCAGAGCCAGCCGCCGCACGGCGAGCGTGCGCCCGCCTTCTTCAAGCCATTCGCCGCGACCGCGCGGCACGGGTTTGGATTCGGTGAGCGTGCGGACGGCGACCTGGCGGATTTCGGTGCCGGCGCGGCGGCGCGCGAAATCCACCGGCACGCCGCGGTTGATGATGGTGTTGTTGTCGCCGGTGACGATGTTGTTGATGATGGTGGTGTTGTTGATGATTTGCGTCACGCGCGAGTGCGGCAGGCGATGATGCCAGGGGCGGCTGTCGCAAAAGCGGTCCCAGGACACGAACGTGAACCACGCGGCGGAGAGGCCGAAATCAAAGCCGACGCCGACCGAGCGTCCGTGGTAGTAGAAGCCGAAGCCGGGCCGATACCAGGCGCCGGGCGGCAACGGCGCCCAACCGCAGTAGCCGGGGCTGTAACGCCACGTGACCCACGCCGGCGCCCAGACGTAATCGGGATACCAGCACCAGCCCCAGCGGGGATGGTGAAACCAGCGTCCGTAGTGGAACGCGATCCAACCCCACGAATACGATGAGTGCCAATACCACCCCAGGTCGGTGTAAATCCAGCGTCCGCCGTGGCAGTAGGGTCGCCAATCGTGTTGGATGACCACGACCGTTGGCCGCCAGCACCAGCCGTAACCGTCCACCTCAATCCACGAGCCGTAGGGCGCCAGGGCGTTGTAGAAATAGTTGTAATTGTAGGTCACGCTCGGCTGCTGAACGGTTTCCGTGGACTGCGCCGCCGGCGGATTCACATAGGACGGTGCGGCGGCTTCGCTCGCGGTGGCGCTCGCGGCCTGTTGGGCCTGGCTGGCAGCGGCCTGCTGCGCCTGCGCGGCGGCAGCCTCAGCCCGTGCGGCCGCTTCCTGCGCCTGCGCCTGGGCGGCCTCGTTGAGCGCCTGTTGCAGCGCGTGGTCACGTTCGAGCATGGCCGTGACGACGTTGTCCGGCACACCGATGTCCTTGAGGTAAATGATTTCATCGGCGCCGAGCTTGAAGAGGTTTTGGGAGTTGGTGACGAAGGTGAGCATGACCGATTCATCCACGCCGGCCTGGGCGAGCTTGATAACCTCGCTCAACGCGGCGGAGGGCTTGATCGTGTCGGGCAGCTTGAGCTTGTCGGCGTCGGGCGCGGGGGCGGGTTTGGCGGCCAGGTCCGGCCCGGGCGCGTTGGTCGGGGCCACCGACGCGGGCGCGTTGGTGTTGGGGGCAGCCGGTTCGGCCTGAGCGGCCGTGACGAGATTGGTAGCGGGGTCAGCGCCCTGCTGGGTGCACGCGCCGACCCACGGCAGGGCGGCGAGCGCCAGCCCGAGGGCGATTTGGTTGCAAAGCCGGGTTTTCATGGTTCGACGCTTCAACATACGCTGTTTTGAGCCGCTGTCACCAGATCAGACTCGGCCCGATGGGGGGCTATTCAGGCGGCGGGCCGGCGCATTGAAGCCTCGAATGCAAGGGCTTGGAAATGCCCGGCTTGGAGCGCGGGAACGGCGACATCTCTGAGTCTCAGGGCGCGTCCGTCGGAGCGGGTTTGGGGCTTGAGGGTGGCGCTGCCGGTGGGAGGTCGCGCGTGGCCAGTAGGCGGGTGGCGGCGGCGTGCTGTTCCCAGAGCGCCGCGAGTTTGCGCAAGGTGTCCGGTCGCTCCGCTGCGAGGTTGCGGGATTCACCGCGGTCACGGGCAAGGTCGTAGAGTTCCCAGTCGGCGTTGGCGTCGGCGACGATTTTCCAGTGGCCGGCGCGCAGGGCGCGATGGCCTTCGTGCAGCCACCAGAGGAACTCGCGCCTCAGGGCGCCGTTGCGTTTGAAGGCGGGCAGGAGGCTTTTCGCCGGCCAGGGTGGCGGTGGCACGCCGGCGATCAATCGCGGTCGGATCACGCGCGCGACCTCCAGGACGGTGGGCGCCACGTCCATCAGATGCACCGGGTCGTGACGGAGTTGGCCGCGTGCGCGAAGACCCGCCGGCCAGTGGACGATCAAGGGTGTGGCAATACCGCCCTCGTGGGCCCAGGTTTTGTGGCGGCGCAGGGGGGTGTTGGCGGCACTCGACCAGCCCGGGCCGAGGCAGAGATAGGATTGCGCCGAACCGGGCGGCGCCGACGGGTCGTGTCCGCCGCCGCGCACCATGATTTCGGCGCTCGCGCCGTTGTCGGAGGCGAAGAGGATCAGGGTGTTGTCCCAGGCGTCCATTGCGCGGAGCTGGTCGAGGACGCGCCCGATCTCGCGGTCCATGCGCTCAATCATCGCGGCGTGGATGGCCATTTTGGCGGCCTGAAAGCGCCGCTGCGATTCGGTCAATTCCTCCCAGGGCACGGGCCGGTTGACTTCATCGGCGCCGAGCTGCTGCAATGCTTCGGGGAAGTGATAGGGCGGGCCGATGTGGCGTTCCATTTCGGGCAGGGCGTGGCGGATGAGGCCCATCTGGCTCATGCGTTGGTGACGTTCGCGGGCGAGGGCATTCCAGCCCTTGAGG
This sequence comes from Verrucomicrobiia bacterium, assembly GCA_026414705.1. Lineage (GTDB taxonomy): Bacteria > Verrucomicrobiota > Verrucomicrobiia > Limisphaerales > JAOAIM01 > JAOAIM01. The sequence continues at coordinate 7,554 of JAOAIM010000008.1, read as the reverse complement.
TATTTGTCGGCGTAACGGGCGATGTCCTCCGGCGGGGCGTGCAACGGAAAATGCGGAGCGGTGAAGCACAGGTAGTGGAAGAACGGACGGTCGGGAAACCGCTCGGCGTGCTCGCGCAAACATCGGATGGCGTGGTCGGCAATGGCGCGGGTGACGTAGTAATCGGGAGTTTGCGGCACGGGCCGGCCCTCCTCCAAATGCCCGGCGCTGCTGAAGTAATTGTCGTAGCCGCCGTTGAGGATTTCGAAGCTGCGGTCGAAACCGTTCTCCAGCGGGTGGCCGTCAATGTGCCATTTGCCGGAGTGGTAGCAGCGATAACCGGCGGGGCGGAGAAATTCGGTGATGAGCGGCGCCCAGCGGGGTCGCGTGCCGCGTGCGCCGCTGTCGGGCACGCCGGGCATGGCATCGCGGCGCACCTGTTGGGCGTAGTAGCCGGTGAGGATGCAGGCGCGCGAGGGCCAGCAGCGGGAGGTGTTATAGGCTTGAGTGAAACGAAGCCCGTTTTGCGCCAGGGTGTCGAGGTTCGGCGTGGCGATCTCGCCGCCGTAGCAACCGAGGTCGGAGAAGCCGAGGTCGTCGGCGAGGATGATGAGGATGTTCGGGCGCGAGGCGGCGAGGGCGTCGGTGCCACACGTTACGACGGCGAGCGCGACGGTGAGGCGGATGGCCGGGTTGAGCATGAGTTCCGGGAGGTTGGTACCCCCACCCTGAATTGAACAGGGATCCGCGGTTTAGGAAACCGCTGCTCTATCCATTTGAGCTATGGGGGCACCACGCCACAGCCGCAGAATAGGCCAGGCGCGACGCGACGCAAAGCGGTTTGTCCGCCGTCGGCCGCTGCCGGTAGCCAAAGCGGCTTATCGCGCCACACCCAGCGGACTAAAGATCACATACAACAGAAGCGTGAGGAGCACGACGATGATGCCGGCCACCAGCGCCGGGCGCGAGCTTTCCAGCGCGATGGCGGTGTTCTGCCGGAACTCGACCGGCTGCGGCAACGGCCGCAGCGCCGTGATGAGCGCCATCACCGCCAGGCACAGCCCGAAGCACACGGCCATGCGGTTGAGGAACTGCAACTGCGGCACGGCCAGCTTGAGCGCGCCGTAGGCGATGATGTTGGTGACCAGGCCCACCACGCCGCAAATCGGCGGGCCGCGTCGCACCACCAGGCCGAACACGAACACCGCCAGGATGCCCGGCGAGATGAAGCCCTGGCTCTCCTGAATGATGGTGAAGATGCTGTGGCTGATCTTGGGGTTGCCGAGTTGCGGCGCGACCAGCACGGCGATGACGCTGAAGCCCACCACCGCCACGCGGCCCACCGTGACCACGCGCTTCTGCTCCGCGCCGGGCGCGAGGAACTTTTTGTAAACGTCCATGGCGAAGATGGTCGAAGCGGCATTCAGCATGGCGGCCAGAGAACTGACCACCGCGCCCAGCAGGGCCGCCAACACAAAGCCCACCAAACCCACACCCTGGGGCAACACGCGCCCCAGCAGTTGCGCAAGCGCGGTGTCGTATTTGAACGCGATCAACTTCTCAGCGCTGGTCAACTGGCCGGCGGCTTTGGCCGCCGCGCTCACCTGCGCATTGAAGGCGTCAATCTCCGCGGCCAACGCCTCGTTGACCGCGCGCCAGGAGCGGTCGTCGGTCGTGAAGATCGTGTGCGGCGCGACGCTGATTTTGTCGAAAGCGTCCTGCGTGAGCGGCAGCACGTTCGGATGGAGCGTTTTGACGGCAGCCATCGCTTTGGCGTCCGGGTAAAGCGCGATGAGGTAACGGTCCTTGGGCCAGGCGGCGATGCGGTCTTCGGCGGGGGCGACGGCGGTTTCGACGAACTTGGTGGCCGGGTTGGCCTTCAGGTAACGGGCCAGGCTGATGGCGGTGTCGGCGCGCGCTTCCAGGCGCATGTGGTCGGAGTAAAGGTTGAAGGCGATGATGCCGGGGATGACGATCACGAACGGGATGAGCAGCTTCATGAACGCGGCGAACACGATGCCCTTTTGCCCCTGCGCGAGCGACGCTGAGCCGAGCGTGCGTTGCGTGATGTATTGGTTCAGCCCCCAGTAGTAGAAGTTCGGAATCCACAAGCCCAGCAGCAGCGCCGTCCAGGGCAGCACGTTGTCGGTCGCGGGCAAAAACATGTTCAGCCGCGTGCGGTTCAGGTCCATGAACCGCTCCAGCGCGCCGGCGTCAGGCGAAAGCGTTTGCACCACGACCGCGCCGGTTTCGGCGCTCACCACCGAGGCGGCTTCGGTGGCCATGCCCAGTTTTTTGAACGCGAACCACATGATGACGCCGCCGCCCAGAATGAGCGCGCTGCCCTGGATGAGGTCCGCCCAGGCGCAGGCTTTGAGTCCGCCGGCGGTCACGTAGAGCATGGCGATGAGGCCGATGACCAGCGCGCCGGTGGCCAGGCTCATCGGATAACCCGCCTGCCCGGCCAGCGAACTGATGGTCAGCGCGCCCGAATAGGTGACCGCGCCCAGCAGCAGCATGTAGATGAAGATGGTGGCGACGGCCATGATCGTGCGGGCGGCGGCGTTGTAGCGGTATTCGAGGAACTCCGGCATGGTGAAGATGCCGGCGCGCAGGAAGTAGGGCAGGAACGCGAACGCCACGACCACCAGGGTGATGGCCGCCATCCACTCGTAACTGGCGATGGCCACGCCCACATGGCTGGCGGCGTTGCCGCTCATGCCCACGAATTGCTCGGTGGAGATGTTCGCCGCGATGAGCGAAAAACCGATGAACCACCAGTGCAGGCCGCGTCCGGCCAGGAAGTAATCCTCGCTGCTTTTTTCGTGGCGGCTCTTGAGCAGGCCGACGGTGACGACCGCCACGACAAACGCCACGAAAATCACAAGGTCCACTGCGGTGATGCGAAAGGTTTCGGTCATAGTCGCTGTGGTTCAGGGTTCACGGGCAAACGGTCGGCCCGGCGGAAGGCGTTCCGTGATCGAGACGGGCCGGGTTGAACCCGCGCAACATGGGCGGGAGGTTGGCAGAGGCGGCCCGGCTTGTCCACCGATTCGCAGGCTGGAAATGTGTTTTGGCCGCAGGGGCGCACCGCGCTTCACGAGGCCGCCCGTGGCGATTAAGCTGCCGGCCCCATGAAGCTCCCACACGGGCTGCATCTGACCTATTGCACCAACGTGCATCGCGGTGAGTCGTGGGCGGAAATATTCGCCGCGCTGCGCACGCACACGCGCGCCGTTCGGGAACGGGTCGCGCCCGGCGCGCCTTTCGGCATCGGATTGCGGCTGGGCGCGCGGGCGGTCGCGGAGTTGAACGACCCGAAAGCGCGGCGCGAGTTTCGCTGCTGGCTCGACGCGCACCAGGCGTATGTGTTTACGCTCAACGGTTTTCCGTATGGCCCGTTTCACGGCGCGCCGGTCAAGGAGGCGGTGTATCGGCCGGATTGGACCGCGCCGGAGCGGGTGGCCTACACGCAGCGACTTTTTGAGCTGCTGGCCGAATGGCTGCCGCCGCAGCTCGAGGGCAGCGTGAGCACACTGCCCGGTTCCTTCAAGGGCTTCAAAACCGACGCCGCCGCGCAGCAACGGATTCGCGCGCACCTCTGGCAGTGTGTCGAACACATCGCGCGGTTGAGCGAACGCACGGGACGGCGGTTGTCACTGGCGCTTGAACCCGAACCGCTGTGCCTGCTGGAGACCAGCGCGGAAACGGCGCGTTTTTTTGAGCAGATGCGCGACGAACACCCGAACGACCCGCGCCTGACCGAACACCTCCGCGTGTGCTATGACACCTGCCATTTTGCGGTGGAGTTCGAGTCCCCCGCCGGCGCGCGGGCGACGTTGGGCGCGCACGGCATCCGGTTGGGCAAAATCCAGCTCAGCAATGCGCTGCGGTTGCGGCCCACGCCCGAAGCGCGCGCAGCGTTGGAAGCGTTTGCGGACGGGGTTTACCTGCATCAGGTCGTGGTGCGGCGGCCGAATGGACAACTGGTTCGATACGGCGACCTGCCCGAGGCGTTGCGGGCGGAGGCCGCAGCCGATGTTTCGGGGTGTGACGGAGTGGAATCGGGACCGGAGGACGGCCCGGAGTGGCGGGTGCATTTTCACGTGCCATTGCACCAACCGCCCACGCCGTTGTTTGGGAATACCGCGTCGCATCTGGAGGCGATGCTGGACGCGCTGCAAGCCGACCCGACGCTTTGTGCCCACCTGGAAATCGAGACCTACACCTGGGAGGTGCTGCCGCCGGAGCTGAAAACCGACGACGTGACCGAGCAAATCGCCGGGGAATTTGACTGGGTGCTCGGGCGGCTGCGGGAACGGGGGCTGGCCCCTGCTTGAGGTGGCAGGCATCCGGCGCGGTGGCCAGAATCTGAGAACGGGAGGCGAGCCGCGAACAAAAGGTCGTTGCACAGCAACGGCAACCCGGGCGGGGGCGGAACTGTTCGGCTCGAAAGGGAGAGCCGCCCGGTGAAGGTGGTTTCAGGGGAGGTGGCGCACGCTGGCAAAAGCCGGGCGACCGGCCGCATTGGACAACCTTGAAGGGATGGAACTGGTGTTAAGGGCTGGAGTCGGCGGTCTCGACCCAACGCACGGCGTAGCTGACCAGTTCGGTGGCGTTGCGGAGGCCGAGCTTGCGTTTGATGTTGAGCCGGTGGACCTCGACGGTTTTGACGCTGAGGTGAAGTCGGCGGGCGATGTCGCGCGTGGCCAGGCCGCGGCCCAGAAGTGAAAACACCTCGAACTCGCGGTCGGTGAGTCGTTCGATGGGCGAACGAGTGCGCCGGGGACGTTGCCCGGCGACGTGTTCGAGGATGAGGGCGGACATTTTGGGGCTGACGTAAATCTGGCCGGCGAGCACCTTGCGGATGGCTTCGAGGATTTTACCGCCGCCCTCCTGTTTCATGATGTAGCCGCGCGCGCCGGCGCGCAGCACCCGCTCGGCATGGAGCGACTCATCGTGCATGGAGATGACCAGCACGGGCAGTTGCGGCTGCAACAGGTGCAGGTCTTTGATCAGCTCCAGTCCGTTGCGGTCGGGCAGCGAGATGTCGAGCAACACCAGGGCGGGGCGGAGCTTTTGCACCAGCGCCAGGGCCTCGGTGGCCGTGCCGGCTTCGCCGCAGACGACCAGGTCGCGCTCGTTTTGAAGCAGGTGCACCAGTCCCTCGCGGAAGAGCGGGTGATCGTCCACGATCAGCACCGGGCGCGGACGCGGGCGGGCGGCGGCACTGGCGCTCATGCGTCCGGCTTGAAGAGGCAGGTGACGGTCGTGCCGCGGCCCGGGGCCGACTGCACGTCGAGTGTGGCCCCGATCATGCCGGCGCGGTATTTCATGATTTGCAGGCCCATGCCCCGGCCGTTGGCCTGCTGGCGGTCAAATCCCGTTCCGTTGTCGGCCACGGTCAGGCGCGCCTGCTCGCCCTGCCGGTGCAGGGAAACCACCACGCTGCGAGCGCGGCCGTGGCGCACGGCGTTGTGAATGGCCTCCTGGGCGATGCGATAGAGGTGGTTGGCCACGGTGTTGTCGCGCACGCGTACCGGCTCGCCGGTCTGAAAGCGACATTCGAGATTGAAAAGCTGCGACACGGCGGTGGCCAGTTGACCCAGCGCGACGGCCAGGCCGTCGGATTCGAGGCTCACCGGGGAGAGGCCGCGAGCGAGCCGGCGCGCCTCGGCAATCGCGTGGCGCAAGTGTTCGGTGATGCGCTCGACCTGCGCAGCGGCGGCGTGCCCCTGCTTTTTGAGGTCACGCGCCAGGGCCTCGGTGATCAGCTCGATGCCGGCCAGTTGCTGGCACAGGCCGTCGTGGAGTTCCTGGCCGATGCGGCGGCGCTCGCGGTCGGTGATTTCGAGAATTTCCCGCTCCAGCCGCTTGCGCTCGGTGATGTCGCGGATGAACCCGGTGAAGAGGCGCCGGTTGTCCAGCCGCACCTCGCTCACGGCCAGGTCCATGGGAAAGACCGTGCCGTCTTTGCGGCGGCCCTGCACCTCGCGCCCGATGCCGATGATCCGGGCCTGGCCGGTGCGGAGATAGTTTTGGATGTAGCGGTCGTGCTCGTGACAGTGCGGTTCGGGCATGAGGAGGTTGACACTTTTGCCCACGACCTCCTCGGCCCTGTAACCGAAGATTTTTTCGGCGGCGGGGTTGAAGGATTCGATGATGCCGCGCTCGTCAATGGTGACGATGCCCTCGACGGCGGTTTGGAGAATCGCGCGCAGGCGCGCCTCGCTCTCGCGCAACGCAGCCTGAGCGCGACGGCGTTCGATGTGTTCGGGCGATGGCACGTCTGCGGGTGCGCCGGTTTCCAGCGCCTGCAGTCGCTCCAGGAGTTCTTCCCGGCTCCAATCCGCGTAACGGCTCATCGCGCCGGATTCTACCGGCGGCGGTGGCCCTGGCAATGCGTTACGCGGCGCGGGGCGCGGCGGTCAGAGCGACGCCAGTTGCGCGCGGTATTCGGTGGGCGATTGACCGACGATTTTCTTGAACACGCGGTTGAAGTGCGTCAACGACTGGAAGCCGACTTCGAACGCGATCTCGCTCACGCGCAAGTTGGGATTGAGCAGGAGGTTTTTGGCCTTTTCGATCCGCACGCGCGAGACGTAATGCGTGAAGTTCAGGCCGGTGACCTTCTTGAAAAGCTTGCAGAAGTAAAAGGTGCTGGTGTTGACGGCGCGGGCCACCTCGCCCAGCGACAGGTCGTCGGCCTCGTGTTGGTGGATGTATTCCTTGGCCTTGGTGATGACCGGCGGCTCGGCATTCTTCTGATGGACGATGACCTGATTGCTGATGATCGAAAGGTGCTGGGCAAAGATGGTCAGGAGTTTGACGGCCGACTCGTGCTGTTTGGGCGTGAGCACGCGGGCGCTGAAATAGTCGCGGCGCAGCTCTTCCGGATCGGCTTCGACGCCCCAGTCGGCGAGCACGCGCGCGGCGCGCTTGAACTGCGCTTCGGTGGGCTTGCGGCGGAACGCTTGGCCGGTTTGGAGGAAGCCGATGAGCTGATTGCCCAGGCGCACCGGCACGGCGGTGTCAAAGAGGCCAAACGGGCAGCCGACGGTTTGCGGCTGTTCGCGGGCGGTCTCGGCGAGTTTCTGCTGCACCTGCAGGCAGGCGGCGCAGGCGCGGCTGGTCGAGGCCACGCGGGCGCAGAAGGGGTTTTCCTTGCGTTTGCCCCGATGCGGGAGCTGCCAGGATTCGACCGGGCGCAGCGCCACGGGCAGGCCCGTCATTTCGCTGAACGCCCGTTCGTAGTCCTGATAAATCCGCGAATGACTCAGGGTCTCGATGACGTCGTTGCCGTTATTGTTCATGGTGACCAGCTTTTGTTTTACGAAATTTGGTTTCGCAAGGCCAAGATAGGTCAGTGCGCGCCATTCACAATTGGGGTTTGCCCTGATTTCGATCGGGCGGATTTTCTGATGCGGCTAAGGGATTCCCTTATGCCCGCGCCCGTGCTCACGCGCCGGTCGCCGTCCCGCTTCGTTCATCCGATGTTCAATGTTCGGTGTTCCATGTTCGCTGTTCGGTGTTCGATGTTCGGTGTTCGATGTTGCGCAGCCCGTGCGCCCGCGC
>JAOAIM010000089.1 GCA_026414705.1 Verrucomicrobiia bacterium | reverse complement strand
CCAACCCTCTCAAGCCCCGAAGGGGCGCAACAGTTTTGAGCGTGCGTGGGAGCGTCAGAGCGTAGAGCGTGCGAGTGTGGAGCCCGGCGCAGATTGGAAATCTGCGGTGTCACCGACCGGAAGTGGGCTGTCTGAAAGCGGCTAAGCAACACGGCACTCGAAAACGAGGCCGCGGGCGCGGGCGCGTTGTTTCGGAAGGGAGGTCACGACGCGGCCCGAGCCGGGCGTGGCACTTTGCGAATCCGCGCGGCCAGATCGTCCAATTCCGCCAGCGATTCGCAGCCCACGCAGAGCGTGTCCACGCAGCCCAGGTGCAGCGCGAATTGCACCGACGCGTCGCGTTTCTCCTCGCTGTCGCGGAATTCTCCTTCGCCAATGATCTTCATGCCCACGACGCCCTTGCCGGCGGCGTGAATTTCCTTGAGCACGGGCACGACCTTTTCCGGCGGGCCGTCCATTTTCACGCCGTAGGGGTTGATGCGGGTGTTGACCGATTGCACCCAGGGATGGCGCGCGGCGGCTTCCAACGCCTCGATTGAATGACACGAAACGCCGTGGGCGCGGATCGCGCCTTTCTTTTTCAATCCCTCAAGAATCTCCATTTGCCGCGCCAGCTCTTCGGGCCATTTGGCGGAGGTCACACAGTGCAACAGCACCAGGTCCACGTAATCGGTCTGCAGCTCCTTGAGAAAGCGCGTCACGATCACGTCGGCGTCCGGGCGCTCCTGTTCCGGCAGCCCGTTCTCGCGCCACCAGATTTTGCTGATGAGAACGTAGCGGTCGCGCGGGATGCCCTTGAGCGCACCGGGCACGAACGGATGCGAGCCGTAAAGGTCGGCCAGATCGAAGAGGTTGACGCCGCGCTCGAACGCGCCCCGGATGAGTTTCTCAAACGCCTCGCGGCCCAGGCGGGTTTGGTTCGACTCGCGCATCCACCCGCGCATGCCCGTGCCCAGACAAATGCGGCTCACCTTCAGACCGGTGCGTCCCAGCGGCACGCGCTCAAACGGATCGAAGTGCGCCGCGCGGGATTCAGCGGCCGGCAGCAGTCGCGTGCCAACGACCAAGCCGGTGAGACTGAGAGCAGAGCGCTTGAGGAACTCGCGACGTTTGAGGCTCATAACGCCACAAAGTCTGCCACGTGCTGGCGCGGCGTCAAATCCGCACACGCCGCCGGAGTTCGGATGCCCGGTGGGGCCGAGCGCAGCGAGTCGTTGGGAGCGCCGGGCCGGGCCGAGAGGTTCTGACTCAATCCAATGCGGCCAGAATTCGCTCGGCGGCGGCGCGCGGGTCGGGTGCGGCGTAAATCGGTCGGCCAATCACCAGCCAGTCGGCGCCGGCCTCCAGAGCTTCGCGCGGGGTCAGGGTGCGTTTCTGGTCGTCGGGCGATTCGCTGCCGGTGCGAATGCCGGGAACGACCAGTTGGACGCCATCGGGCAGGAGTTGGCGCAGCGCGACGATTTCCAGCGGTGAACAGACCAGCCCACGCAATCCGGCGCGAACGGCCAGTTGGGCGAGCCGTTCCACCTGACGGGCCGGGCTGGGGTCACAGCCAATTTCGGCCAGCGTGTTGGCATCGGCGCTGGTGAGCACGGTCACGCCCAGCACCAGCGGCGCGTCGCGTCCGAGTTCCTGCGCGGCGCGGTGGGCTGATTCCTCGGCGGCGCGCAGCATCTCGAAGCCGCCGCTGGTGTGGACGGTGAGCATTTGAACATCGAGTCGCACGGCGGCGGCCACGGCGCGGGCGACGGTGTTGGGAATGTCATGAAATTTGAGGTCGAGAAATACCCGGGCGCCCAGGTCGCGCAAGCGGCGCACAATGTCCGGCCCGGCGCTGGTGAACAGTTCGCTGCCAACTTTGAAGGCCCCGACGCACGAAGCGATTTGTGCGGCCAGCTCCAGCGCCTGCCCGGCGGTGGGCACGTCCAGCGCGGCGATGATGGGATTGCGCTTCACGAGCCGAGAGTAGCGGTGGGCACGCGGGCGTGAAGCGATTTTCCCGGCGCGGGAGCGCGGGCTGACATGGCTCGAACAGCCCGCACTCCGCGCCGCTTATTCCTCCTCAGCCCTGCAAAAGCCGCGTTCGACCGGCGGTGGCAATTCGCCGGCCCGCGCGACACGCCGGCAAGCCTCTGCCGCCAGCCAGACGGGCAAGCGCGCGGAGACCGCCGCAGCGACGACCGTCGGCGCGACCCGCCACAGGGCCTCGTCGCGGTGTGCCGGGCGCTTCTTTCGCTTTGCCCAATCGGCGTCGTAGATTTTGATGAGCCTCGCCATGGTCGCCGAATGTGAATTAGCAGCCATCGGGCCAACCCGGCCGGGGCACGCGGTTGCCCCGAGACGGTGCGTTTTTCTGAAGGAATTGGCAGCGTCACGAAATTGTGAACCGAAAAACCCGTGCTTCGGAGGTGGAATTTTCACGCAAGGCGCGTGAGCTTGCTGCCGTTCGGGGGGGGTGGCCGGGCTTTGCCTCCGCAACGTTGCCCGGCACTGGCCGCAACGGTCCGCAGGCGATAGGTTTGGTGCATGACACCCGGCGAGGTGAGCCGTTCTCGGTCGCGCGGCGCATTGAGCAATCCGCCCAATCGCTTCGAGCCGCTGCGGCTGGAGCGCGACCCGGATTGGGATGCCGAAGACGACCCGTTGCCCCGGACGCAGTTTTTCAAAGATCACTCCTGTTCGATCATCACCTGGAACGACAGCCCGGACGTGCCGTTTGAGGCAAGCATCAACCCGTATCGCGGGTGCGAGCACGGTTGCGCCTACTGCTACGCGCGCCCGTTTCACGAATACCTCGGCTTCTCCGCAGGGCTGGATTTTGAGACCAAAATCCTCGTGAAGGAAAACGCCCCGGAGTTGCTGCGGCGCGAACTGGCATCGCCCCAATGGCAACCGCGCGTGCTGGCGCTCAGCGGCGTGACCGACCCGTATCAACCCGTCGAGCGGCGGCTCAAACTCACGCGCCGCTGTTTGGAAGTGCTCGTCGAATGTCGCAACCCGGTCTCGGTCGTGACCAAAAACGCGCTGGTGACGCGCGATCTGGACCTGTTGATCCAACTGGCTCGGCATCGCGCGGCTGTGGTGTGGCTCTCGTTGACGACGCTCGACGCGGACTTGCGCCGAATGCTCGAGCCGCGCACTTCACCGCCGGGAGCGCGCCTGGCGGCGATCCGGCAACTGCGGGACGCCGGCGTGCCCGTGGGCGTGCTCACCGCGCCGGTGATTCCGGGGCTGACGGACCACGAAATCCCGGCGTTGCTAAAGGCCGCTGCGCAAGCCGGCGCGCAGTTTGCCGGTTACATCGTGTTGCGCCTGCCACACGCGGTCGCGCCGTTGTTTGAGGAGTGGCTCACGCGGCATTGCCCCGAAAAGAAAGCGCGCGTGCTCGGCCGGCTGCGCGCCTTGCGCGGCGGCAAACTTTATGACGCCACGTTTGGCGAGCGGATGACGGGCCGGGGCACTTGGGCCGAGCAGATTGAGAACTTGTTCGAGGTGGCGCGCCGGCATTGCGGGCTGGCGGATTCCGGGCCGGAGTTGTCCACGGCGGCGTTCCGGCGGCCCGGCGGCGCGCAGCTTGGTTTGTTCGATTGACGCGGCGCGACACAGTTTCCCCTTTGGCCGGAGGCGCGCGCTCCGGTATGCTGGCGGCATGGAAATCGAGTTGTTTTACAAGATTTTGAAGGCGGCGGTGGATGCGGGTGCCTCGGATGTGCACTTGAAAATTGGCGGGCCGGTCATCTTTCGGATCAATCGGGAGCTGATTGCGGTGGAGTGCCCCCAACCCACGGCCGAGGGGATGGCCAAGGTCGGGGAACACGTCACGCCCAAGCACCTGCACCAGCGTCTGGAGGAGGAGCGCGGGATTGACTTCTCCTATTTCGTGCAGGGCGTCGGGCGGTTTCGCACCAATCTCTACCAGCAACGCGGCGAGTGGTGCCTCTCGATGCGCTACGTGAAAAGCAAAGTGCCGCCGTTCGAGGAGTTGGGGCTGTTGGAACAGCTCCGGCGCATCGCCGAGTCACCGCGCGGCATCGTGTTGGTGGCCGGCTCCACCGGCTGCGGCAAGTCCACGACGCTGGCGGCGATGATCGAACACATCAACGCCAACTTCAAAAAACACATCATCACGCTCGAAGACCCCATCGAATACGTGTTCGAGGACAACCAGTCGGTGATCGAACAGCGCGAGATCGGCCTGGACACGCCCTCCTTCCACCATGCGTTGCGCCACGTGCTGCGGCAGGACCCGGACGTGATCATGATCGGCGAAATGCGCGACGACATCAGCTTCACCTCGGCGATGAGCGCCGCCGACACGGGCCATCTGGTGTTCTCGACGCTTCACACGACCAACGCCTCCCAGTCGGTCAACCGCATCCTGGACTTTTTCAAGGCCGACGAGCGTGAACAGATCCGGCGTCAGCTCGCCGGCACGTTGCAGGCGGTGATTTGCCAGCGCATGGTGGCGACCGTCGAGGGCGGGATGACCCCGGCGTTTGAAATCCTCATCAACACGCCCACGGTGCGGAAACTCATCGAGGAAAACCGGCTCGACAAGTTGCCCGCGGCCATCGAGACCGGCGGCGAAGACGGCATGATCACGTTCAACCAGTCCCTCTTTGAACTGGTCAAAGCCGGCAAGGTCACCAAGGAAGAAGCGCTCTCGAAAGCGAGCAACCCGCAGGCGCTGGAGATGAACTTCAAGGGCATCTTCCTCGACGAGGGACGCCGCATTCTGACGTAGCCTGCAACTTTGGCAGAGCTCTCATCGTGAAAACGGCAAGTTAAGCCACGGATGGAACACGGAACGATCCGGACGGGAGGTCTTTGCGCGGAACTGCAACTCACCCGGTGCGCGACTGCTGTTCACCGGGAAAAAATCCGTGTTGAATCGGTGTTCCCTCCGTTGCCGGGCAAGGCCACCGAGCGGCAAGTGTTGTCTCAAGATTCAATCCGCGACCTTGGCGGGTTTCAAGCTGCGTTACGGGCGCGACGCCGCGCGTGTCAGGGTAGCCAGAGGAGGCGATAGAACTTGAGCGAGGGATTGATATTGGTGTCGAGCATGGGGGCGGGAGCGACGTTGGTGGCCAGGCGCGACCAGTCCTGAAGGTTCGTTGAACTCTCGAGTGCGTAGCGCCAGCCGGCGGGCGCGTCGGTTGTCAGGCGAAAGCCCTCGGGAGTGCTCTCGCCGAACACGGCGTAGCGATTGGTGAGGGTGAGGAAATGCGCAACGGGAGCGTCCGCGCCGAGGCCGAAGGCGGTGTTGGTGGGTTGGGGGATGTAAGCGGCCACACCGCATTGCGGGAAGACGAACGTGCCGGGTGCGGCTGCCGTGAGGGAGTAAAGGATTTGTGCGGTTGCCCCGGGCGGGAGGGGGTTGTTTTCAGCGAAGGCGCGGGGGCGTTCGAGCACCCAGCGACGCGGCACGCACCCGGGATAGACGTCGCCTTCCTGCCCGATTTCGTGCTGATGATTGGTGACGCTTCGGCCGTTGATCGAGATGCTCAGCGGGGTGAGCGCCAGCGCGGCGGGCACCTGCTCGCTGAACCACAGCCCGCGCAAGGTCTGCCCGGTCGCGTTGGAGAGCGTCACCGTCACCACAATCGGGCGATTGGTGAGCGTGACCAGCCGGTCAAAGGCGCGTGTAACGACCAGCCCGTTGCCGTGGAGTTGCCAGGCGAACGCGCTCAAAATCAGCGTCAGCGCGAGGGCCGTGGCGCGACCCGGTTGGAATCTGGCGCGTTTCACGGCGCGTCACCCTCCATGTAGAGCTTGATCGTGTTTTTGACGTCCTGCTCGCTGGCGCGGCCGGCTTTGAACTCGCGGAACTTGCGTTCGATGTCGAGCCGCGTCGCGGTGGGGCGGGTGAAGTCGAAGGTGATGACTTCGAATTGCGTCGGGTCAATCGTGCCGATGCCGCGGCTCAAGCAGCCGAGGATTTGTTTGCGCGTGTTGTTGTTGGCGTCGGGATTGAGCCAGGACGCATAGCGCGAGATCACGTCCCGACAGGCGACGTAGTCGAGCGTGACGGGATTTTCACACGCCAGGACGGTTTTGGTTTCGGCGGCGTCGGCGGTGCGGCTGTGCCAGCCCGACCAGATGGCGCAGGTGATGTAGAGCACCGGGGCATACATGGTTTGGATGTAACGGCCCACCAGTTCGCCGGCCGTCTGGGCCGAGCCTTGAGTGAAGCTGGCGCTGTGGAGGTGGTAGTAACCGTTCCAAGTGGCGTTGTCGCCGATGTGGATTTCGGTGGCGCCGAAGAAGGATTTGATGGCGCTGGTGACGCCGGCGTAGTCCTCACTGCCCCAGCCGTGGTTGTTGAGCGTGGGCATGAAGAGCGCGCGCACGCGGCGTCCGGAGTAGCCGCCGTTTTCCCAGACGCCGTTTTTCGGGTCAATCATGCGTCCGGGCGAGAGCGGGGATTCGAAGATCGGATAGGAGAAATAGGTGTTGCGCCCGTTGTGGGTGAAGAAGCAACGCGTCCAGCCCTCGCCCTCGGCGGGATTCCAGAAGGAGCATCCGGGGAAGGTGATATTGCGCCACGGTCCCTGAACAAGGCGCTTGGTGGCGACGGGCTTGCCGCGCGCGCGATACTCGGCGGCGAGCGAATTCCAGTTGTGATCGGGCCAGTTGTGGGTGCGGTTGCCGGGCGTGGCGTCGAAGCCGGTCGCGCCGGGCTGGCCGTTGTTGGTGGTGTTGTCGTAAATGATCACCTCGCCCGAAAAGCCGGGGATGGCGAGGATTTGATCAATGACGGCCTTGATGCAACCGGTGTGGGTGTAGCCCTGGTTGGGCCATTGGGCGTTGCCCTTGATCAGGACAACGTCATCGGGGCCGAAGTAGCGCGCCGGGCCGTCGAGCATTTCCCAGAGTTTGACGATGTTCTGGTAGTAGTCGCCGTTGCGAACGACGAAGACGCGCGTTTTGCCTGCGGCAACCTGACAGAGTGCCTCGAGTCGGCTCAGGAAAAACGGGCTGATCGTCAGTGCGCTGGAGGCGATGCCGTAGCGGCGCAAGAACTCGCGGCGATTGATACCCGAAGTGCCCGTCTCCGGCGTCGTGACCCTTTCCTCCCTGTTCATGTGCCCATCCACCCCCGCCCCTTTTGTTTGCCCGTTTTGGGCAAAATTTATTCACTTCGGCCGATTTCGCAACGGGCCAAAATTGACGCGGAGTCACCCGGTCAGACGCGGGTTCGGAAATACTCGATGGTTTTTTTGAGGCCGACCTCGAGGGGCACTTTCGGCTCCCACTTGAGCAGTTTGCGGGCGCGGGAGATGTCGGGCCGGCGCTGGCGCGGGTCGTCCTGCGGCAGGGGCTTGAAGGCAATACGGCTGCGCGAGCCGGTCAGGCGGATGATTTGCCGGGCGAACTCGAGCACGGTCAGCTCCGTGGGGTTGCCGATGTTCACCGGCAGGGGGTAGTTGCTGAGCATGAGCCGGTAAACGCCCTCAATGAGGTCGGACACGTAACAAAAGCTGCGGGTCTGGCTGCCGTCGCCGAAGACCGTCAGCGGTTTGCCGCGCAGGGCCTGGCTGATGAAGGCGGGCACCACGCGTCCGTCGTTGAGTCTCATGCGCGGCCCGTAGGTGTTGAAGATGCGCACGATGCGGGTTTGGAGCCGGTGCTCGCGGTGATAGGCCATGGTCAGCGCCTCGGCGAAGCGCTTGGCTTCGTCGTAACAACCGCGCGGGCCGACGGGATTGACGTTGCCCCAGTAGTCCTCGGTTTGCGGGTGAACCAACGGGTCGCCGTAAACCTCGGAAGTGGAAGCCAGCAGGAAACGCGCGCGCTTGTGTTTGGCCAGGCCCAGCGCCTTGTGCGTGCCGAGCGAGCCGACCTTGAGGGTCTGGATGGGAAACTCCAGATAATCGGCGGGACTGGCGGGCGAGGCAAAGTGCCAGACGTAATCCACCGGCTCGTTGAGGAACAAAAATTCCGTTACATCCTGCTGGATGAACCGAAATCGGGTGTTGCCGGCCAGATGCGCGATGTTGTCCACCGTGCCGGTGATGAAGTTGTCAATGCCGATCACGCGATGGCCGCGCGCCAGCAACAGGTCCACCAGATGCGAGCCCAGAAAACCGGCTGCGCCAGTGACCACCGAGACGGGTGTGCGTTTCGTTTTTGCGTTCATTGATTTTTTGGATGCATTGAGGCCGGCGCGACCGGAGGGTGAGCCGGTGCCGGGTTTTGAGTTGGGCAAAGCATCCGCTTCACGTCTGGGACCGTCGCCGCTTGAACGCTCAGACGCCTATTTTGCCCCCTTGCCCGAAAGCACCGCCGGGATGGTGCGCAGCAAAATCTTCAGGTCCAACCACAGCGACCAGTTGTCAATGTATTCGAGGTCCAGCCGCACCCATTCGCGAAAGTCGCGGATTTGATTGCGCCCGCTGACCTGCCAGAGGCAGGTGAGGCCGGGTTTGACGCTGAGGCGGCGGCGATGCGCCGGATCGTGAATGCGCCGCACCTCGTCCACCGGCAGCGGCCGCGGACCGACGATGCTCATCTCGCCCCGGAGCACGTTGAAGAGTTGTGGCAGTTCATCGAGGCTGAAGCGCCGCAAAAAGCGCCCCAGCGGGGTCACGCGCGGGTCATTGGTCACCTTGAAGACCGGCCCCTGCATTTCGTTGAGTCGCTCCAGTTCGTGTTTGAGCTGCTCGGCGTTGCTGATCATGGTGCGGAACTTGTACATCGTGAAGGGCGCGCCGTTGAGGCCGGCGCGCAACTGGCGGAACAGCACCGGGCCGGGCGAGGTGATCTTGATCAGCAGCGCGATGATCCCCATCGGAATCGCCAGAATGAGCAGCGCCACCAGCGCCAGCACGTAGTCGAGAAGTTGCTTGACCACGCTCTGCCAGGAGACCTCCGGCGTGGAGCGAAACACCATCACCGGTCGCCCGTAAAAATCATCAAAGCTGGCGCGCGAAATCTCTGTCTTGAAAAAGTCCGCCACCAGCCACGCCTCGACGCCCTCAAGCTCGCACGCGCGAACAAACGCCTCAACCTGGTCGAGCGAAGAATGTGCGGCGGCGATGATGACGCCGTTAACCGCCTGCTCATGAAGCAGGTGCACGAGCCTGTCGCACGCACCGTTCTCAAAGGTCAGTTCCGCAACCACGCGAATGTTCGAGTCCGGATGCCGTTCCAGTTGCTGGCGCAGGCGGGCGGTTTCCTCCGGCGCGCCCACCAGCACGAAGCGTCGCTGGAATTGCGGCAGCGAAAGCCGTTTGCGCCAATACCAGCGGACGATTTCCTCCTTGGCGACCAACAAGCCAAAACAGATGCCCCCAAACCAGATCGGCACCCACCGGGCGATGTAATAGCGGAAGAAAAACAGCGCGATCACCAGCCCCAGCGTCGTGATCAGCACGCCGCGGAACAAAATCCACAAGGCTTTGGTGCGCGAGCCCAGTTGCGGGCGGTCGTAAAATCCCAGGCTTTCCAGCACCAGCGGCCCGGCCAGAATCAGCGCCAGATAAAACCAGATATACCGCTCAAAGGGCGCAACCGGGTCCAACCCCAGCCACTCGATGACCCACGGGTGCTCCCGCAGGTGGTAGGCGAACCAGAAGCTATACGCAAAAATGCACGCATCAATCAGTTGATGCAGTTGCGTTCGGATCTGGCGATGGCGACGCAGCATGATTCCATGCAAATGCCCGTTCCTGCCCTTTATCAACTCCCTCAACGCGTTGCAATCCGGGCTTTCACGGAACAACGCTTCGGTGGCTCGGCGTCAAATTGGTTTCAGCTTCACCATTGGCATTCGTCTCCGGGCGGTGTTCCCGGCGGCGGCCGGGGGTGGTTCATCGGATCGCGGCCGTGGCCGCGGCAGCCTCTGCACGGGGCGTGAGTTGAAACTCCGGCACCGCTGCTGCAATAAAACGTTTGATCCGATCAAAGGTCGCTTCCTCCTGCCCCGGTGCGCAGACGGCAAACAGCGACACGTAGGCCCAGCGTTGGAGTTCCCCGGTGCGCAGGAGGTGTTTGGCCATGCGCCACATCCGATCCAGACCGGACATGTCGCCGCTCAACGCGCCATCCGCCACGAACCAGTACACATACACGCCGCGATACGTGACGGGCGCGCCCTGCGCCGTCTGCACCACGCGCGTGGAAACCAGCCGAATGATCGGCAGCTCGTAGCGTTGCGGGCGCTCGATTGGCACGCTGGTCTCCAGCGACCAGTTGCCGTCAATCTGCCAGCCGGCGCCCTCCAGGCAGAATTGCGGCTTGTGCAAACTCGTGCGGTCGGCGCCCATCAGCACGACCGACAACTGCAACTGATCCTCCGGATTGTTCGGATCAAAATACCGCCGTTGGCCGTAGCTGGTGTCCGCCGGAAGCGTGTTGGTGACCAGCGCGTCCGGCTCGATCCACTCCGACTCGTAGTGCAGCACGCGCTCCGGCAAGACGACGCGCAGGTTGCGGCTGCCGGGAATCGGTTCGGTGGTCACCCCCGGCGCGCCCAGCCGCTGGTTGGATTTGACCCGGCTCAACACCGTGGCCGTGCCGCCGATCAACACCAGCGCCATGACGACGATGATGACCCGCTGCCGGTTCATGATGTGCCTCCGATGGCCGCCGACGCCGACCGCCGCTGCCGCCGCCGCGCGTGCAGTTCGTCAAGCCAGCGCCCGAGCAAAATCAACCCCAAAATCGCCGGCACATACGGCAACATGCTCCAAAAGGTGCTCTCGTGCGCCCGGTTGCCGGCACTCTGGCCGCCAAACTCCGCCGCCAGCACGATCACCATCATGCGGAACACGTTGCCCAGAAACGCCAGCGGCACGGCGCTGGCCATGATCACCAGCCGCGAAGGCCAGTCGCGATACTGCGTGAACGCAAAAATGATCGAGAGCGCCGTGATCGCGATCAGACTCCGAATGCCGCTGCACGCCGGTGCCACGTCGTATTGATACGTGCCGATGCTGTTGAACAACTGCGTGCCGTTGCACACCACGTTGATCGCCAGCACGTGCTGACAGATTTCCGACACGGTGCGCGTCACGGCCAGCCGCAGCGGAAACGTGATGCCCTCGGTCAACGATCCCAGCGGCACCATGAACGCGAACAGGAAAAACGGGAAAAACGTGGCGCGCAAAAACGCCGGCCCCCACACCACGCCCGTCAGCGCATAAATGCCCCCGAGCATCGCCACAATCGAGACCCGCGGTTGCTGCACCGCAAAGCCCAGCACGTGCAAGCCCAGCGCCGCCGCGACCAACACCAAACCCGGCCACCACGGACGCACCTCCAGCTTCAGCAACTCCTCCCGTTTCCACCACAACAACGCCAGGATGACAAACGGGATCAGCATCCCGTGCGCGTCATCGGCAATCGGACTTTTGAGCGTGTAGGCCGTGTGCATCCACTCCAACAGCGACGGGGTGCGGATGTAGCCCAGGGTTGCGTTGCCCCAGAAATGAAACAACGCCAGCCACGCCGCCAACAGCCCGAAGAACAGTCCCTTGTTCGGAATCTGCCGCCACACCGCCTCCAGTTGCACCGCGAAGCCCGGTTGCCCTTCTGCAGACGCCGATGCCGACCCGGTCGCAACCACGGCCGGGACGGGACTTTGGGCGGACACCTGATCCATACGTTTCGGAGTATTGGATAGGGAAAACCGCGATTTGGCTCAAACAAATTCAGGCCGCCCGCGGTTTGAATCCACCCACCATCCGTTCGCTTAAACGCGGAAAACGAACCTGCGAATCCGGCCCCTGCTGAGTCCGTTCTGGTTGACAACGGGCTTCAGCCCGGCAAGGCGGGGCAACGAGGCCCAAGGCCGTCTTGACCAGAACGTTTCCCGCTCCAAGGAGCGGGTCTGCGCGCACACGGCTCGTGACGCACGTTTCCCTAGGGCGGTATCGCCGACTTCCAGTCGGCCGGCTGCAACAGCGGCGGCGGCAACGGGCGAGTTGGGCTTGGCTCGCAAGGCCCAAATGGCCGCCTTGCGATGATAGCTCAGCCGTTAAACGGCTTGGCGGATGAGTTGACGTTTGTAGCCCCGTCGGGCGCGGGGGCAGTGGTGTCGCCACGGGGCCAGGAGTTCCGATTGGGTTTGTTGGCTGATCAAGTGGGGGGTCGCCTGGGTAAGACGAGCTTTTGGGGGCGCGACGACTCGTTTTGAGTCCGTTTCCGACCCGGCTGCGGAAACAAATTTTATCGCGCAGGTCGCGTTAAAACGGCGAAAGTCCACTCGTTGACTGGCGTCACGGGAAATGATAGCTGATACGGAGAGCTCAGCGCACCCGCCATGAAAACCGCTGCCCCTCCGCAAGCGATCTTTCCGGGGCAACTTTCCCCGCAGCAACCCACAACTGAACGGGCTGGTCACCCAATTCAGAGAAATTTGCCTCTTCAACGAGTCGTGTGTGCGCTGCCTGCGCCCGGCATGCGCCCGGTCGTTGCGGTCCTGCTTTGCTTGCTTTTTGGCCCCGTCAACTGGGTGCAAGCTCAGCCCAGGGAATTCGGCGTGGACGTCTCCCATTGGCAGGGTTCGAGTGGCATCGCTCAAGCGGCGTGGGAGCAAATGTTTGCCGAGGGGAAACGGTTTGCGTTTGTTAAAGCCACGGAGGGGCTGACCGGTCCGGATGACCCGGCCATGGCGGCCAACGTGGCGCGGGCGACCGCGGCCGGTTTGCTGGTCGGGGTCTATCATTACGCTCATCCGGAGAATCGTCCCACACCCGCCGGTGCGGTGCAGGAAGCGGATCACCTGCTGAGCTACGCCGGCAATTTCGTCGGCCCCGGCTATTTGCGCCCGGTGTTGGATGTGGAGGGGGCCGCTGCAAGCCTCGGCACCGCCGAGCTGACCGACTGGGTCCTTGCGTTTTGCGAGCGCGTGGTGGCGTTGCGCGGCCCCGGCGCCCGACCGATCATCTACACCACGCAGAGCTTCGCCAACAACGAGTTCGACAGCCGATTGGCCGCCTACGATCTGTGGTTGCGCACCATTACCGCGTTGGATCCCGCAACCAACCAACCGCCGGGCCAGGGGTTTGCAGACCCCACCGGCGTATTCGACAACTGGGCGTTTTGGCAATACAGCGACACGGGTAGTGCCGGCGGCATCAGCCCGATTGACCTCAACGTGTGTCACACCGAATTCAAACCGCTGGTCTCGCATGTGATTCCGCCCGTCGAGCCGCCCGTGCCGCCGATCTTGCTGACGCAGCCTGAAAGCCAGACCGTGGCGGTCGGCTCGGGCGCAGCGTTCGCGGTCTCGATTTCGCTCACCAGCAGCCCGCCAATTTCGTATCAATGGCGGTTTCACGGCACAAACCTGCCGGGGGCGACGCTTTCCACCTATACCCGTGCCAACGCTCAACCGGAGCACGCCGGACCGTACGATGTCGTAGTGTCCAATCCTGGCGGTAGCGTAACCAGTGCGGTCGCCATGCTGACGGTGTTCGCGCCTGTTACCTTGTATGAAGAAAACTTTGACGGCTTCACTTCTCCGAGCCTCGTCACGGCGCCCGGAAGCACGAATGGCTTTGGCATCTTTTTCCATGCCACCTCCGGGCCGGCCGACTTCGTGGCCGGCTTCGGAGTGGACTATTCCAGCCTCGCCAACCCGGTGCCCATTCCCCCCGCCCCGGGTTCGCAGCCCGGCGGCACCAGGGGGCTGTATTTGACGGTGAACAAGGATGGCGTGGGCGCCGCCGGAGCCGTGAATTTGTATCCAGCGGGCCGCACCTTCAGCGGCAACTTTGCGCTCCGGTTTGACCTGTGGATCAACTGGATCAGCGGCGCGGGCTCGACCGAACACGCCCTGTTCGGGATCAACCACTCGGCCACGATTCCGAATCGAATCGGTGTGGCCCCAAGCGATGGCCTGTTTTTTGGCGTGGACGGGGATGGTGGGGTATCAGCGGTTTCGGCGGTGTTGCGCGACTATTCGATTTTTCGCGGCGGCGGCACGGGTCCGCCGATCTTGATGCACGCGGGAAACACGGTTTTCGGGCCGGCCCCATTGCTGGGCCAGCAGTTTGATCACAACAATCCCGGATTTACCGCGTTGTTTCCGTCACAGGTGGTCCCCGGTTTTACCACGCCCGCGGGCAGTGCGGGGTTACGGTGGGTGCGGGTGGAGGTGCGCCAGCAAAACCGATTGGTGACCTGGTTGCTCAACGACGCGATTGTCGCCCAATTCACCAACACCTTCGCCTTCACCAACGGCCACATCATGATCGGCTACAACGATCATTTTGATTCGATCGGCAACCCGGCCAATTTTGCGCTGATTGACAATCTGCGCGTGCAGAGCGTGGACCCGGATTATGACGCGAACGGTTTGCCGGATGAGTGGGAACTCCGCTATTTCGGCCACCTGGGCGTCAGGCCCGACACCGACGCCGACGGCGATGGCGCCTCCAACGGCCATGAATATCAGGCCGGCACCAACCCCACCAACGCGGCGTCAGTTTTCCGCATCGTGCAGGTCACGCGAACCGGGCATGACGTGCGTTTGGAATGGAGCACCGTCGGCGGACGCCGTTACGTGGTGCAAACGCTGGCCGATACCAACGCTAACCTCCCTGCTGCTTTTGCGGATGTTAGCCCGGTTATTTCGATTGGCGGCACGAACGAAGGCACGACAAGTTATCTCCACGCCGGTGGCGCTACCAATCCCGCCGGTTATTACCGGATACGACTTGTGCCCTGAGCGAACCGAGCGCGGCAGGATTGGCGTGGACGCGGCCTTTTACCTCGTTCACAGCGTGACCGGCGGCCGGGACTTGAACAAACGTGATTTGTTGGCCGCCTGACAGTTTCATCACGCCGCAAAATCCGAAGAGGCGAAAAGGTGTCGTTTCTTAATCAAAGTCGTCAGTTGCGAAAGCCCGATTGTTGATCCTTAAAAGGGCAGTCGAGACACAAATTCACACGAATCAACAGGAATGGAGAACGCTTGGAGAGAGCCGGGAATTTCACCCGGAAGGTGAGGTCTCCCGGGTTTCAAACTGCGTGTTCATTCATCTCGCTTCTTGGTCGGCCAGCCCTTTCGCTCCGCTCAACTGCCGGTTTTACGTTGATAGTCGAGGGCTTATGCGTTTCAGCAGCCCGTTTTGGCCGCTCCATTTTCACCCCTTCCGCTCACGCACCGGATCCAAACCCAACCGGTCTAACAGTTCAGCCACCGCTCGGTCAGGCTGCGCCACCGCCCGCAACCCCAAACTCGGGCGACTCGGCCTCGACCGGCAGCACGATGCCCAAGCCGCGCAC
>JAOAIM010000088.1 GCA_026414705.1 Verrucomicrobiia bacterium | reverse complement strand
GCGTTCTCCCTCACCCCAGCCCTCTCCCGCTGGGAGAGGGAGGGCGGGCGTGCGTCCCGCAGAACATCGAACAACGAACATTGAACATCGAACATCGCATGAGCGTGGAGCGTCGGGGATGACTCCGATTGAGTGCGGGCGGGAGGCCGACACCGCGAGATGACAGGGTCTCAGGAGCGGGCGGAACTCCCTGCTCAGTTCCGGTGAACCCACCGTCCGACGACATCGTTCCGACGTTGAATCGGTTCGACGGCGCACCGATGCTGGGCGGCGTGACGGAACGGTGGTTTCGCCCGGCCCTGGTGGTCTTGCTGTTTTTGTCCGGCTTCGGCGCGTTGGGCGCGCAGATGGCCTGGACGAAGCTCTTCGCCAACGGGCTGGGGCACGAACTGCCTGCGGTGCTTGCAGTGGTGGCCGCCGTCATGGGCGGAATGGCAGCGGGGGCGGGTGCGCTCGACGGGCGCCTGGCGCGCGGTCGCAGCCCCGGTTTGTGGTATGCGGCGCTGGAGGGCGTCATCGCGTTGTGGGGCTGCGCCAGCGTGCTGGTGATTCCGCTGGTCAACGATGCGGCGCGGCAGCTCATCGGCGCCGACGCCCCGGCGCTGTCGCACTGGGTGCTCGCGTTTGCCCTGCCGTTTCTGGCGTTGTTGCCCGCCACGGCGGCGATGGGCGCGACGTTGCCCGCCATGGACCGCTGGCTCGCCCCGCTGTGGCGAGACCGGCGCTGCCTGGGCGCGCTTTACGCGGCCAACACGCTCGGCGCGGTCACGGGCGCGTGGGTGGGTGCATTCGTCGCGTTGCCGGTGCTCGGCCTGACACGCTCGGTTGCGCTTTTTGCCCAGGCCAACCTGCTGTGCGGCGTGTTGGCGTGGTTGTTGGCGACGCGCCCGTCCGGGCCGCGCAACACGGATGCTCCGAACAGCGGGCAAGCGGAGTCAAACACCGGCGCGCAGGGGCATCTCGCTGCGCCCGCGTGCAACGAGCTTTCCGCCCGGCGGATCAATGGAACGATTTTTCTTACCGGTCTGCTCGCGTTGGGCATGGAAACGCTCGGCGTGCGGCTGCTGTCGCAGGTGCTGGAGAACACCGTTTACACGTATGCGGTGACGCTGGCGGTGTTTCTGGCGGCGACGGCGTTTGGGGCCGCGGCGTATCAGCGTTGGTGGCGTGGGAGACCGGCGCGCGCGTGGCTGGCGAAGGGGCTGGCGGCGACGTCGGTCGCTTGCGCGCTGGGGGCGTGGGTGCTGACGGGCGCGCATGAAATTTACCGGGCCTGTCGTGGCGGATGGGTTGGGGGCGTCGCTGGCGGTGTCGCGGCGGAGACGGTCACGGCGGCGGCGGTGTTCGGGCCGGCGGCGTTTTTGATGGGCGCGATTTGCGCGGGGTTGCTGCAGGCGGCGCGCGGGCCGGGCGGGGGCGTGGGGCGGGCGCTGGCGTGCAATCTGTTGGGCGCGGCGCTGGCGCCGGCGGTGTTTGGCGTGGGGCTGTTGCCGTGGCTGGGCGGGAAACTCGCGTGGGGGCTGCTGGCGGCGGGTTATTTTGCGCTGGCGCTCTGGTTCGCGCCGAAGTGCGCGTGGTGGGCGGGCATTCCGATTTTGATGTGGTTGAACTGGCCGGCAGATTTGCGGCTCGTGCGCCTGCAGTCGGGCGAACGGCTGGGGGCATTTCGCACGGGCGTGATGGCATCGGTGGCAGTGATCGAGGACCGGGCGGGCGAACGGGTGCTGCGGGTGAACGATCGGTTTCAGATGGGCGGGACGGCGGCGGCGGGGCGGGAGCAGTTGCAGGGGCACGTGCCAGTGTTGTTGCATCCGGGGCCGCGCCGGGCGCTGTTTCTGGGCACGGGCACGGGCATCACGCTGGGCGCGGCGACGGTGCATCCGGGTGTCGCGTGCGATGGAGTGGAGTTGCTGCCGGAGGTGGTGGAGGTGATGCCGCTTTTTGAGCCGCACAATTTCGGTGCGGGACGGCTGCCGCAGGTGCGGATGCGCGTGGCGGATGCGCGCCGGTTCGCGCGGGCGACGCGGGAGCGTTACGACGTGGTGGTGGCCGATCTGTTTCATCCGGCGCGCGACGGGGCGGGAACGCTCTACACGGTGGAACATTTTCGCGCGCTGCGGGAGCGGTTGTTGCCCGGCGGCCTGGTGTGTCAGTGGCTGCCGTTGCATCAACTTGATGAGCAGATGCTGCGCGTGATTCTGCGGAGTTTTCTGGTGGCGTTTCCCGACGCGACGGCGTGGTGGCTGGACTGGAACGTGGACACGCCGGTGCTGGGCCTGGTCGGTTGGGGAGTGCGGACCGGGCGCGAGCACGGGCCGGAGCGATGGCATCCGGGATGGGTGGAGGAACGACGCGGCGCGGCGTCCGCGCTGGACGCGGAGTTGAAGCGGCTGGCGTTGAGCGATTCGGTGCGGCTGTTCGGGCGGCTGGCGGCGGATGCGGAAACGCTGCGCCACTTTGCAGGGGACGCGCCGTTGAACACGGACGATCACCCGCGCGTGATGTTCGAGGCGCCGCGTCGGTTGCCCGAAGCGATGCTGAGCCTGCGCGGGTTGACGCGGCTTCTGGCGGCGTGGCGCGAGAGCCGCCTGAGCGCGGTTGTCGGCGCAGGCGCGGGCGACGATGGGTTCGCGGCGCGGGTGGAGCGGTTTCGACGGGGGCGCGACGAGTTTTTGCTGGGCCAGGTGGCCGACGCGGAGGGCGATCGCACCGGCGCGATGGAGCGCTACATCCGAAGCGCGGAGTTGAGTGACGATTTCACGGCGGGCTACGCGCAGTGTTTGACGTGGGCGGCGGCACTGGCGGGGAGTCGCCCGGCGGAAGCGCGCGCGCTGTTGCAACGGTTGGTGGCCGCGCAGCCCCATCGGCCCGCCGCGCGCGAACTGTTGGAGCGGTTGGAGCGGCGGGAATGAGCATGGCCGCCGCGTGGCGAGGCCTGACCGCGTCGGATGGGACGCGGTCGCAGGCGGGGGATGAGGTGTCGTTTTTTCAACGCCCGTGTTCAGGCCCGCACGGGCAGCGCAAAGTTTCGCACCTGATGGCGTGGGCCGCGCGGGCTAGCTGCTCTTGGGGCGCTTGAGCACGAGCCAGCGCGAGCCGCCCGCGCCGTCGCCGCTGCTCCAGACGCGCAGCAGGATGCGGTCGCCTTCGGCCTTGCGGCTCAGTGCGATGGCTTCGTCAGCATTGCGGACGGGCTGGCGGTTGATTTCCTGGATGACATCGCCCTCGCGCAGGCCGGCTTCGGCGGCGGGGGAATCTTCGGCGACACTGGTGACGACGGCGCCGCGCACGGTGGCGGGGATGTCGTATTGGCGGCGCAGGCGGGCGTCGAGATCGGCCAGCTCGACGCCTTCGAGGGCGTCGGCTTTTTGGGTTTCGGAGAGGTTGCTCTGGGTGTCGGAGGAGCCGCCGCTCAACTCGTCGGGCAGGGTGCCGAGGGTGAGGGAAAGTGTTTTGGGTTTGCCGTCGCGCAGGACTTTGAGGGTGGCCTTGGAGCCGGGTGGGGTTTGGGCGACGAGCAGGCGCAGGTGACGCGAGTCGTTGACCTTGCGACCGTTGAACTCGACGATGACGTCGCCGGTTTTGATGCCGGCTTTTTCGGCGGGGGTGTCGGGTTGCACATCACCGACCAGCGCGCCGCTTTCGTCGGGCAGGTTGAACTCCCGGGCCAGGTCGGGTGTGACGGGTTGGATGACGACGCCCAGATACCCGCGGGCGACCTTGCCCTTGGTGATGAGCTGGGTCATGACGCTGCGGGCGAGGTTGATGGGGATGGCGAAGCCGACCCCGGCGTTGGCGAAGCTGCCGCTGACGATGGACTGGTTGATGCCGATGAGGCGGCCTTCGACGTCCACGAGCGCGCCGCCGGAGTTGCCGGGGTTGATGGGCGCGTCGGTCTGGATGAAATCTTCGTATCCCTCGCTGCCGAGGATGCGACCGCGAACGTCGCGGCCCAGGGCGCTGATGATGCCCATGGTGACGCTCTGGCCGACGCCGAAGGGATTGCCGACGGCCAGAACCACGTCGCCGACTTCGAGTTTGTCACTGTCGGCCAGAGTGATGGGGGTGAGGCCCTTGGCTTCGATTTTGAGCACCGCCACGTCGGTCTGCGCATCGCTGCCAATGACCCGGGCCGAATACTTCGTTTTGCCGTCGGCCAGGGCGACTTCGACGCCGTCTTTGTCGGCGTCGGCGATCACGTGACGGGCGGTGAGGATGTAGCCGTCGTCAGTGACGATGACGCCCGAGCCGAGGCCCTGCTGCTTGAAGGTGCGGGAGCGTCCGTCCGGGCGCGGAAACTCTTCGCCAAAAAATCGGCGGAACAGCGGGTCGTTGAAGAAGTCGTGCCAGAAGGGTCGCACGCGCAAGGTGCGGGTGGAGTAGATGCTCACGACGCTGGGGGTGACGCGTTTGATGACGGCGGCGTAGCTGGCGCCGCGCGCGTCGCGATCCACGGGTTTGTCGGAGATGTTGAACCTGGGCGGCGCGCCGTCTTTGGCGCACGCGCTCAACGCGCAAACGGCAGCCACCAGCGGGAGCAACCACATCCAGACCCGCCCGATTCGCGCTGAAGCAAATTCCCTCAACGACCTGTGTGTTTTCATGCGTTTTTCCTCAAATGTGCCGTGGTCAACCTGCATCACCTTCATCCCTCCCCGGCGACATTGCAATGGACAACGCCCGGCGCGCAACGTTCAACCCGAACCCCGGCCCGCTCCTCGGCGTGGGGAAAGCGCCGGGCCGGACACATCGAGATCGTCCGGCGGTGTGCCTGCCGGGTTGAAACCTGGGGGGCGCATGTCAGGGCGCGGGAGCGATGAAGCGAACGAGGCGGCGCGCGATCGGGTTGTCGGAGCGGCATTCAGGAATTGGGCAATGTTTGCGGGGGCCGAAGCGGGACTTTAAGCTGGCGGACGTGTGGCACAAGGTTGCATCGGGTGTGGGTCGGACGGTGCGCCGTTTGAACGAAGCGCTTTTGGGGGTGCCGGTGTTTGTGAAGGTGATGGGCATCGCGCTGGGGATGGCGGTGCTGCTGGGTGGCGGGATGCTCTGGCAACTTCATCGCACCTGGCACGGGCATTTGCTGAGGGAACTGGAGCAACAGGCGCAGCGAACGGTCATCGAGGCGGCGCGGCATTGCGCCGAGCTGGCGCGCGCGGGGCTGGATCGGGACATCGGCGCGGAGTTGCGGCACAGGCTGGAGGAGTCCGGGGACCTGGCGTGGTTGAGACTGGAGGATGCCGACGGGGTGGTTTTGGCCGAGGCGCGGCTGGAGGCCGCGGTTGGCGATGGGGCGGTGTATCGGGAAGTGACGGCGCCGTTGGGAGGCTCACCGCATCGGTTGCGCGCGGGGGTGAGTTCGGCGCGGGTGGATCGTGAGGTGGGATGGTTGACGCGGCGGCTGGCCCGCACCACGGCGATCATCGCGTTGGTGGGCATGGTTGCGGCGTGGTGGTTGACGCGGATTTTTGCGCATCCGATTGAGGAACTGGTCGGCCTGGCGCGGGCGGTTCAGGCCGGTCACTACCAGAGCCGGGCGCCGGTGCGCGCCCGGGACGAAGTGGGCGAACTGGCGGCTGCGTTCAACGAGATGACCGAGGCGCTGGCACAAAAAGAAATGGCGCGGCAGCAACTGCTCCGACGGGTCATTGACGCGGGAGAGGAGGAGCGTCGGCGCATCGCGCGGGAGTTGCACGACCACACCGGGCAGGCGCTGACCTCGCAGATCGCGGCGCTGAGCGCGCTGGAGAACCGGATGGAGGATGCGGCGGTGCGGGCGCGGTTGGGAGAGTTGCGCCGACACACCGAGCGAATGCTCGAGGAGGTGCACAATCTTTCGGTGGCGCTGCGACCGAGCGTGCTTGATGACGTGGGATTGACGGCGGCCGTGCGGCGGCATTGCCGGGTGTTCGCCGAACGCGCGGGCATTGAAGTGGATTGCGCCGAGATGGGATTGGAGGAGCAACGGCTGCCGGGGGAGGCGGAGCTGACGCTCTACCGCGTGGTGCAGGAGGCGCTGACCAACGCGGTCCGGCACGGTCGCGCCACGCGGGTGCGCGTGATGTTGCTGGGCACCGACACGGGCGTGCTGGCGTGCGTTCAGGACAACGGCTGCGGGTTTGACGCGCGACAGTGGCAGCGCCGTTGCCTGGCCGAGAACCGTTTGGGTCTGCTGGGCATCGAGGAGCGCGTCACGCTGCTGGGCGGCACGTTTTGTGTGGAATCGCAGCCGGGCCAGGGCACGTGTGTGCTGGCGGAGGTGCCCCGCCCGCTTTCGCCATGAGCCGGATTCGGGTTTTGATCGCGGATGATCACGCGCTGGTGCGCGAGGGGTTGCGCGCATTGCTCGACGCGCAACCGGACCTTGAGGTCGTGGGCGAGGCTCAGGACGGGGTGAGCGCCGTGACGCAGTCATTGCACCTCAAGCCGGATGTGGTGGTCATGGACCTGGCCATGCCCGGACGCAGCGGCATCAAGGCCATTGAAGACCTGCGCCAGGAATCTCCGGCGACCAGGGTGGTGGTGCTGACGATGCACGACGATGAAGCCTACGTGCGACTGGCGCGACTGGCCGGGGCGCAGGGATTCGTTTTGAAGAGATCGCTCGCCACGGAATTGATTCGGGCCATCCGGGCCGTTCACGCGGGTCAGACGCATTTTCCCGAGGTGGAACTGCCCGCGCCCCGGCAGCGGGGCGGCTCGCCGGCGGAGTTGCTCACCGAACGGGAGCGCGAAGTGCTCCGGCTCATCGCCCACGGCCACACCACGGCCGCCATCGCTGCGCGTCTGCACATCAGCGAGAAAACCGTTGAAACCCACCGGGCGCACATTGCCGAAAAACTGGGTTTGCGCACGCGGGCCGACCTGGTGCATTTCGCGATCGAGCACGGTCTGCTCAAAGCCTGAGCCCATCGTTGGGTTGCCTGAAAATCAGGGTTTTTCCCCGATACCCCGCCCGGGGTCAGGCGTTAAAGTAGCGTCGAACCAACCGGGAAAAGCGGGGTATGAAGGCGAAAGCTCTCTCCAAAACCATTGTCCTAAGTGGTCTGACCTTTGTGGGGGTGTTGCTGGTGTATGGCTGGACGCCGCTGCCGATCAAGCAGGACCGGCGTGTGTTCATGCCCGGCTCGCAGCAGGGTGCGGTGAACCTCGAATCGGCCACGCGCTGCGACAATTGCCACGGCGGTTACAACAAGGCGGTTGAGCCGGCCCACAACTGGCGCGGTGGCATGATGGCCAACGCTGCGCGCGACCCGCTCTGGGCCGCGTGCCTGACGGTGGCGCTTCAGGATTCGATCTGGGCATTGGGCAATCCCAACGCCGGCGACCTGTGCATCCGGTGTCACTCGCCCGCCGGTTGGCTCGGCGGCCGCAGTGATCCGCCCAACCTCACCGCGCTGGCGGGCAGCGATTTCGAGGGTATCAGTTGTGACGCCTGCCACAAGATGACCGACGCCTTTCGCGGCTTGCGGCAACTCGATGATCTGCCGCCCGAAACCAACGCCACGGCGATTGCCGAAGCCAACAAAACCTATCTCCAGGACCTCAACGTTCTGAGTCCGCTGACGCTTTTTGACGGCACGCCCTTCTTCAACCGCACCACCGACCTGCCCACGTATTTCGGCGACGGCGTCTGGCCCAAATACGTCGAGGCCACCTCAGGGCAATATTTTGTGGACCCGACCAATCCCAAACGCGGCCCGCGCTGGGACGCCGACCCGAAGCACCAGTGGTATTACTCGCGCTTCCACAAGACCAAATACATGTGCGCGACCTGCCACGACGTGTCGAATCCGGTGCTGGGTCGGCTGTTGAGCGGCGACATGGGGTTGCCCGAAAAACAGGCCGCCGCCAGTTTCGTCCACGTCGAGCGCACCTTCAGCGAATTCATGCTGAGCGCCTACGGCCAACCCGGCGGCGCGCCCGCGAATCCCAAGATCAATCTTCCCGCGGGCACGCTCGTCAACAAATGCCAGGATTGCCACATGCGTGACGTGACCGGCACCGCCGCCAACAAGGCCGGACTCAAAACGCGCACCGACCTGGCGTTGCACGACCAGACCGGAGGCAACACGTGGATTTCGGGGATTCTCGCCAGTGCCGATCAGAGTAATCCTGCCCTCTACGATCCCTACAACTACGCCATTCTTTCCGGCGCGAAGTATCCCGGTGCGCGTGTGGACGTGGCCGGGGTGCAGGGCCACGGCGCCGCGCTCAAGGACGGTCAGGCACGCGCCCTGCAGCAGTTGCAAATGGCCGCCGACCTGGTGCTGGTGGCCGACACGGCCAGCGCCATCACCCTGCGCATCGTCAACAACACCGGGCACAAGCTCATCTCCGGTTTTCCCGAGGGCCGCCGCATGTGGCTCAACGTGAAATTCTATGACGCCGCCAACGCGCTGGTCGGCGAGATCAACCCCTACTCGCCGTTGGTCGTTACCACCGACGCCCAGGGCAACAAGCAATACGTCGCCGGCGGCATCCTCCACAAAACGCGCGAGGACCTGGTCTATGAGGCGGAAATGGCCAGCGCGCTGACCGGCGAAGCCAAGACCTTCCACTTCGTGCTCGGCACCGACCGTTACAAGGACAACCGCATCCCGCCCAAGGGCTTTGACATCACCCGCGCCGCAGCGCGACTGGCTCAACCCAAATGGGCCGGCGCCGACGCGCCAAACTATTTCACCGCCGCCGAATACGCCGGTGGTTACGACGAGGTCACCGTGCCCAAGCCCGCCGGCGCGGTGCGGTGGGAAGCCGCTCTTTACTACCAGACCACCTCGAAGGAATACATCGAGTTCCTGCGCGACCAGATCAATGGCACGGCCAACACCCTCAGCAGTCCCACGCCCTCGGGCGAGCCGCGCGCCTACATCGCGCAGACCGATCCGTTTTTTGCGACGCTCAAAGACTGGGGCCGGGCGATTTGGGATTTGTGGTTGCACAACGGCGGCAGCCCACCGGTGCTCATGGCGAGTTTGGGGGCCGCCCCGCCCTGCACGGCGCCGGCCGCGCCCAGCGGCCTGACGGCCACCGCGGGCAAACGGCGCGTCACGCTCTCCTGGAACGCCGTCAGCGGCGCCACCGCCTACCGGGTCTATTACGCCCAGGGCGGCAAATACACCTTGCGCGCCACCGTCACCGGCACGACCTACACCGACAGCAACCTGACCGCAGGCAGCACGTATTGCTACGCGGTCACAGCCCACCGCGACTGCGGCGGCGGCAGCACGGCGGAGTCTCCCTACAGCGCCACGGTGTGTGCGGTCCCGACGCGATGACTCTTTGTGGATCGAAAGTGCAGGAATGAAAAAAGAAAGGAGTACGCGATGAAAACCACGACATTGTTTGGCGGCATCATCCTGGCCACCGGCCTCGGGCTGGGCGCGGCCCTCGCGCAATCGCTCAGTCCCATCGAACAGTTGGGCAAGGCGATTTTCTTTGATCCGAATCTTTCGACGCCTCCGGGCCAGTCCTGTGCGGCCTGTCACGCGCCGCAGACGGGCTGGACCGGGCCGGACGCCGCCATCAACGCGGGCGGAGCGGTGTATCCGGGCGCGATTCACGTGCGTTTCGGCAATCGCAAGCCGCCGGCCTCGGCTTACATCGGCAACAGCCCGCCGCTTCAACTCCAGGGCGATGAATTTGTCGGAGGGATGTTCTGGGACGGGCGGGCGACCGGCTGGCGCACGGGCGACCCGGTGCAGGAACAGGCCTTGGGCCCGTTCCTGGCGTCCGTGGAACAAAACATGCCCAGCCCGTATCAGGTGATTGTGAAAATCCGACACGCCCCTTACGCCGGCTTGTTCCGCCAGGTCTGGGGGCCGAACTCGCTCGGCACCGGCAAGAAGGACGTGGAAGCGATTTATGATCGGATCGGCCATTCGATTGCGGCCTATGAACGCTCGCGGGAGGTCAACCCCTTCAGCTCGAAATACGATTACTACCTATACCAGAAGCGCCTGGGGATTCCCGACGAGGAAACCGTTCTGACGCCGCAGGAGTTGGCCGGTCTGGTGGAATTTCGGGAGTACTGCGCTGCCTGTCACACCAGCGACCCTGGACCGAACGGCGAACCGCCGTTGTTCACCGACTTTTCCTATCACAACATCGGCATCCCCAGGAACCCGCAGAACCCCTTCTACACCATGCCGCCCAAATGGAATCCGCAGGGTCAGGCCTGGGTGGACCTGGGATTGGCGGAGTTTCTCCTCACCACGCCCTACGCGCCACTGGCGCCGGCCCACGCCGGCAAGTTCAAGACTCCCACCCTTCGGAACGTGGACAAGCGTCCCTATCCGGGCTTCGTCAAGGCTTACGGCCACAACGGCTTCTTCAAGTCGCTCGAACAAATCGTTCATTTCTACAACACGCGCGATGTGCCGGGCAAATGGCCGCCGCCGGAGGTGCCGTTCAACGTCAATCGCGATCTGCTTGAGGGCGTGCCCCTGGGCAACCTGGGTTTGAGCGCCGAGGATGAAGCGGCGATTGTGGCGTTCCTCAAGACGCTGACTGACGGTTACGTGCCTCCGGCAGCCACGGCCAAATAAGGACCGGCATCCCCCTTCACCAACGCGCCGTCGGCACGGGTGAGCCATCTGGCAGGCGACAGAGTCCGTTGCCACGGCGCGTTGCGACGCCGATGGTTGGCGGAGCGGTCGCCCCGGCCGAGGGGCGCGTTCTCGGGCTTGGGAGCGGAGGGCGGTTTCACCGGTGCCCTGCCGGCTGTTCTTCGAGGGACGGTTGCCGCGATTCCCTCGTGAAGGAGGCCACACCGTCGAGTTCCAACCGCCGGGCGACCGCCAAAGACTGGCGGATGTCCGCGGCCGAGTGAACGCGCCCGCACAGCGACCCGGTGGCCCGGAAACTGTCCCGGGCCGCGGGGATAGCGACTTTTCTCGAACAAAAAGTTGACAGCCGCGTCCAAACCCCCGAAGTTGCAGCCAAACCAAAAACAAATCGAACCATGAAAAAACTCATCCTGATGCTCACCCTGGCAGCCTTCGCCGTGGCCGTGCAGGCCGGTGAAGGCGAATGCGCCAAATCCAAAGCCGCCTGCGCCGGCAAAGACAAAGCCGCTTGCAGCGCGTCGGCCGAAAAAGGCAAATGCGCCGACAAGGCCGCCAAGGCCGGTTGCCCGGCCAAGTCCGGCTGCACCAAGGACACGCAGGTCAAGAAATCCCTGCCCAGTCCGAAGGCCGCCGACAGCGTCGCCGCCAAGTAAGCGACGGTTTTTCCCAAACCCCGCGTCCTTACGGCGCGGGGTTTTTTTATTGGCGCGGCTTGACGCGCGCCGGTCGGAGGCGCGGCTGCGCCACGCCGTTGAACCGCACCGGAAACGATACAAACCGACCGGCAAAAAAAGGCGAATCTTTGCCAAAACCGGCGGAGTCGCCACGAAGCGGTTGGTGTTGAGTGGTAGTGCTGGGCCGTTCCCAGCACGGGACCGCGCCGGGTTGCGGCAGGGTGGTTCTCACTCAGGGTGGAGTTGGGTGAATGGGGTGACGCAGCCCGGCGCGGGAGGGGTTCCGGTTACCTCACATTGGCATTGTTCCAGGTCTTCGGTTTCGAGCCGCTCGTTTTCCCGCCCCGCTGCCGCGCGCTCAGTGGCTTTTTGAATCGCACCGCTCCTCCGGATGTGCTAACAGGGTGCCATGAGCGCGAACCCGTCTGAAGCGGGCGGCGCATCGGCCCGCTCCGGTGCGCGCCCCTGCCTGGCGCGGGCGGTCGTGGATTCGCTGGCCGAAGAGCCGACGCTCGAAGCGGTCACCTACGATCGTGCGCAGCAGTCGCTCTCGGTTGCCACACTCGGCCGGACCGATGTGGCCGCTGTGACGGACCGGTTGCTCGAAAAAATCCGCCGCGCCGAGGCCGAAGCCGATCCCGGCAGTTGCGGCGTTCTGACGGGTCAACACACCTGCGCCGAGTGCGACACGCCACTCTCTCCGGCGGAACTCAAAAACATCACCATCCAGCACACCGATCAACGCACGACCATCGCGCGCGTGACCTGCCCGACGGCCCCGCGTTTCTGGCGCTGGCGAGAACTGCCCCTGCCGCGCTTTGTCCAGCGCGACGTGGAACTGACCGATGTCGAAGAGCACGTCGGCGAATGGAAATGGCAGTTGCTCTGCGCGGGGTTGTGCGCCCTGTTCGGGATCGCGGCGGCCGTGGTCGTGGGCGGCGGCTCGCCCGGAGTCGTGGGCTACGGTCTGTATGCGCTGGCGTATCTGGCCGGGGCGTGGTTTGCCGCCAGGGAGTTCTGGGAACGGCTGCGCGAACAGGGCGGACTGGACGTGCATTTCCTGATGCTCTCGGTGGCGGCCGGGGCCGCAGCGGTCGGGCGTTGGAACGAAGGCGTCACGCTGCTGTTCCTTTTCTCGCTGGCCGGAGCGCTGGAACACTTCGCGCTCGAACGCACGCACCGCGAGATTCGCGCCCTTTACCGGGAGGCGCCCAAAACCGCCCGCCGCATCGCGCCGGACGGCAGTGAAACCGAGATCGCCGTCGAACGCATCCGACCCGGCATGAGATTGCGCGTCAAGCCGGGCGACCAGTTTCCAGTGGATGCGGAAATCGTTCGCGGCCAGACCGCTGCTGATGAGTCGAACCTGACGGGCGAATCCGTGCCCGTGGCCAAGGGCGTGGGCGACGTCGTGCTGGCGGGCACGCTCAATCTCTGGGGCGCGGTCGAGGTCAACGTGCTGCGTCCGGCAGCGGAAAGTTCGCTCCAGAAAATCATCCGGCTCATCCGCGAGGCCCAGCAGCAGAAAGCGCCTGCGCAACGGTTCACCGAACGCTTCAGCGCCACCTACACCTACGTGGTCATCGGCGCCTCGTTCGCCATGTTCTTCGTGTGGTGGCTCGCGCTGGGCCTGCCCGCGTTCGTCGCCGACGACCCCGCGCGTCCCAACCACACGGCATTTTACCGCACCATGACGCTGCTGGTCGTCTCCTCCCCCTGTGCGCTGGTGCTTTCGATTCCCTCAGCGGTGCTGGCGGCGATTGCCTGGGGCGCCCGCCATGGCGTGTTGCTGCGCGGCGGCTCGGCAGTTGAAAAACTCGCCGAGGTCAACGTCGTGGCCCTCGACAAAACCGGCACGCTCACCACCGGCGAACTGCGCGTCGAAAAAGTCGAAAGCTTCCCCCCCGGACGCGAATCCGAGGTCGCGCGCCTGGCCTACTCGCTGGAAAAGCTTTCCAACCATCCCCTGGCGCGCGCCGTTACCCGCTACGGCAAACAACAGGACCTGACGCCCGTTGAGCTGAGCGACTTTGAGTCGGTGACCGGCCAGGGCCTGCGCGCCCGGTTCAACGGCAGCGAAGTGCGCCTGGGCCGGCGCGACTGGGTGCTGCCGCCCCCGGCGCGGCCGCACGAACTGAGCGCGGACGCCGACGCCAGCGTCTCGGAAGTCTGGCTCGCCACCGACGGCTTGTTGGGCCGGATCGTCCTGCGCGACGACATTCGCCCCCAGGCGCGCGCGGTGCTGGACGAACTCAAACGCGCCGGGCTGCGGACGGTGGTGTTGACCGGCGACCGCCGCGCCGCCGCCGAGCATCTCCAGCGCGAATTGCAGCCCGACGAGGTGCGCGCCGAGCTCAAGCCCGAAGACAAGGTCGCGTTCATCACCGCGTTGAACGCGGCCGGGCAGCGTGTGGCAATGGTCGGCGACGGTGTCAACGACGCCCCCAGTCTGGCGGCCGCGCACGTGGGGGTGGCGATGGGCGCGCGCGGTTCGGACGCGGCGCTCGAGCAGGCCGACGTGGTGTTGATGCACGACCGGCTGGAGAATTTTCTGGCCGCGTTCCGGCTCAGCCAGCGGGCGCGCGCGGTGATTCGGCAGAATCTTGTGATTTCACTGGGCACGGTGGTGGTGCTGGTGGCT
Organism: Verrucomicrobiia bacterium; assembly: GCA_026414705.1. Lineage (GTDB taxonomy): Bacteria > Verrucomicrobiota > Verrucomicrobiia > Limisphaerales > JAOAIM01 > JAOAIM01. Next base: position 1,593 of record JAOAIM010000088.1, on the reverse strand, counting down.
TTTGCGCTGGCAGGTCGAATTCCGCTGCCGGTCGGGGTGATCGGCCACGAGGGCAGCACCGTGTTGGTGGTGATGAACAGCCTGCGGTTGCTCTTTGGCGGCCGGCGCGCCCAGGTGACCGCGGCGGACAAACCGCAATAAGGCCGGGCGAATGCGGCGCCGCCGCTCCCGACCTCACCAGTCCTTGAACACGCGGCGCTCCGGGGCGTGCTCGCCGTCGGGAGCGAACTGAAGCACCCGCTCATCGTTTCGCGCGGCGTCGAGCAACTGGCGCGCTTCTTCCGGCGTCATGGGGCGCGGGGCGGCCTGGGCGGGGGTTTGTTGGGGTTGTTGCTCGCGTTCGGGTTGCGGCGAGGAGGGTTGCGGTTGGGGGGGAGAGCTCTCCCGCTGATCGGACGGATCGGACCGATCAGGCTGATCGGACTGATCCGGCGGACCACCCTGCTGTTGCTGCTGCGCTTGCTGCTGTTGTTGCTGTTGTTGCTGCTGGTTGTTTTGCTGGGGCTGGTTCTGGTCGGATTGCCCCTGCTGCGGTTGCGGCGGCTGTTGCTGTTTGAGTTCCTCCAGCCGCCGCTTCACGAACTCGTGGTTGAAGCGCGCGTCAGCGTTGTTGGTGTTGAGCTTGAGCGCGTGCTCGTATTGCTTGAGCGCCGCCTGCCAGTCCTGAATGGCTTTTTGCGGGTCGCCCGCCGCCTCGCCTCGCCGGTAGAGCGCGTTGCCCAGGTTGTAAAACGCGTCCTCCTGCAACTTGAGGTCGGGCGCGGTCGAGGCTTTTGCAAAGTGGTCGGCCGCCACGTCAAAGCGCCGGTCACGATACGCTGCGGCGCCGGCGTTAAAGTGCAGGCGCGGGTCGTCAGGCCGCTTTTCCAGAGCACGCTCGAACTCCTGCAACGCGCGGTCGTATTGACCGGCTTGATACTCGCGCAGGCCGGCCCGGGGCGAAGCGAGCGCCGTCGCGACCGAGGCCCCCAGCATCAGCGCGAGGGCGGTCGAGGCGGACAGCGCGGGCTGGGGCGCGCGGGATGGGGATTGCGAAGCGGTGGCCGAGCGTCGGCGCGCTGAGGCGCCCTCGGGCAGGAGCATCTCAAGGATCAACAACAGAATCGCGGCGCCCAGTGGCCAGTGATAACGCTCGTGATAGCGCCGCAGCAGTTTTTCCTGTCCCTCGGTTTTGGGCAGGGGCGCGAGGCCCTGTTCGTAGAGCGTGTCCATGGTTTTGGCTCCCCGCAGCGGCAGATAAAAACCGCCCGTGGCCTCGGCGATCTCACGCAGCAGCGGCTCGTTGAGGCGGGATTTGACGACGTTGCCGTTGAAGTCGCGGATGTAGTCGGTGCGCCCCTTGGCATCTTGCACGCGCAACAGGTCGCCTTCGGGCGTGCCGATGCCGATGGTGAAGATTTTGAGGCCGACCTCGGCGGCGGCGCGGGCGGCTTCCAACGCGCCCGGCTCGTGATCCTCCCCATCGCTCATGAGCACGAGCACCTTGAAATTGTCGCCCTCTTTGAACGCCGTGAGCGCGGTGCGAATGGCCGGGGCCAGCGCCGTGCCGCCCCGCGGGATGATGTTCACGTCCAGCGCCTCGACGCACTGGCG
>JAOAIM010000087.1 GCA_026414705.1 Verrucomicrobiia bacterium | reverse complement strand
CTCTACGACCTCGACGGTCGCGTCGCGGCGCACATCGGATTCCGCCGCTGCGCCGATGCTCAGCCACGTTACGGCCAACAGCACCCCCAGGCGCGCCCCGCCGCTGCGCGCCGGGTGCCGTGTTGCCTCAAGCAGTTTCGCGTTCATCGGTCGTATCATCAGCCACGCACCGCCCCATCCAGGCAAAGGAAACCCAGGGCCGCACGGCGGCGATCCGACGGTTGAAGGTGTCCGCGGGCCTCCGTTCAAAGCGCGTGGCCCATCGTTCAAAGTCTGGTTTTGCTGGCAGCGTTCGGTGCATTGCCCGTTCCAACGTTTGCCTCATTCGATGTTCGATGTTGAATGTTCGTTGTTCGATGTTGCGCGCAGCGCCCACCCTCACCCTGACCCTCTCCCTCAAGGGAGAGGGATTCCCAAGCCGCCGCAGGGCCACGCGACGACCGGCAACGCACGTGCGTCTCTGTTCAACGTTCAGAGTTCAAGGTTCAAAGTTCAAAGTTTGGCTTCGTTGGCCGCGTCCGGTCGGTTGTCGGTTCCGACTCTTGCTGCATTCGATGTTCGATGTTGAATGTTCATTGTTCGATGTTTCGCGAAGCTTTCACCCTCACCCTGCCCCTCTCCCTCAAGGGAGAGGGGATTCCATCGCTGCTTCATTCGAGAGCGACAGCGTGTCGGTTCGCGCGCGTCGGTTGGGCGCTTTTCCTCCCACGCTCGGACGCTTTGACGCTCCGACGACTCCGCCCGCCGCGCTGCTCCCGCGCGAACTTGACTTTGATGCGGTGCGGGCACAAAAGCAATGCCACGTGTCCCATCCGCCCGCCAACCGCTACGCCCAGTGGCGCGAACGCCTGCTTGCAGCAGCCGGCGGCCTGCGCGACGACTCCGATCACCCGCCCGAATCGCTCCTCCAAGCGGTTTGGTTGCATCAACGCCTCCAACGCGACCAACTGCGAACGTTGGACGGTGAACCCGTGCGGGTGCTTCATCCGGGCTTTCCCAACCCGGAAGGCGGACCGGACTTTCGCGGCGCGATGCTTCGGATTGGTGAGGCGCCACCGCGCACCGGCGACGTGGAGGTGGACCTGAGCGTTTCGGGCTGGCGCGCACACGGGCATGATCGCAACCCCGCCTTCGCCAACGTGCTGCTGCGCGTGGTTTGGGACGCCGCCGCGACGCGCGCTGACACGCCGGCAATCAAAACCGGCGTCGGGCGGTCGCCCGGTTCGGCCTCGCCGCCGCCCGCTCTGCCCTTGCGCAACGCGCTGGACGCGCCGCTGGCCGAGTTGAGTCGGTGGCTGGAGTTGCAGCCGGCGCGCGCGTGGCCGGAGGCGCTGGAGGGTCGGTGCGCGGCGCCGTTGCGCGGCTTGAGCGAAAGCGAGCGGGCCGAGTTGCTGCGCCAGGCGGCGCGTGTGCGCTTTGAGGCGCGGGCCGCGCAACTGCGGGCGCGAGCGCGCCTGGCCGGTTGGGAACAGGCGTTGTGGGAAGGGGTGTTTCGCGCGCTGGGTTACAAACACAACGTCTGGCCGATGCAGTGCCTGGCTGAAACGCGCGCCCGCTGGTGGCAACCGGGCGACCCGCCCTCGGTACTCCAGGCGCGCCTGCTCGGTTTGAGCGGCTTGTTGCCGGAAGATTTGCCCCGACGCCAGGCGCGCAGCGGCACGGGCCTGTTCCTGCGGCGGGTTTGGGACGTGTGGTGGCGCGAGCGCGACGCGCTGAGCGATTGCGCGTTGCCGCGCGCGGTGTGGCACTTGCGCGGACTGCGTCCGGCCAATCAACCGCCGCGCCGGCTCGCGCTGGCAGCGCACTGGCTGGCGCGCGGCGACCTACCGTCCCGGCTGGAACGATGGGGTATTACGCCCGTGCCCGACTCGGGGCTGGTCGGCTCGTTGGAGCGCGCCCTGGACATCCCGCGAGACGAGTTCTGGTCGTGGCACTGGACGTGGAACTCGGCGCGCCTGCCGCGGGCGCACCCGCTTCTGGGCGAGGCGCGCCTGACTGATATGGCGATCAACGTCCTGCTGCCGTGGCTCTGGACGCGCGCGGTGGAGGGCGGGGATGAAACGCTCGCGACCGAGTTGATGCGGCGTTTTCTGGCGTGGCCGCCTGCCCAGGACAACGCGGTGTTGCGCCTGGCCCGGGCGCGGTTGCTGGGCGGCGCGCCGCTGCGTCCGGCCGGTGCGGCGCTTCAGCAGGGCCTCATTCAGGTCGTGCGTGACTTTTGCGAGCACTCCAACGCGTTGTGCGAGCAGTGCCGTTTCCCCGAACTGGTGCGCCGTTGGGCGGCGGGCGAACGGCCTCCCGGCTGATTGCCGCGTTCAAGGCCCTCTCGTTCAAACCTGGCTGCAGGCCGAGCAAATGGCGACCTGCCGCTCCAAACCGCGTCAACGGCTCGCGACCGATTGTCGGAAGCTGTTGAAACCGCTTGCCGGCTGGGATCTCTCAATTCAACCCGCTCAAGCGCGCCGCTCGTGAAATCATGATTCCTCGCGTGATGATACGCAGGTTACGTTGTGCTGAGCGCTGTTGCGTGGCCGCGCGGAGCTTGCGCAGTTCGTGCTGCGTTGAGGGCGAGGGTTCGCGTCGGGGAAAACCCGCACGACATTGCTTTTTTTGAAAAACACCGAATGAGCGGCGTTGGAATCCGCCCTGCGCGTCCGGTTGGTTCACAGCAGGATTGCTCCGGCGCGCGAACGCGCTAAGCTCAAGGGCGTTTGCACGATGCGCCGTCCATTCAAATCGGTTGCCGGGCAACCGCCCCGAGGGGATGACCCATCCGTTCGGTGAAAAAACTCGCGCTCATCATTGATGACGACGCCGACTTTCGCCGGTTTGTGGCGGACTGTTTGAGCGAAGCGGGTTGGGAGGTCGCGCAGGCGTCTGACGGCGAGACGGGGCTGGAACTGGCCCGGGCGCGGCGGCCCGACGCGGTCGTCTGCGACCTGCTCATGCCGCGGGGCAACGGGTTTCAGGTTTGCCGGACCTTGCGCGCCGACCCGGCATTGCGGGATTTGACGATTGTGGTGACATCCGGGCGCACGTTCCCCGCCGATCGGGACGCTGCGCTGGAAGCCGGAGCGGATGCTTATCTGACCAAGCCGTTCTCTCCCGGGCATTTGTTGGAGGTGCTCGCGCGTCCGGCGCTGGCGCGCGGCGAAGGCTCGGCCATCGCCGCCGAACTGGAACGGACCGGCTCCAGCCCGGCCCCGGGCGCAGCGGTCGCGGTCGGGACGCCGCCCAGTCGGCAAGCGAGCGCGTCGGGGGCGTGGTTTCGGTTCTGGGGCGTGCGCGGTTCGGTGCCCGCGCCCGGTCCCGGCACGGCGCGGTATGGCGGGAACACCTCGTGCGTCGAGGTTCGCGCCGGTGGGCAGATCATCATTTTGGATGCCGGCACGGGGTTGCGACCGCTGGGGCGCGCGTTGATGGAAGAATTTGGACCGCGCCCGTTGCATCTGACGTTGCTGCTGACGCACACGCACTGGGATCACATTCAGGGTCTGCCGTTTTTCCGTCCGCTTTACGAACCGCAATGCCGGCTTCGCATCCTGGGTTACGAGGGCGCGCGGCAGAGCCTGGTCAATGTGCTCACCAGCCAGATGGAAAGCCCGTATTTCCCCGTGCCCTTTGAGGAACTGCCCGCCAACGTGCAAATCGAGGAGCTCCGGGACATGGCATTTGAGCTTCGGGCCGACGGCGCGCACGGCGCAACGTCGGCGATTTCGGTGCGCGCGCACTTTGCCAATCATCCCGGCGTTTGCGTGGGCTACCGGCTCGACACCACGGACGGTGCGCTGGTGTTTTTCCCCGACAACGAGCCGTGGACGCGCGTGCACGTGACGCGCTCCGCAACGCACGGGCCGTCGGGCACGACCGCGGACGTGGAAGCGTTCGCGCGCGCCGAGGAAGCGAAAATGATCGAGTTCATGCGCGGGGCCGAGGCGCTGATTCTGGACGCGCAATACGATGCGACCGAGTACCCGGCGCACGTCGGGTGGGGGCACGGCAGCGTGGAGAGTGCAGTGGCCCTGGCGTTGCGGGCCGGCATCGGAACGCTCTTTCTGTTCCATCACGACCCGGAGCACGACGACGCGACGATTGACCGCATGGTGGCCGCGGCCCGCGAGCGGGTGGCACGCGAAGGCGGCAAACTGGCCGTCGAGGCGGCTCAGGAAGGCGTGCGGGTGGAACTGGCGACGCTGCGGCGGGGGCGCTGATCGGTGACGCCAGCCCCGGCGCGAGGTGGCTGCGGCATGGATGGGCCCGCGGCGGATCAAAGTGGCAAAACGTCGCCGCACCTCAACAGCATGGCGAGCCCATTGAATGAGGTTTCTTCGAGCGCCAGGCTTTTGTCCTGCCCCATGTAACCGGTCACAGCCCGCGTCCGGCTTCACGGGCCATGCGGGCGAAGGTTTCAGCCCGGGCGCGCAGGCGCGGGTCGGTGTCGAACTCGCGCACGGTGTGCGCCAGCCGGTGCGTCCAGTTGGTGGGGGCAATCGAGCCGGGCGTGTTGAAGCGTTCGGGTTGGCCGAAGATGTCCTGGATTTGAAACACGGCCAGCCACGAGCGGGCGCCGAGCACCGCGCGCATCAGTGCGTCATGAATGCGGTCCTCAAACTGCCGCGGCGGCGGCTCCTCGCCCAGCCCGGCAAGGCGCATCATGTGTTGCAATTCGCGCTGCGCGTTCTCCGCATCGCGCCCCGCCTCGATGCTGGCCCAACACTCCTGCCATTGCGCGGCCAGCGGCGGGTGATCGTGCGTGGCCGGCTGCGCCAGCGACAGACGCGGATACTGTTTGGGGTCGGAATACGCGCCGTCAGGTTCGCGGAACAGCATCGGGATGCGGAAACCGGGGATGCCGAGCTTTTCAAGCGTCGGCGGCACGTAATCGGGCACAACGCCGAGGTCTTCGGCGACGACGGTGGTCTCGCCGGACGCTTCCTGAATCATGCGCAATAGTTCCTCGCCCTGCGCCTGATTGAAGGCCTTGTGCTCGGGAGTGTCATCGGGAAACGGCTTGAAACCCGGCAGCCGCCCACCAGTACGCGCGGCGGCTTCGGCCTCGCTCAACGGCAAAAACTCCGCGTTGCGATCCGGCGTCCAGGGAAACGCGTAGATGCGGAACAAGCCCAGCACATGATCAATGCGATAGAGGTGAAACATCGCGCAGAGATTGCGCACACGGGTGCGCCACCATTCAAAGTTGTGTCGGCGCAACTCGTCCCAACGATACAGCGGGATGCCCCAGTTTTGCCCCCACTTCTCGGTGAACGCGTCCACTTTGAAGGTGCGTTCGGGCGGCGCGCCGCCGCACCAATCCAGGTCGAAAAACGCGCGTTGCGCCCACACGTCGGCGCTGTGGCGGCTTACGCCAAAGGGCATGTCGCCCATCAAAAACACCCGCCGCGCCTCCCCCTGGGCCTTGACCGCCTGCCATTGCTCAAAGGCGATCCACTGCACGTAGGCGCGGAACAATTGTCGCCGCTCCAGCGCCGCGCGTTGTCTCGACGGGAGCGACAACAGCCAGGTGCGCGCGCGCCGCGGGCCGCGGTGTGCTTCGGGCCAGCGTTCCCACGCAGGTGTGCCCCCGTTTTCCTCCATGAGCACGCGGAAAAGCGCGTAATCGGCCAGCCAGTCGGCATTGGCGGCCAGGAAAGCGCGAAACCGTCGGGCACGTTCGGTCTCGCGCTCGAAATGTCGTTTGAAGAACGACTCGAACGCGGCTTCGAGGAGCGATTGTTTGAGCGCTTTGACATCAGCCCAACGGACGGGGCCGCGCCGCAACTCGGCGAGCCGTTCCGGCGGCGCAAGCGTGCGGAATTTCTTTGGTGAGAGATCCGGCAGGGCGCGCGGCGTGAGCGTGAGCGTGGTCGGCTCGATGGCAAGCGAACTGATCGCATTGTAGGGGCTGTTGTCGTCGCTCGTTTCGTTGATGGGCAGGGTTTGCAGCAGGTTCAGGCCGTGGCGGTGGCACCATTCAATCATCTGGCGCACGCCCTCGGTGTCGCCGATGCCCAGGTCATCCGCGGTGCGGATGGCGAACACCGGCACCAACACGCCGGCCAGCGAAGTGTCGGGACTCAACTTCATGCGGGCCGGAGCATGGCAGGCGACGGGCCGGAGTCAAAAGCGCACAAATGTGCGGTGGTGGAGGCAATTTCAATACGGTGGGCGGAGCGCGGTCGGGCACAGCGGGGGCCGGCGGGAGCGGGCTGACGGGGAAATCGGCGCTACCCGCGGGGGCACAAAAAAACGCGGGACGATGGACTCGTCCCGCGTTCAGAAGCGGTCGAGAACGCCAGCGGCTTAATTCTTTTCCTCAGCACCCGGGCGCGGGCGACGCGGTGGGCCGCCGGGGCCGCCCGGACCGCGGCCCTGGGCTCGCATTTTCTGCCACTTTTCGAACTGCTCCGTGGTGAGAATCTCTTTCATTTTCTTATCGTGCTCCTGAAACACCTCCCGGAGCTTTTCGCGGCGCTCCTGATCGCTGAGGCTCGAATCCTCGCGGATTTCACGGGCCTTCACGCTGCGGGCCTTCAAGATTTCAGTCACCTTTTCCTTTTGCTCGTCGGTGAGCTTCAAGTCCTCGGCGAGCTTGTCAATTTGTTCGCGGAGGGTCGGGGCCGACCCGCCGGCGGGTTGATGCGTCCGCGGGCGCTCTTCCTTCTTGGCATCCTCGGCGCGGGAGAGCGCCGGGGCGGCGAGCAGCGCGCCCGTGAGCACCGCCGCCATCCAACCAGTGCGTTTGATCCTCATGGTGTCCTCTCGTGTAATGTATTTGCTGTTTCAGTACGACCCTACCATCTAAAAGGGCCTTCAACCCTCATAGACGGAATCCGCGCTTAAAGGTTACGACCCGAAGCGGCTCGTCCCGGTGGGTCAACCTTTCAAGGCGGCCCGTGCCAATGATTGCCACCATCCGCTTTGCGCCGCCAGCCCAAACTTACACCGGAGCGACCGGCTCAACAGCTCCGCCCAGCGCCCCAGTCGGTCCTGGGCGGCTCGGGCAGGCCCTGGGCGCGCAGCGCCGTGCGAAAATGCAGCTTGGCCACCTCGCCGAGCCGCTCCGGGCCAAACACCTCCACAAACCGTCGCGCCGCCTCGTCCACGGCCGGGCCGGCGCCGCGTGGAAATTCACACCCGAATTTTTTCTCCAGCACGGCGAGTCGCCGCAGAAATTCATCCCGCGCCAGGATCGAGGCCGCGGCCACGGCGAGGTCTTCCTCGGCCTTGTGCCGCTGCACCAGTTCCAATCCGCGCCCCCGGGCCATGAGCGCGCGCGCGATGACGTCCTTGCTGGTGGCAAACTGGTCGCTGATGGCGCGCACCGGCGGCGGCTGCATCCGGTCGTGGCGGGCCAGGAGGTTTTCGATGACGCGCGCATGAGCCCAGGCGAGCACGGCGTTGACGTTGCCCATTTTGGCGTGAAGCCGGTTGTAGGCCTCGTTGCCAATGGCAACCACGTTGGTCACGCAGCCGCGCGTGGTGCGAATCTGCCGGGCCAGTTCGGCGATGCGCCGGTCGCTGCCAATGTTTTTGGAGTCGCGAATGCCGAGAGGCTGCCACCCCCGGAGGATCGTCTCGTTCACATACACGCCGGCCACACACAACGGCCCGAAGAAATCGCCCTTGCCGCTCTCGTCCACGCCGATGCGCGGCGCGAGCAGTTCGGGGTTCAACACCGTCTCGTAGCCGAAGCGCGCCTCCTTGAGCACCTCCGGCTCCAGGAGGAACTGGATGAAATCCTCCGTGCCCTTGCCCTGCACGACGAGCTTGCCGCTGTTGTAAAAGACCACCTGTGTGCCGTCTTTTTCCGCCGCGAATCGCGCGTAGGGCACGGTGCGGAAAGCGAAGTTGCGTGCCTTGAGGCAGGCCTCAAGCGCCGCCGCCTGCGCGTCGGTGAGCTTGCACGTGTAGTGGGTGATGGGTTTCACCGTGCGCACTCTAGCCGGTGGGACAGCGGCCAACGACCCAAAAGTTTTTCTTCCGGTGCAGGCGGCCCGGCGGAATGCTTCCGGGCGTGGCCCAACGCCCCGTACGCCTGCAACCTCGCCGCGCCCGCGCGCTGGTGCGCCGGCTTCTCGCATGGTTCGCCGCTCACGCACGCGACCTGCCGTGGCGCCGGACGCGCGACCCTTACGCGATCTGGATCTCGGAAATCATGCTCCAGCAGACGCAGGTCAAAACCGTGTTGCCGTATTGGGAACGGTGGATGCGGGCGTTGCCGGACGTCGGCGCGGTCGCGCGGGCCCGGTCGGTCACCTTGCACAAGCTCTGGGAGGGGCTGGGCTACTACGGGCGCGTGCGCAACTTGCAGCGCGCCGCCCGCCGCATCGTGCGCGAGCACGGCGGGCGCGTGCCGGAACGCTTCGAGGAGCTGCTGGCGTTGCCCGGCGTGGGGCGCTACACCGCCGGAGCCATTGCGAGCATCGCCTTCAACCAGCCGCGCCCGGTGCTCGACGGCAACGTGACGCGTGTGTTGACGCGGCTGTTCGGCATCGCGGGCGACCCGCGCGAGGCTCAAACCCGCGCCCGGCTTTGGGCACTCGCCGAAATGCTCGTGCAAGAAGCCGCCAGGCTCCGGGAATGGGAGCGCCCCTGCTCGCAGTTCAACCAGGCCCTGATGGAACTCGGCGCGCTGATCTGCACGCCGCGCGCGCCCAAATGCGCCGACTGCCCGCTGCAAACCGCCTGCACCGCTCACCGGGCCGGGCGGCCTGAATCGTTTCCGGCACGCCGGCGCGCTGCGCCTGCCCTACGCAAGCGGGTGTTGGTGCTGGTGCTTGCGTATCGCGGTCGTTTTCTGGTCCGCCAGCGCCCGCCCACCGGCGTCAATGCGCGCCTTTGGGAATTCCCGAACGTGGAGCTGGCCGGTAGCGAAGCTGGCGCCGGGCCGTCGCGCGACGCGCTCCGGCGCGCGCTCTGTAACGGCCAGCCATCCGATGCGCCCGCTCGGCGTGACACGGGCCCACTTCCGTCCACGCTGAGCCGACTCACCACGCTGCAACACAGCATCACGCGATACCGGTTCACGTTGGATGTTTACGGCGGCGAGATTTCGGATACTCCGCCGCGCTGGCCCGGTCGCTGGCTTTCGCTGCGGCAGTTGCAGCGGTTGCCCTTGGCCGGGGCACACCGAAAAATCCTCGCGCGCCTGATGTTGCGGTAACCCGGTTTTCATCTTTTTCGCTCGCGGCGCGTTTTCTATGCTGCGGCGCGATGCTCTATTTCGATCACAACGCGACCTCGCCGGTGATGCGCGAGGCGCGGGAGGCGTGGCTGGAGGCGACCGAAAAAATCTACGGCAATCCGTCCAGCCCGCACGCGTGTGGACGCGCGGCGCAACAGGCGCTCACGCAGGCGCGGGAGCAACTGGCCGAGCATCTGGGCTGTCACCCGGCGGACATCCTCTGGACCAGCGGAGCGACCGAGGCCAACAACACCGTGCTCCATCATTTCGCCTGCACGCTCGACGCGCGCACCGAGGTCTGGATCAGCGCCATCGAGCATCCGTGCGTGCACGACGCCGCGAAGCATTACTTCGGCCCGCGCGTGCGGTTCATTCCCGCCGTGCGCAACGGCGTGGTGGACCTGGAGTGGTTCACCGAGGAGATTGCCGACCGCCGGCCCGGGCTGGTGGGCGTGATGGCCGCCAACAATGAAACCGGCGTGCTCCAGCCCTGGCGCGAACTGCTCGCCATCTGCCAGTCCTACGAAGTGCCGTTTTTCTGTGATGCGGTGCAATGGCTGGGCAAACTGCCCGCGCGAGGCCTGGGTGAGTGCGATTATCTGACCGGGGCGGCGCACAAGTTCGGCGGCCCGCGCGGGGTGGGTTTTCTCAAGGTGCCGCATGGCACGAAAATTCATCCGCTTCTGCACGGCGGCAAACAGGAACGCGGTCAGCGCGCCGGGACCGAAAACGNGCCGGTCATCGTGGCGATGCTCGCCGCGCTCAACGCGCGCGAAAAACAACTCGCCCGCCGCGATCACCAGACCCGCGCCGAGTGGAAGGAGAAATTCGAGCGGCTGCTGGTGCGGCAGGTGCGCGGGGCGACCATCGTGGGCGCCGGCGCGCCGCGGCTCTGGAACACGACCTCCGTGCTCATGCCCGATCCGGGGCATCTGCGCTGGGTGGCACGGCTCGACAAGGCCGGCTTTGCCGTGAGCACCGGCTCGGCCTGCACGACCGGACGGGAAGAACCTTCGCGCGTGCTGACGGCGATGGGTTTCAAACCGCACGAGGTCAGCCACGTGCTGCGCTTCAGCAGCGGTTGGGAAACCACGGCCTCCGACTGGGACGCGCTCGAACGGGGCATCGTGGCCGTCTATCACCAGGTGCATTCGGCGGCATCAGCGTCCGGGGGTTGAACGGGGTTGGATTGGATCAAGCCGACGCGCGCCCGGTGTAGCCCCGCACAGTCGAGGCGCACACCTGCGGGGGAACGTGTTGCGCTTCAGGTGCGTCCAATCAACGCCGGAGAAGCGAAAACAGGGACTTCCGGCGGCGAAGCGCCGGCTCGGCGGTGAGCGTCCAAACCGCTTGCGGCGCCGAATCGCGGTTGCCAATGTTCCCCGGTTGGCGGAGTGAGCGGCCGCGCGGCGGACAACGTGGCCGGTGCCGCCGGTTCAGGCCATGAGCACCGAACCGATTCGCGTGTTGCTGGTTGAGCATGAGGAAGCGTTCGCGCGCGCGCTGGCCGGCATGTTGGAGCAGGCGCGCGACACGGTGCGCGAGGTGGTTTGTGTTTCAACGCTGGCGGAGGCGCTGGCGCGGTTGGGGCGGGATCCGTTTGACGTGGTTCTGCTGGAGTTTTTCCTGCCCGATGGCGCGGGGTTGCCGAATGTGGCGCTGCTGAAGGAACGGGCGCCGGAGGTGCCGATCATTGCCTTTGGCAGCGTGGACGATGAACCGCTGGCGGTTGAGGTCGTGCACGCGGGCGCGCAAGATTACCTGGTCAAAAGCCAGATCAGTCCCCGCTGGTTGCTGCGCTCGATGCGCTACGCCCTGGAGCGGCAGGCCGCCGAGCGCGCGCTGGTCGAGGCGGAGAAAAAATACCGCAGCCTGTTCGATCACCTGGTTGAGGGGATTTTCCAAACGACGCCCGAGGGCCGTTATTTGCTGGCGAACCCGGCGCTGGCGCGCATCTACGGATACGATTCGCCGGAGGAACTGATCGCGAGCATCACCGACATCGGCCGCAAACTTTACGTCCAACCGGGACGGCGCGAGGAGTTCAAGCGGATCATGGAAGAGCATGACGTGCTCACGGGCTTTGAGTCGCAGATTTACCGCAAGGACGGCAGCATCATCTGGATTTCGGAGAATTGCCGGGCGATCCGCGACGCGCAGGGCAGACTGCTCTATTACGAGGGCACGGTCGAGGACATCACCCAGCGGCGGTTGGCCGAGCAGAATCTCCGCGATTCGGAAGCACTTTACCACTCGCTGGTCGAGACGCTGCCCCAAAACATCTTCCGCAAGGATCGCGAGGGCCGGTTCACCTTCGCCAACCAGCGGTTTTGCCAGGCGCTCGGACGACGGCTCGAGGAAATCGTCGGCAAAACCGACTTCGATTTTTTCCCGCGCGCACTGGCCGAAAAGTATCGGGCCGACGACCTGCGTGTGATGGCCACCGGGGAAACCTTCGACACGGTGGAGGAGCACCAGGCGCCGGGCCGCGAAAAAATTTTTGTGCGCGTGATCAAGACGCCGTTGCACGACGCCGACGGCAACGTCATCGGCGTGCAGGGCATGTTCTGGGACATCACGCGGGAACGGCAGATGGAGGAGGACCTGCGCCGTTCGGAGGCGCTTTACCACTCGCTGGTCGAGACGATGCCGCAGTGCATTTTCCGCAAGGACCTCCAGGGCCGTTACACGTTTGTGAACCCGCAGTTCTGCAAAATCCTCGGCAAACCGCCCGAGGAGATCTTGGGCAGGACTGTCCGGGACTTCCTCCCGCCGGAAATCGCTGCCGAACGCGAGCGCGACGATCGCAAGGTCATCGAAACCGGCCAGACGCTTGAGCAGATTGAGGAGAGCCGTTTCAAGGGCACCGAGCGCCGCTTCATTCACGTGCTCAAAATCCCCATCTTCGACGCCCAGGGCAAAGTCGTCGGCATCCAGGGCATGTTCTGGGACATCACGCCCCAAAAAATGGCAGAGGAGCGATTGCGCCGCGCCAACGCCGAACTGGCCCGGCGCCGCGCCGAACTGCACAGGAAAAACCTCCAAATGGAGGAAGACCTCAAGATGGCCGCTGAAATCCAGAGTGCGATGCTCCCGCAACAGGTGCCGGCGTTCCCACCCGGCAGCGCGCCGGAGGCCAGCGCCTTCCGCTTTACCCACCGCTACCAGCCCAGCGGCACGGTCGGCGGCGATTTCTTCAACGTCACCGCGCTCTCCGACACCGAGGCGGCGGTGTTCATTTGCGATGTGGCCGGCCACGGCGTGCGCTCGGCGCTGGTCGCGGCGATGATTCGCGCCCTGGTCGAGGAACTGCGCCCGGTGGCGCGGGAGCCGGACCGCTTCCTCACCAAGCTCAACTCCGACCTCTTCGCCATCCTCAAACACGCCGGCTCGCCCGTGCTCACCACGGCGTTTTTCCTGGTGGCCGACGCCGCCACCGGGCGGGTGCGTTACGCCAACGCCGGTCATCCCACGCCGCTGGTGCTGCGGCGCGAGGCCGGCCGCGTCGAACCGCTGGCCAAAGCCACGCGCGCCCGGCAGCCGGCCCTGGGGTTGTTTGAAGACTCGCAGTTTCACGCGGCCGAACTCACCCTCGGCCCGAGGGACGTGCTGTTGTTGTTCACCGACGGACTGCTGGAGGTTCACGCGGCTGACCAAAACGAACTCTACTCCCAATCGCATCTGATTGCGGCGCTCCAACGGCGGCTGGATTCGCCGTTGGGCGCGTTGCTGGACGCGGTGCTGGCCGAGGCGCGCGAATTTGCCGGCGGGGCGGCGTTTGAAGACGACGTGTGCCTGGTGGGCATGGAATACGTGGGCGCAGCTTGCCCCGCGCAAACCTGAACGGCTCAAAACTCCAACCCCCGCTTTTGAACCTGAAAACGGCCGTTTAAGCCACGGATGAAACACGGAAGCGCACGGATGGCAGGTCTTGACGCAGAAACGCCGGTTCACCCGGTGGGTGAACGCGGTTTTTCCGGGACCATCCGTGTGATCTGCCTTCCATCCGTGGCTCGGCATTGCTGCGGCCCGGCAACTGCCGCTTGGAGGTTGAATTGAGGATGCCCTCGCCGGTCTGAATCGCCGTGTTCAGGAAGCGCGAGGCCGGGGTGCGTTGACGGGCAAAGCCGATTGCCGTTTGCGCAACCGATGCGTGGCCTGCCGCGAGATTTGATTCGTTTTGAGCGGCGCCGAAGCGCTGGCTCGGAGGACGTCGGTGCGGTCGGGATTGGTGAAATGAATTGGCTTTTCTCCGGTGGAGCGCAAACCAATCATGCCACCGATGAATCCGGTTGCTCTCATCACCGGGGCGTCGCGAGGCATTGGCCGCGGCATCGCCCTGGAACTGGCGAAACTCGGCTATGATTTGGTGTTGAACTACGCGACCAACGCCGATGCGGCCCGCCTCACCGCCGCGGATTGCCTGGCTGCCGCGCGCGCTGCCGGCAAAACCATTCGCACCGAACCGTGTCAGGCCGACATCAGCCGGAGCGCCGACCGGCAACAGCTCATCGAGTTCACGCGCGCGACGTTCGGGCGACTGGATTTGCTGGTGAACAATGCCGGTGTGGCGCCCGGTGTGCGCGCCGACATCCTGGAGGCGGGTGAGGAAAGCTTCGACCGGCTCATCGCCATCAACGTCAAAGGGCCGTATTTTCTGACGCAACTGGCGGCACGCTGGATGATCGAACAGGTCGAGATCGCGCGCCGCAACGCAGCCGGCCCCACCGACTCGCACGGTGCCTATCGCCCGAAGATTGTGACGATTTCCTCGATCTCAGCCTACACGGCCTCGGTCAATCGGGGTGACTATTGTGTGAGCAAGGCCGCGCTTTCGATGCTGACCCGGCTGTTCGCGGCGCGGCTGGCCGACCACGGCATTCTCGTCTATGAAATCCGTCCCGGCATTGTGGCCACGGACATGACCGGGCCGGTGCGCGAGAAGTATGACAAGCTCATCGCGGAGGGCCTGACGCCGATTCGCCGCTGGGGCACGCCGGAGGACGTGGGCCGGGCCGTGGCTGCCATCGCGCAGGACCTGTTGCCCTTCAGCACCGGGGAGGTCATCAACGTGGACGGTGGATTTCACCTGCGAACCCTCTGAGCAACGGATGCACAATGGCGGCGTTGGCGTTGAAGCGGTTGGTTAAATGGTGATTCGTTAAATGGGTGGTTTGTTAAATGGGAGATTCGTTGAATGCTGAGCGGGTGGGGTGGACGGTCATTGAGGGGATCGTGGGTTGATGGGCGGATGCGCCGCGCCGGCCTCGCGCAGAACATGTTCGGACGTTGGAATCAACAGAACACATCATGCCGATCCAAATTGACAATCGTTTGACGGCGCGACAGCTCCAGCCGCGCATCGAGCGGCTCTTCGAGCTTTCCGCGCAAAAAATTCTGAGCATCGAGAAAACCTGGAAGCCGGAGCGCGGCGCGCCGGTCTTCACCGTGGAGGGCCGTTACACGGCGCGCGGTTGGACGGAATGGACGCAGGGCTTCCAGTTCGGCTCGGCACTGTTGCAGTTCGACGCCACGGGCGAGGAGCGGTTTCTGGAGATCGGGCGGCGCGGCACGATCCGCTACATGGCCTCGCACGTCTCACACATCGGCGTGCACGACCACGGCTTCAACAACATTTCCACCTACGGCAACCTGCTGCGGCTGCTGCGCGAGGGCAAAATCCCGCCCAACGAGCGCGAGCAGCAGTTTTACGAACTGGCCCTCAAGGTCAGCGGCGCGGTGCAGGCGGCCCGCTGGACCAAGCTGGCCGACGGCACCGGCTTCATCCACAGCTTCAACGGGCCGCACTCGTTGTTCGTGGACACAATCCGCTCGCTGCGCGCGCTGGCTGTGGCGCATCAACTGGGCCACGTGCTCATGGGCGAACAAGACGCACGGATTTCTCTGCTGCAGCGGCTCGTGGAACACGCGCTGAACACCGCGCGCTACAACGTCTATTACGGCGAGGGGCGCGACGCCTACGACGTGCGCGGGCGGGTGGCGCACGAGGCGATTTTCAACACCGCCAGCGGCGTGTTCCGCTGCCCCAACTCGCAACAGGGCTGGTCGCCTTTCAGCACCTGGACGCGCGGGTTGGCGTGGGCACTGTGCGGGTTCGCGGAGCAGTTGGAGTTTTTCCTGCACGGCGGGTCGGCGGCGCGACGCACGCAATCGCTCGGAAAAATCCGAAACCACGTCGTGCAAATGCTTGAACTCGCCGCCACTGCCACGGCGGATTTTTACCTCGAACATTGCTGCGCCGACGGAATTCCCATGTGGGACACGGGCGCGCCAAATTTGCATCGGCTGCCCTCGGACTATTTGAAACGGCCCGCCGACCCGTTCAACCCCTGGGAGCCGGTGGACAGTTCAGCAGCCGCAATCGCTGCGCAGGGCTTTCTCCGGTTGGGCAATCATTTCCTCGCCCGCGGCAAACGCGCTGCCGGCACGCGGTATCGCC
>JAOAIM010000086.1:2804-15727 GCA_026414705.1 Verrucomicrobiia bacterium | reverse complement strand
ACCCTCATCAGCACGACGCGTTCTCCCTCACCCCAACCCTCTCCCGCTGGGAGAGGGAGCGCGGGCGTGCGTCCCGGATAACATCGAACACCGAACACTGAACATCGAACATCGAAGGAGGAACTCAGGAACGGGGGAAAGAAGAACAGGGGCGCACGCGCGTCACGCGGGAAGACCAAACTCTGAACTTTGAACCTTGAACTCTGAACTCTGAACAGGAACGGGCGCGAGAGCCGGGGGGCAGATGCGGGCAACCGGCGGCTTGGCGAATTCCCTCTCCCTCGAGGGAGAGGGATTGGGTGAGGGTGAAACGCCGCAAACATTTGGAGACCCTGCTGCCCATGCCGCGTTCTCCCTCACCCCAGCCCTCTCCCGCTGGGAGAGGGAGCACGGGCGCGCGGGCGCCCCGCAAAACATCGAACAACCAACATCGAACATCGAATGAGAGGGGAGCGCGGCCCCGCGCTGTCTCAACCGGCGAGTTGATCCCGGAGCACCTCGCCCAGTCGGCGAATGCCTTCGCGCAATTCGCGCTCGGGCGCGTGGCCGAAGCTCAGGCGCATCTCGTTGTCGGGTTTGCGGCGCGTGGGGTCGTCGGCATAGCAAAGCGCGCCCGGCACATACAAGACCTCGCGCTCGAGCGCGGCTTTGAACAAGGCTGAATCCAGGCCGCACTTCAGGCCGCGGGGCAGTCGCGCCCAGAAGTAAAGGCCGCCGTGCGGTGCGCGCCACCGGACCTGGCGCGGGAAATGTTTCTCCAGCGCCTGCTGCATCACGCGGGCCTTGTGGGCGTAGCGGCGTCGCAACAGCGCCAGGTGTCGGTCGTAGCGTCCGGAGGCCAGCGCACGGGCCATCAGGTGTTGCAGGAGGTTGGACGTGCCGAAGTCGTGATTGCCCTTGATGCGGACCACGGCGCTGAAGAGCGGTTCGGGCAAAACGCCGAAACCGACGCGCACGCCCGTCGCAAACGGCTTGCTGTAAGTGCCCGCATACACGACGCGCCGGGCAAAGCCGCGCACGGCCAGGGCGGAGGGTTCGTCCCCGCCGGCAAACCGCAACTCCCGATACGCCGCGTCCTCCACCAGGTAGATCGGATGCCCGGCGTCGCGCTCGAACTCCCGCAGCAGCGCCAGCGCGGCGCGTTTTTTTGCAAACGCGGTGGTCACGCCGGTCGGGTTTTGAAAGTAGCTGACGAGGTAAAGCAGTTTGACGCGGGGCAATTGCTTGCGGCGGCGCAGCGCTTCGAGCACGGCGCGCAGGTGCGCCAGGTCCAGCCCGTCGTTTTCGAGGCGCACGCCGCGGGCCTGCACGCCGCGACTTTGCAGGATGCCCAGAAACACGAAATACGTCGGGTCTTCCACCAGCGCGATGTCGCCCGGATCACAGAGCGCCTCGGTGAGCAGGTAGAGCAGTTGTTGGGAGCCGTGGGTGATGAGCAGGCGTTCGGGCGACCAGGGCGAGCGCGGGCCGGGCCGGAGGCCGTCGAGCCTGGCGAATCGCTGCGCGGTGAGCTGGCGCAGTTGCGGGTCGCCGATGGTCGAGCCGTATTGGAGGGCGGCGCGACCGGAGCGGCTTGAGCGCAGGAGTTCGTTGAGCGCGGCGCGCGTTTCAGCCACGGGCAACGTTTCGGTATCGGTGAACCCGGCGGCCAGCGAGATGAGGTTGTCGCGCGCCAGGGCGGCCTGCATCAGCCAGGAAATCGGCGGCTCGCCGGTGCGCCGGCCCAGCGCCGAAAGCGCCGTTTTGGAGTTCGATCCCATGCGCCGATGAAAAACCGAATTGTCCGGGCTGCAAACCGAAAAACCCCGCCCTTTGGGGTCAATCGGGATTTGGACGGCGGCGCGTCGCCCGGCGGGCGGTGCGCGCCGGGATTCCGGAGCGGCAGCGGCCCGGCGACAGTTCGCGGTCCAGACGGGCTTTCACAAGCTCGCCAGTTCGTCCGGGTGCGCCCAGACCTTCTCGAAGGCTCTGGCGTACTGCTCGATCAGGTGCGGCGCGTCCTCGTAGATGAGGGGCACGAAGATGTGGTTGGCGTTGACGTGTTCGTTGCCGGGCATGGTCGCCGGAATGGTCGGCGGGTGATGCCACCATTTGGCCTCGGAATAAATCTTGAGCTTGTGTTGTTGCGGGTAATCCCAGAAGCGGGCGGGCACGCCTTCAGCCTTGAGCGCGCGCAGGAGCGCGTCGCGGGAAAAGCCCAGGCGCTTGAAGTCCACAAACAGCATGTTGCCCGCGTAATAAACCCGTTCCTGATCAGGGCGGCAGCGCGGTTCGCTGATGCCTTTCAGTTGCGTGAGGCGGTCGTTGAGCGCGCGGACGTTTTTGCGGACGATGGCGTTTTGCGCATCGAGTTTGCGGAGTTGTTGTCGGCCAATGGCGGCGGCAAGCGGGTGCATGCGGTATTTTTGGCCGAACCCCGTGCCTTCGTAGGCGCGCACGGGGCTGTCTTTGGGGAACTTGACCGGGTCTTCGTAGTGGCCGAAGGCAGCGGCGCGCTCGAAATACTCGCGCGTTTGATACATGCCGATGCCGCCCTCGATGGTGGGCAGGACTTTGCTGGTTTGGAAACTGTAGATGGCCATCGCGCCCCAGGTGCCGAGCTTGCGGCCCTGCATGGAGGCGCCGTGCGCGTGCGCGGCGTCTTCGAGCAGGATCAGCCCTTTCTGGCGCGCCCAGTCGCTGATCGCGTCCATCTCGCAGGGCATCCCCCAGGAATGCATCACCTCCACCGCGCGCACGCGCGGGGTGAGTTTGGCCTGAGCATCTTTCAAATTGAAACACGCCGTGGCCGGATCAATGTCCACGAACACGGGCACCAGCCCGAAAAACCGCATCGCCAGGCATGCCGAGAAAAAGGTGTAGGACGGCACCATGACCTCGCCGCCCGGCGGCAGGTCCAGCGCAAAATACATGCTCGTGAGCGCGCTCGAGCCGTTCATGTGCGCTTTGACAAACGGCGCGCCGGTGTAGTCCTTCCATTCCTTTTCAAACAGCGGCAACTCCTCGTAAAAACGGTTGCTCTCCAGCATCGCGCACACGGCCTGTTTCTCGGCCTCCCCGTAACGCGGCCAGCGCGTCAGGGCCGTGTGCTCGGCCTCCGGCACGGTGACGGTTTTCGGGCCGCCGCGCACGGCGAGCGTTTCGGTTTTGGGCGCAGCAAAGGCCGGTGCGGCCACGGCCACGGCGGCGACCGCCGCGCCACTGGTCTTGAGAAAATCCCGCCGGCTCACCGCCGACGCGACATTAGATGTTTCGGCTTTCATGGTTGCGTGAGCGTGTCAGGTCTTGTTGCGGTGAAAGCGTTCCCGCCGATGCGGTTGAAACCACGCCGCGCTTCTGGGCGGGCTGCGCAACGGGCCGAACGAGGCTTCAGACGTGCGATCTTGCCGGGGCGGCCTTGAAGCGTTTTGGCAAGGCGGCCATGCCCACAACCCCGTTTCCCCGGACCGGCCCATCACCGCGAATATCCCGGCCATCCAGCGACCCGTCAACGGGCGCGCTCGAGCGTGTCGCCAAAAAAACCGCTCAACCTGAACGCGGCACTTGAGCCAAAGATGCAACACGGAAAGAAACGGATGGGAGTTCGTTGCACACAAACCGCTGTTTGCCCGGTGGGTAAACGCGGTTTTTCAGGAAACTTCCGTGTTGAATCCGTGTTCCATCCCTGGCGGAGGAATGCCACCGCGCGGCAACCGCCGTTTCGAGGCTCAATTGTGGCGACAACAACGCCGCGCCGCACTCAGGGCGTGAGCAAGATTCGGAAAAATGCCGGCTCGTTGCCGATGGGAACGTTGACGCGGCGCGAAAAACCGTCGGACTCGATCACCGGCTGCGGGTTCAAATCCGTCCACTCCGGCGGGTTCACTCGTGGACTCGTTTGAATGACGGCGCTCGGAGCGCGGGCGCGCCACGTCAGTTCGAGGTTGTCGCCCGAGCGACGCGCGCTCAGGCGCGGCGGGCTGTCCTGGCCCAGCACGTCAATCTCCCAGACCAACGGCGAGACAAAGGCCGCGGTCAGCCCGTCGTTCAATCCGGTGAACGGGTTGACGCCATTGAAGGGATCGCGCATCTGCCCCTGGGTGTTGTCCACGGCGTAGATGCGGAACTCGATGTGAGTGACGCCGCGCGCCAGCCAGCCGGAGGCATCAGTCAGTTGCGAGAGCACCACGCGCCATTGATTGAACTGCGCGTTGTTGAGCGTTCCGGACGGATGGGACTGCACATAGATCAACCCGCTGAAGGTTTGCGCGCCGTCAGAGGAAAACCGCACCGTGTAGGTGTGGAAGACGCGCCCGTCGCGCCCGTTGTTGCCGGTGAACATGCGCACTTCCTGCACGTCGGCGGGCACGGGCAGCGCATAACGAATCAACTTCGCCGGCTGACCCGCCGGCGGGAAATCGTTCAGCAAACCGGTCAACCCCGTGTGACGAATCCCGATGCCGTCGGTGAACGCGGGCAACTGATCCAGCGGATCGGTGTTGGCCGGATGCCAACCCATGTCACCGGGCAACACCTCCGGGATCAATCCCTGGATCAGGTCGCCGGCCTCGTAGCTGGCAGCCAGGTTCCATTCTTCGCCCTGGGTCACGGTGACGACGGGTTGGGCACGGAGCGAGCTGACGCCGAGCGCCCCGACCAACGCCAGCAAGGGAAGGTACCGTTTCATGGTTCGTTCATTTGGTTGATGGCTCGAAAGCCGGCCGACCGGACGCGCCCGCCGGCGCGGCCCTCCAACCGCGCAACGCCGGTGGCCTGCCCCCAGCGTTCCTACGCCTAACCCTGCACCGGGGATGAGAACAAGCCAATTTTTCGGGCGCTCCGTCGCAGGTTTGAGCGCCGTCCCGTTTGTCGCGACCCGGGCGCGATGACTTCGCGTCGCGCCGGGGCCGGCGGGGTTTGCCGTCAGGGTGGCTGCGCGCGCTTTTCGTGCTTGGCAATTTTGGCATCGCCCGCTTGGCTTGCGCCGTGAGCGGATTACAACGCAAAAGAGCAGGTCGCTGGCCGGAGCCGCCCGTGGTCCCGCTGGAAATTTTGAAGCCGTTGCTTGCGGCGGCGGACGAATTCCTGCGGCAGGCGCCGTGGCGCTGGATGAGCGATTCGCAAGTGATCGGGTTGAAACATCCGCAGACGGGCGAGGTGTTGTTGTGCTCGGTGCTGGGCAACCTGGGACAGTTGTATGCGCTGCAAGTCTATCGGCGCGAGGCCGGCCATCGCTGGTTGCTGACCACCGTGGCGGACGACGTGCAGGGCGAACCGTGGGCGTGGTTTCAGGAGAAGGGCTTCGAGGCCGACCTCATCGAGGTGGAATTCACCACGCGCGCTGATCTGTGGAGGGAAGACCGCGCCGCGCTCACCGCCGCAGCCTACTCGCCCATTCGCAAACGGGGGCACGTGTGGCCGCTGTTTCGCAGCATTCTACCGGGTTATCTCCCGTGGCCCGTGAACGCGGAGGAAGCCCGGACGCTCCTGTTTGCCCTGCCCCGGGCGCTGGCGGTGGCGCGCCTGGCTCAAGCCTGCCCGAACCTTTGGGATGACCATCCGCCCGGAGAAGTCGCATTCGTGCCCGAGGATTTCGACCCCGCCGGCGACGCCCTGCGCCCCGAAGACATCAACTGGCATCCCCTGCTGCCCCCGGCCGAGCCGATGCCCGCACCGGTAACCTTGAGCGAAGGCAAGCTGCGGCGATTCGCCGCACTGCCCCAGGCGCAGGGCTTCCAACTCGAACTGGACACGTTTTATCTCCCACAAGCCCTCACCGGCCCGGAGCGCCCCTGGTTTCCGACCGTCGCCCTGGCCGTGGACCGCGCCTCCGGCCTGGTCGTCAGCTTCAAAATCTCCGAGCAACTCAGCACCGATCCGTCGCCCATGCTCGCGTCGGTGCTCAGCAAAGCCCTGGACTACCTCCGACACCGGCCCGAAAGCCTCCACGTGCGACGGTCCCGCGTGGCGCGAATGCTCGAACCGGTCGCCGCCCAACTCGACATCCCGGTCCGGCTCGAGCCCGAACTGCCCGCACTCAACGAGGCCTGCGCCGGTCTGGAGCAGATGCTCGGCTTCTGAGCGGTCATGCGCGGAGCGCTCGCTCCGTGGGGCAGCAGGGCAGGGGCTTCACGCCCCGCACCTCCGGCGGCCCCAGGCCCTGCCCTTGTCGCCGGACGGCAACCTGCTATCATGATGGTGGAAGATTGAGACAAACGCGTTGAAAGCTCTCATCGAAACAAGTCGGCGATCTCCCGAACGCGCCTTTTTGATCGGCGTGGAATGGAAATCGCGCAACGGGCACGATTGGCGCGAATCCCTTGATGAACTGGCCGAACTGGCCGCCTCGGCCGGGGCGCGCGTCGTGGGCGAGGGCACGCAGAAACTCGATGCGCCCCATCCGGCCACCTACATCGGTCGGGGCAAGGCGGACGAATTTGCTCACTGGTGCCGCCGCGAAAACGTGGACACGGTGATCTTCGACGACGAGTTGTCGCCGGCCCAGGCGCGCAACCTGGAAAAAATCTTCGGCGCAAAAATCCTCGATCGCACGGCGTTGATTCTGGACATCTTCTCGCGCCGGGCGCGTTCCCGCGAGGGCAAGCTTCAGATCGAACTGGCGCAACTGGAGCACCTGCTGCCGCGCCTGACGCGATTCTGGGGACACCTCTCACGCCAGAAGGGCGGCATTGGCATGCGCGGTGGCGAGGGCGAATCCCAACTGGAAGTGGACCGACGCAAGGTCTCCGAGCGCATTGACCACATCCGTCGCGAACTCGAACAGGTCCGCCGTCAGCGCGAGACCCAGCGCGCCGGACGCAAGCGCCGCCAGTGGCCGCTGGCCTCGATCGTCGGCTACACCAACGCGGGCAAATCCACCCTGCTCAACCGGCTGACCGGCGCCAACGCATACGCCGACGACCTGCTCTTTGCCACGCTCGATCCGACCACGCGCCGCCTGCGCCTGCCCACCAACCAGAACATCCTGCTCACCGACACCGTCGGCTTCATCCGCAAACTCCCGCACGGCCTGGTGGAAGCTTTCAAGGCGACGCTCGAAGAAGTCGTCGAGGCCGACCTGCTGCTGCACGTGGTGGACGCGAGCCATCCGCACGCCGAGGAACAAATCGCCGCCGTCAACACCGTCTTGCGCGAAATCCGCGCCGCTGACAAACCCACCCTCATGGTGCTCAACAAGGTGGACAAACTCGACGGCGGCTTTGCCCTGGCGCGGCTGCGGGAATTGCATCCGGACGCGGTCGCCATCTCGGCAACCGAGGGCATCGGCCTGGACGAGTTGCTGGCCGAAATCGGCGCGCGCATCCGGCCCGAACGCGAACTGCTCGACCTGCGCATTCCACATTCCCAGGCGGGCGTGATCGCGCGGCTCTACGAGGTGGCGCAGGTGCTTGAACGACGTTACACGGCCGCCGCGGCGCGATTCACCGTCCGGCTGCCGCCGCATCACCACGCCGAGTTCGCGCCGTTTATCGTGCGGTGATTCCATCGGTGCGGCGCGCGTTGCGTCGGGGCCGTTACAGCAACGGCGGGGCGCGTTCACCAAAGCGGTTGCCAGCGCCGGGCGACTGGTGTAAGAATCGCAGCCGTTGGGAGCGGGTGTGGTTCAATGGTAGAACGCGGGCTTCCCAAGCCTGAGACGAGGGTTCGATTCCCTTCACCCGCTCCAATCTCCCCGCGGCAACGAATGCCAACCGTCCATTTCCCGATTTGCCTTTGCCGTCCCAGCGGCAAGGGTGGCCGACCGGTTGCGCGATCCCACGCCACAGCGGTTGCTCTCCGACCCGACCTCCGGCAGGCGGGCGCGCACCGGCTCACTGGAGCGGAATTTCCAGAACGAGCTTGGCGTTGAGGGCGCAGAGGTTGGTCTGCGCGCCGCTGTTGGTGAGCGTGAGGGAGGTGGTCGTGACGGCGGCGATGTGCCAGTTGGTGACCACGGGCGCGCCCACGGGCACGCTCGCCAGCGCGTCGCCAAACCGGATCAACGCACGCGGCGTTTGCTCGCCGGTGCGGAAAAAGCCCAGGTAGGTGAGCTCGACCTTGCGCGTGGTGGGCGGCGGGGGCGGCGGCGCGGTTTGCGGAATGAAGTAGGTCGTGTCGAACACGCTGCGCGCCGCCGGCGCGCTGGTGGAGTTCGTTCCGGCAACGTTCGGCGCGGCAAGGAGACCTTCCAGGCGCGCCACCGGCACGAGCGAACTCACGGCGGTGGGATCGTAGCGCGCCTCCCGATACAGCGGATGACGCCCGCCAGCGTGCAGCAGGATGAACAGCAACAACAACCACGCGGCGACGTGCACCGTGGCGGCGAACCAGCGACTTCGCAAAACGTCCCGGATCATGGTGCGGCCTCCCGGAGCACGAATCCCACCGCGCGGAGCGTGGCGCGCACCTCATCGCGGCGTTCGGGGGTTTGTTTGCGCAGCACCAGCCGCTCGATGAACAGCGCGGGCTTGTCCGCCGGCACGTTGGTCTGGCCGGCGGCGCGCAGTTCCTCACCGCGTTGCGGCAGCGTTTCCAGGAAGCGAGCGAGGTTCGGCGCCGGGCCGGAGAGTTCCAGTTGCACGGGCAGTTCGGCGAGCGTGGCCGGGCCGTTGGTCGGCGGCGCATTGGTGAGCGCGGCCAGGGCCGTGACCGAATGGATGGCAGCGACGCGCGCCCGAATCGCCGCCTGCAACAACAGGTCAATGAACTCCAACTCGGCCCAGAGCAAATTGGGTTCGCGGATGTCGGCGGTCTGGCGGGGAAAACCGGCGAAGACGGCGGCGTCGAGGGCGACGTTGTGTTCGCGGGCCAGGCGGGTGAGGGCGGCGGCGCGCTGACCGACCTCATTGTCGTAGTCCACCAGTTGGAACGGCTGGTTGAGGCGGCTGCGGAGCGTCTCGCCGGGGTGGATGCGGGCCAGGGCGCGCTGGCGGGCGGATTCGAGCGCGGCGATGGCGCGGCGGGTTTCCGCCAGTTGATTGGTGATGGCGGTGAAGTCCACGCGCACGGCGTTGGTCTGACCGAGCGCAACGGTGAGTTTGCGCCAGGACTGTTGCAAGGGCGCGTCGAGCGCGGCGGCGCGGCGGCTGAGCGGCGCCAACACGAAGAAATAACCGGCGGCGAGCACCGCGGCCAGCAGTGGCACGACGCTGCGACGGCGCAGTTCGGGGCTCAGGCGCATGGTCAGGGTCGGGTCGCGGAGGTCGCACGGTCGCCCGGGGCCAGCGGCGCCGGCGCGGCGCGCAGTTCGGTTCGCGTCGCCCGCGGGGGCGGTGCGGCGCGCGGGCGACGGGGGACGGGCGGAGGTTGAAACTCGGTGGCGGCGAAGTCGAGCGCGATGGCGAAATGCCGGTCGGGCAACAGCACTTTGGGATCGGCAAGCGGTCGGCGCAGGTCTTCGGAGAGCAGGTCCACGCGAGCGAAGACGGCGTCTTTTTTGAGGTCGTTGACCAGCGCGCTGAGGAGTCGCCGGGCGTTGTCCAGGTCGTCAGGCACGCAGACTTCGGCGATGTAACCGGGTCGGGCCGGGGGCGGGTTGGTGGCGGCGGGGAACGCGGCGCGGGCACGGAGCGGTTCGGTGGCGGGCGCAGGCGGATTGGTGGCGCTGCCGGCGGGCGGATGGCTGAAATACGAGGTTTGGTCGGCGATCAGCACACACCAAAAATTCTGGTCGCCGCGCGCCGCGTCGAGTCGGCGCAAGGTGTGCAACGTGTCCTGCGTGAACTGCTGGCGCTCGAACAGCGGGCGGAAGATGTCGAAGCGGTCGAGCAGTTCGACGGTTAGCGCGCGGTTGGCCTCGACGGTTTCCAGGGCGGCTTCGACCTTGTCGCGCAGGGCGGTTTTCTCGCGGATGAGCGCGACGTTCTGGGCGAGCGCGAAGCCGAGGGCGACGAAACCGGCGAGCAGCAGGCCGGCGCTGGCCAGTTCGAGTCGTTGCCGGGCGCGGCGGGCGCGCCAGCGGGTGCGAAGGTCTTCGGGCAGGAGCGAGATGGGTTGGGGCGGCTCGCCAAGCGCCTGCAGTGCCGCGCCCAGAGCGATTTCATAGCCCCGCTCGGGAAGCAGTGCGGCTAGAGGCGCATTGGAACGCCAGGGTTCAAATGCCCAACCGGTCTGAGCGCGCAACCATTCGAGCAGGCCGGGCGCTTCGAAGAAACCGCCGCTGACGAACACGGGCAGGCGCGCCAGGTCGCCGGTTTCCTGCAACCGACGCGCATGGGGATCATCAGCAAGCTGGCGCTGGAGTTCGTCGAACCAGGCGCGGACGGCCGTTTGAAGTTCGGGCACGCGCTCGCCGCCGGTGAAAAGGTTGGTCTTGCGCTGGAGGGCTTCGGCGACAGGTTCGGGACAGCCGCGGGCCTGGGCCAGGGCGCGGGTGAGCGCCTGGCCGCCGCCGCTGAACGCATCGGCAAACACCGCCACCCCGTCTTGAACGAGCAGGAGGATGGTTTCCTGCGCGCCCGCGTGAACGAGCAGGGCCTGGGCAACGTCCGGGTGCAAGGCGTTCCAGGCGGTGAAGAGCGCATTGGCGGCCGGGGTGAGGTCGCGGAAATCCTCGTGTTCCAGGCCGAGCGCGGCGATGCGCTGGCGCAGTTCGGTTTCCTGGCAAAAGCTGACCCAGAACCGGGCGCGGGCCGGATCGCGCGCGGGCAGTCGGGCGAAGTCGTAGGCGATGGCACTGTCGCTGGCGCCGCGGAGTTTGACGATTTCGCCGGCGATGAGCTGGCGCGGATCGGTTTGAGGATCGAGGGGCAACTCGACGCTCTGAGCGACGGCGATCAGTTGCGGGAGGGCCAGCGCGATGGGTGGGCGACCCCAAAGTTCCAGAAGCGATTGGAGGTGCGCTTTGAGTTCATCGGCGGCGACCAGGCCCTCTTCGTGGAGGTCGAGGGTTTGGTGACGGCGAAGGCGCAGTTGGCCGAACCAGTTTTCCAGGAGCAACACGCGCACGCAGCGGCTGCCGGCGTCCACGGCGAGCACGCGGCTGGCGTTGAGGCGGGCAGCGGCGCGCGGGAGAACGGAGCGGCTCATTCGTAAATGAGAAATTCGCCGGTGTCGGTGACGATCGTGGCGGTGACGAAGACCAGCAGGTAACGGGGTTTGTCCACCTCGGTGCGACGGCGGAAGAGCGGGCCGATGACCGGCAGGTTGCCCAGCACGGGCACGGCCTCCACAAAGGTGCTGCGCTCGCGTTCGAGCACCCCGCCCATGACGACGGTTTCGCCGGACTTGATGACGACGCGCGTGGAGAGTTCCTGGGTGCGGTATTGGGGCAGGCTGATGTCGAAGGTGCTGGTGATGCGCTGGCCGGTGGCCGGATCGGTGCCCTGGAAATCGGTGAGCGTGGCGAATTTGACCAGTTGCACGTCGGTGTTCACGCGCGGGTTGAGCGCCAGCAGGATGTGTTTGCCGTCGCCGCTGATGCTGGCCAGCACGTTGAGTTCGGTGCCGGAGGTGATTTTGGTGGGCTTGCCCGCGGGCACGAACGAGGAGGCGGTGTAATACTGCTGGACGGTCGTTTTGACCTGATACTCCTCGTAGTAATACTGCACCTTGCCGTCGGCGATGCTGGCGGGCCGGTTGTTGAGCACCGTCAGGCGCGGGGCGCTCAGGGTCTGGCTCTCGCCGCTTTGTTCGAGCGCGCTGATCGTGGCGCGGAGCGTTTTGCTGTCGAGGATGTTGGTGAAGGTTTCCTGGATGCCGACGCCCAGGCCCGGAATGAGCGAGGTGCCGACCAGCCCGGTGAAATCCTGCGGCACGCGCGCGGGCGGGTTGCCGCGCGCGGTTTCCCAGAGCACGCCCAGTTGCAGAAAGGCCGGTTTGGAAACGGTGACGAAGCGCGCCTCGATGAGCACCTGCTGAATGGGCTGATCGAACTCGCGGATGATGCGCTCCAGCTCGTCGAGCTGCTCAGGCGTGCCGCGCGCGACCACCAAGTTGCGCTCGTAATCAATCATGTATTTCGAACCAGTGAACAGGTTGGTGATCGCGCGCTCCAGCGAGGGAATCGGCGGGGCTTCGTCGTTGACGAATTTGCGGTGGCGCTGGATTTCGGTCACGGTGGTGACGTTGCCGGCGGTCACCGTCTGGCGCGTGGCTTCTTCGGAGCCGAATTGCGCGGGCAGCACGAAGCCCTTGCGCAGCCGGAAAAAGCGCGTTTCCTCCATCACGCGCTTGGGGTCTTTGGCGTCCACCACCCACACCAGATCGCGCCCGACCTGGAATTGCAGGTCGTAGTTGCGGCCCAGATATCGGAGAAATTCGCCCAGGGTGACGTTGTCCACATTGACGCTCAGGACCTGCTTGAGTGCGGGCAGGCCCTTGTCGGTGACGATGTTGATGCCCGCCGACTGGCTCAACTGCAGGATGAGCGTTTCGAGCGGGACATTGTCCAGGTGGATGCTCACGGGTTTGGAGAGCATCTGCGCAACGGGCGTGTTGGTGGCGTCCAGATCAAACAACGGTCCCTTCTCACGAATGATGCGCCCGTAGCTGTCCGGGATGTAGGGCTGGTTTTCGATGCGGTCGAGGGTGTCGCGGATGTCCTTGCTGGCGGGCAGGCCGCGATCTTTTTGTTCGGTGGCCAGCGAACGGAGCGTGGGGTTGAACACGGAGTCTTTGGATTCGATGCGGCGGATTTCGTTTTCGAGGGCCTGCTCGCGGCGTTTTTCGCACTGTTTGGAAACCCAGGATTCGAGCCGTTCGAGCATCCCGTTCTGGGGGTCGCGCGCGCGCAGGGCGCGGGCGCGGTCGCGCGCCTCCTCCCAGAGGCCCTTGCTCGCCAGCTCCATGATGCCGTTGATCTCGGCGTCGTAAGTCTCGTCGTATTGCACCCGCGCCAGGGAGGAACGACCGGGTTTGGACTCCGAGGGCGCCGGCGGCGGGGGCGCAAAGGAGGGTTGGCGACTTTGCGGCTGGCGACACCCGGCCACCGTGATCAGGAGCAC
>JAOAIM010000086.1:0-2706 GCA_026414705.1 Verrucomicrobiia bacterium | reverse complement strand
CTGCTGTAACAGCCATTCGCCACGCCATACGCGCAACCCGTTGAAGACTCTTCCGGCGAGAAAAATGACGCCGCACCGCGCGCGCCAATTCAAGGCTGAAGTTGGCTTTCCCCAAAAATTTTTTTGCGCCATCCCTCGCGCGTCGCGTCGCGTTGCGCGCCCGGCGCCGGGGCTGCAAAAACGCCCGGCTAAGCGCGCGGCGACGGCGCCGGAGGCACGTCGGCCTGCGGCTTGATCAACCAACGACGCGCCTTGTGCTCAAAACGAGGCAGGCTGCCCGGTGGAACTGCCTGCACGTGCACGCGCAGGCCGAAGACGTTTTTGAACTCCTCGGCCACCCGCGCCATCAGCCGGCTCACGTCCGCGCACCCGGGCATCGGCTCGATTGTCACACTCAACTCGGTCAGCGCTCGCCCGGTGCTGACGCAGACCTGATATTCGGCGACCTCGCCGAAGCGCCGCACCAGATCGTCCACGGCCGACGGATACACGTTCACCCCGCGCACGATGAGCATGTCGTCAGTGCGGCCGAGGATGCCGCCCTCGAGCGCGAGGGTGTGGCGTCCGCAGGCGCACGGGGGCGCGTCCGGCTGCGCGGATCGCACCTCCGCGCGCACAAGGTCGCCGGTGCGATAGCGCAACAGCGGCGAGCCGGTGCGGCCCAGCGGCGTCAGCACCAGTTCGCCAGGTTGGCCGGGTGCAACCGCCCGGCCCGTGTTCGGGTCCACGATCTCGGCCAGGAACGCCGGTTCGAGCACGTGCAGCACGCCCGGGCGTTTCGGGCATTCAAAGGTCACGGGCCCGACCTCGGTCATGCCGTGATGATCGAAGACGCGCGCTCCGGGCCAGGCGGCTTGCAGGCGCGCGCGCACCGCTGGCACGCTGCCTCCGGGTTCGCCTGCCACCAGCAGGCATTTGAGCGGCAACTGGCGCAAATCCAACCCCTCGCGCGCGGCGACCTCGGCCATGTGCAGCGCATAGGTGGGCGTGCAGCACAGCACGTTGGCGCGGGTCTCGGCCATCAGTCGCAGCCGCGCCGTCGTGCTCAAGCCGCCGGCGGGCAAACACAGGCAACCGAGGCGCTCGGCGGACTCGAACGCGAGCCAGAACCCGATGAACGGCCCGAACGAAAACGCAAAACACACGCGGTCGCCCGCCCCGACGCCCGCCGCGCGAAACACCTCCATCCAGTTCTCCAGCATCCACTCCCAGCTTTCGGGCGTGTCGAGCCAGCGCAACGGCGCGCCGCGCGTGCCGCTGGTTTGATGAAACCGCGTGTAGCGTTCCAGCGGCCAGGTGAGATTCGTGCCAAAGGGCGGATGGTGTGCCTGATCCTCAACCAGTTCGGCCTTGGTCGTGAAGGGGAAGCGCGCGCGGAAATCCGCCAGCGACGCGACATCAAACGTGACGCCGGCGGCCTGAAGTTTTTGCGTGTAAAACCGGTTGGCGGGGAACAACTCCGCCAGCAGCGAACGCAACTGTTCAAGTTGCGCCGCCTCGATTTCGGCGCGCGCGGCGAAGGGCGGGTCGCCTGTCGCAGCAGCGCTCACGGACGGGGCGGGGCGGGTAGTTCAACGGGCGCGTGGGGTTGGGCCGGCCCCGGCGCCGGTTTGTAGAGCGTCACCAGACTGCCGCCCAGCGCCGCCAGCACGATGCCCACGTAGAACTGCGGTTTGATCGCGCCCCAACCGCCGGCGGGCGGATGATGCAGCAGCGACGCCAGCGCGTTCACAATCGGCGCGCCCGCAAACACAATCGCCATGACAACCGCCGGCGTGCCCCGCGCGCCAAACGCCAACAATACACAAAACGCCCCCACGGCACCGGCAATGCCCGCCATCAACGACCAGAGCATCCCCGCCTTCGGATACTGCCAGTCCGCGCCCCGTGCCAGCAGCAGTCCCAGCGGCGCGAGCACCGCGGTCAGAAAATACGCCAGTCCCACGAACAAAAACGCTTTGTAGCGTCCGTGGACGGGGTCTTTCATCTCAAGCTGTCCGGTGTGAAGGAACACGCCATACACACCCCAGGAGACAACCGTCATGAGCGCAAACACGAGCCAGTGCATGGGGCACACGGTAGTGACCGCCGCCGCGACGGGCAAACGGTTTGTCGGCGCCGTCCGCGCGGGCAGTGCGAACGCGGCGACGCGACCACCCAAAACGCCGAACTCTGACGTTGAACTTTGAACAGGGCTCTGCGCGCGTCGCGGGTCATCGCGTTCCCCGTGCGCGGCTTGGGGAATTCCCTTTGCCTCGAGGGAGAGGGACAGGGTGAGGGTGAAACGCCGCAAGCGTTTGGACACCTTTCTGCCCAAGACGCGCTCTCCCTCACCCCAACCCTCTCCCGCTGGGAGAGGGAGCGCGGGCGTACGCCGCCAAAACATCGAACAACGAACACTGAACATCGAACATCGAATGGATCGTGGAGCGTCGGCGCGTGGGGGATTGCAAATTGCAAATTTCAAATTGGCAATTGGAAATTGGCAATGAAAGGGGGAGCGCGCGCGTCTCGCGTGCCGGTTTCGGCGTCCCGCCGAAAAACACCTTTTCACCGACCGCCTTGAGCGCCGAAGGCGCGACCACAACGGTAGCCCAGGGCAACGCCCTGGGTTGGTGCGCCCCCCTCATCCTCTCAAGCCCCGAAGGGGCGCAACAGCGTTGAGCGTGCGTGGGAGCGTCAGAGCGTCGGAGCGTGGGAGCGTGG